>NZ_JBICZE010000006.1:0-141918 GCF_043201735.1 Kitasatospora sp. NPDC048286
AAGCTGGAGGCGGCGCGTCAGATGACGTATGTCGCGGCGGCGAAGTCGCAGCGTGGGGACGCGGATCTGACGTTCTTCGGTGCGGCGGCGAAGTGTTACGCGTCGGACGCGGCGATGGAGATCGCGACGGACGCGGTGCAGTTGCTGGGTGGGTACGGGTACACCCGGGACTATCCGGTGGAGCGGATGATGCGGGACGCGAAGATCACGCAGATCTACGAGGGGACCAACCAGGTCCAGCGGATCGTGATGGCCCGCAACCTCCCGTAACCCGCGCCGACACACCCCCGACGGCCGGGCCGGTCAGCCGCCCGGCCGTCGGGGGCCGACGCATCCTCCCGATGCTAAGTTCCGGTGAATGAGCGAGAAGGAAGAGCAGGACCAGCCCATGAACGACGGGCCCTCGAAGCCGGCGATGCGCGAGGCGCTGGTGGCCGCGGCCTTCGAGCTCTTCCTGGAGCGCGGCTTCGAACAGACGACCGTCGACGACATCGTGTCGCTGGCCGGCGTCGGCCGGCGCTCCTTCTTCCGCTACTTCCCGGCCAAGGAGGACGTGGTCTTCCCCGACCACGAGCGCAGCCTCGCCGAGATGACGGAGTTCCTGGAGTCCGGCACCGGCGAGGAGGACCCGGTCAGGCACGCCTGCGACGCCGCCCGCCTGGTCCTGCGGATGTACGCCGAGCAGCCCTCCTTCTCCGTCCAGCGCTACCGGCTGACCCGCAGGGTGCCCGGCCTGCGGGCGTACGAGCTGTCCGTGGTCTGGCGCTACGAGCACACCCTCGCCGCGTACCTGCGCGGCCGCTTCGCCGACCGCCCGGACGGCCCGCTGCGGGCGGACGTGATCGCCGCCGCCGTCGTCGCCGCGCACAACCACGCCCTGCGCACCTGGCTGCGCTCGGGCGGGGAGAGCGACTGGGTGGTCGAGGTGGACGCGGCGATGGCCTTCGTCACCGGCACCTGGGGCGACCGCCCGGCCGAGGGCGCCGCCGAGGGCGAGTCCGAAGACGTTGTGGTCCTGGTCGCCAGCCGCCGGGCGCCGCTGTGGCGGATGGTCCAGGGCATCGAGAGCGCGCTGGGCACCGACGCCCGCCAGGTCTGACCCCCCACCCGGGCCGCCACCCTCGCCCCCACCCGTCCGTCACCCCCGCCCTCACCCGATCGGAGCAGCCGGGTCCGCCGCGGCCCCGCTGACGGCCCGTGCGCCGTGCGGGGCTCCCGGCTCCGGGCGAGACTCGGTCGCAGGACGCGGCCTCCCGGGCAGCGGGCGGCCCGGGAGCGCGAGGGAGCGGCGATGCCGACGACGTCCCGGCAGCCGGACGGCGGTCCGACCCTGCACGAAGTGCTGAGGCACCGGGGCTACCTCCGCCTGCTGCTGCTCTCCGGGCTGGTCGGCGTCCCGGTCTCGCTGGCCGCGTTCGGCTTCGTCAGCCTGGAGCACGAACTCCAGCACTGGGTCTGGGAGAGCCTGCCGACGGCGGCCGGCTACGGGCGCGCCCCCTGGTGGTGGCCGTTGCCCGCGCTGTTTCTGGCCGGCCTGCTGCTCGCCCCGATCGTGACCCGGCTGCCCGGGCGCGGCGGCCACGTCCCGGTGGACGGGCTCGGCGGCCCGCCCACCCCGCCGGTCGCCGTCCCCGGTGTGGTGCTGGCCGCGCTCGCCGGCCTGCCGCTCGGCGTGGTGCTTGGCCCGGAGGCGCCGCTGATGGCGCTCGGCGGCGGGCTCGCCCTGCTCACCGTCCGGTCCGCCAGGCGGGCCGAACATCCGCAGCTGTTCGCGGTGTTGGGCACGGCGGGTGCGGCGGCGGCGATCTCCACCATCTTCGGCAGCCCGCTGGTGGCCGCCGTGATGGTGATCGAGGCGGCCGGGCTGGGCGGCCCGCAGCTGATCGCGCTGATCCTGCCCAGCCTGCTGGCCAGCGGGGTCGGTGCGCTGATCTTCACCGGCTTCGGCCACTGGACCGGCCTGGCGATCGGCGCGCTGTCGCTGCCGCACGTGCCGAAGAGCGGGGTGCCGGACGTGGCGGACTTCCTCTGGGGCGTCCCGCTGGCCGTCGCGATCGCCCTGTTCTGCGTGGTCGGCCAGAACGTCGGCCACCGGGTGAAGGCCCTCACCACGACCGGCACCGCCCGGCAGACCGCCGTGCGCACCGTGCTGTGCGCGGTCGCGGTCGGAGGCTGCCTCGCCGCGTACGCCCTGCTCACCGGGCGCTCCCCGGAAGAGGCCGCGCTCTCCGGACAGGCCACCCTGGCCGCGCTCGCCGCCGACCCGGCCGCCTGGTCGATCGCCGCGCTGCTCGCCCTCGCGCTCTGCAAGGGGCTGGGCTGGTCGATCGCCCTCGGAAGCCTGCGCGGAGGCCCGATCTTCCCGGCGCTCCTGCTCGGGGCGGCCCTCGGCATGGCCTGCGCACCGCTGCCCGGCTTCGGCACCGCGCCGGCCCTGGCCGTCGGCCTGGCGGCCTCCGGCGCCGCCGTCACCGGCCTGCCAGTCACCAGCGCCGTCCTCGCCGAGGCCCTGCTCGGCGGTGAGGCGGCGAACTCGATGCCGCTGCTGATCGTGTCCACGGTGGCGGCCTTCATCACCGCGGAGTGGCTGCGCGGGCGGCCGAGGCAGCAGACCGACCCGACCGGCCGAACGGAGGCGGTGGAAGTCGGCTGACGCCCGGCCCCCGTCCCCGGCCCTGGCCCCGGCCGTCCACGTCCGAGCCGGAGCGGAGAGTGGCGAGGGTATGCTCCAGCCGACTGATCCTCAGAAATGGGCATACGAACTGTATTTCCGCTGGTAGGAGCGGCGATTCTGACGGGGCGTAAGGGCCGTACGGGTTCCGGCGTCGGTTGCGGCGGGATGCGGGGCGTGGCTCTCTGAAGTCGCGGGGGTGCGGAACGGCACCGCCGCCTTCGAACCCCGAAACTCCGTGGAGGAGATCTGCATGCGTGCTTTCAAGCGTGTCCTGGCCGTCAGCGCCCTCACCGTCCCGCTGGTGATCGGTTGCGCCGGCCTGGCCTCGGCCCAGGAGGGCCTGGACGCGTCCTTCGGCAAGGGTCAGTTCATCGCCAACGAGAACGGTGCCGGCGTCGCCAGCACCCAGTCCTCCGTCAGCCCCGACGGGCTCTCGCACGCAGACTTCTGGATCTGGGCCGACGAGACCGGCGTCTACGGTTCCTTCACGGGCGCGGGCGCCACCTGGACCAAGGAGTGACCTGACCCTCGGATCCCCCTCGGAGTCCCCTCGGATCCCCCTCGGAGTCCCCGCGGACCCCGAGGGGGATCCTCCCGTTCGCGGAGGAACGCTGAGGAACGCGGAGAAAGCCGGAGCCGAAAAGCAGAAAGGCCCCAGATCAACTGGGGCCTTTCGTTGGTGTCCGAGGGGGGACTTGAACCCCCACGCCCGATAAAGGGCACTAGCACCTCAAGCTAGCGCGTCTGCCATTCCGCCACCCGGACCGGGTGTCGTCCTCGCGGCTTCCGATCTCTCGTCCGTCGCGCTGACAGATGTAACTGTAGCAAAGATCGGCTTGGGGTCCCAAAACGGTTCCCGGAGGACCGGCGGGGCCGGTGGCGGGGGCAAGGGGCGGCGTGTGGCGGGGGCGTGACCAGGGGGTTTCGGGAGCGTGCGGGGGGTGGATCGGGATCGGGGGCTGGGGGAGGATGGGCGGACGTGCTCGTACGGCCCGGGTGCAGGTCCCGGGGGTGGCGCGCTGGTGCGTCGGTGCGGGCCCAAGACGAGGAGTGACCGTGAGCGAGCGGAGCGAGTCGGCGGCGCCGAAGGTGACGGCTGAGTCGGAGGTCGCCGAGATCTGTCGCGATCTGATCCGGATCGACACCAGCAACTACGGGGACGGCTCCGGGCCGGGCGAGCGGAAGGCCGCCGAGTACGTGGCCGAACAGCTCGCCGAGTTCGGGCTGGAGCCGAAGATCTTCGAGTCGGCCAAGGGGAGGGCCTCCACCGTGGTCCGGATCGAGGGCGAGGACCGCTCCCGCCCGGGCCTGCTGATCCACGGCCACACCGACGTGGTGCCGGCCAACGCCGTGGACTGGACGTACGACCCGTTCGGCGGCGAGATCGCGGACGGCTGCGTCTGGGGGCGCGGCGCGGTCGACATGAAGGACATGGACGCGATGACCCTGGCGGTCATCCGCGACCGGCTGCGCACCGGGCGCAAGCCCCCGCGCGACATCGTGCTGGCCTTCCTCGCCGACGAGGAGGCCGGCGGCACCTACGGGGCGCGCTTCCTGGTGGACAAGCACCCGGGGCTGTTCGAGGGCGTGACCGAGGCGATCGGCGAGGTCGGCGGCTTCTCCTTCACCGTCAACGACCAGGTCCGCCTCTACCTGGTGGAGACGGCCGAGAAGGGCATGCACTGGATGCGCCTGACGGTCGAGGGCCGGGCCGGCCACGGCTCGATGGAGAACGACGACAACGCGATCACCGAGCTGTGCGAGGCGGTCGCCCGGCTCGGCCGGCACCAGTTCCCGCTGCGGATCACCAAGACCGTCCGGGCCTTCCTGGACGAGCTGTCGGACGCGCTCGGGGTCGAGCTGGACCCGGAGAACATGGACGAGACGCTGCGCGTGCTCGGCGGCATCGCCAAGATGATCGGCACCACGCTGCGCAACACCGCCCAGCCGACCATGCTCGGCGCGGGCTACAAGGTGAACGTGATCCCCGGTCAGGCCACCGCGCACGTGGACGGGCGCTTCCTGCCCGGCTACGAGGAGGAGTTCCTGGCCGAGCTGGACAGCGTGCTCGGCCCGCGCGTGAAGCGCGAGAGCCTGCACTCGGACAAGGCGATCGAGACCGGCTTCGACGGTGCGCTCGTCGAGGCGATGCAGACCGCGCTGCGCGCCGAGGACCCGATCGCCCGCGCGGTGCCGTACTGCCTGTCGGGCGGGACGGACGCCAAGTCCTTCCAGGACCTGGGCATCCGCTGCTTCGGCTTCGCGCCGCTCCAGCTGCCGCCGGAGCTGGACTTCGCCGGGATGTTCCACGGGGTGGACGAGCGGGTGCCGGTGGACGGCCTGAAGTTCGGCGCCCGGGTGCTGGACCGCTTCATCGACGCCTGCTGAGCGCGTGCCGGGTGCCCAGCTGAGGGCACTGCCGGAGGCCTGATCAGGCGACTGGGTCGGCCCGTTCCCGGAGCTTCGGGAGCGGGCCGACCGCATTGTCCGAGCTGATGATTGTGGGATGGGAAACAGAAGATCGACAGAAGCGATTCTGCAGGAAATTCCAGGCTGATCATTTGTGCGAGGCCTCACCGCTGCGAGTGAATGGGAGATCCGTTCCGTACCCCGTTTGCCGCAGCGTCGTTCATCCCTGTGCAGCCCGCCGAACGGGTTGCGTTGTCCATACAGGAGGAATGATGAAGGTCAAGAAGATCGCCGCTGTCACCGCCGCCACCGGTGGCCTGGTGCTCGCCGCCGCCGGTGTCGCGTCGGCTTACGCCGGCGCCGAGGGTGTGGCCGCCGGTTCCCCGGGTGTCCTCTCCGGCAACCAGGTCCAGGTCCCGGTGCACATCCCGGTCAACGTCTGCGGCAACACCATCAGCGTCGTCGGCGTGCTGAACCCGGCGTTCGGCAACCACTGCGCCAACGTCTGAGTCGACCTCCGGGCCAGCGAGGCCTGTTGAGCCGATTCGACCCGGCCCCCGGGCGGCGGACGCGCCGTACCGGGGGCGTTCGCGTCCCCGACGGATACACGGGGTCCGACACAATCGCTCGATCGGGTGAAGCCGATTCGTTCGACTCAACCTCCCCGTTGGCCCCTCGTTAACTCGTGTGCAGTCGAAGCCCTTGCGTGATTTACGGATCTACCGAAATTCCGACTGTTTTGAAGGTTCACGTCAAGGTCGACACGTCGTCTCGAAATGTCAGGGGAAAACATGAGGAATGTAGCCAAGAAGGGGATCCTCACGGCCGTGGCCACCGGCAGTGTGCTGGCCTCGACCGCCGGCTACGCCTACGCGGGGGGAACCGAGGCACAGGGGGTCGCCGCCGGTTCGGCGGGCGTCGTCTCGGGCAACTCGGTGCAGGTGCCGATCGAGGTGCCGATCAACGCCTGCGGTAACACGCTCGACGTGGTCGGTCTGCTGAACCCGTCCTTCGGCAACCACTGCGCCAACGTCAACGGCGGCGGGGGTCACCACGCGTCCAAGCCCTCCCAGGGCAGCCAGCCCGGCGGCTCGGGCGCCACCGGCAGCGGCCAGGCCGGCAGCGGCACCGGCGGTTCCGGCGCCACCGGGATTCCGGGTACCAGCGGGATCCCGGGCACCAGCGGTATCCCGGGTACGAGTGGGATCCCCGGCACCGCCGGAGTCCCCGGCACCACGGGCATCCCGGGTACCGCGGGCATCCCGGACGCCGCCACGGTGCCGGGTGCGAGCGCCTCCGGTGTCGCCGCCAACTCGCCGGGCGTGCTCTCCGGCAACAGCGTCCAGGCGCCGGTCGACGTCCCGGTCAACGCCTGCGGCAACTCGGCGAACGTGGCCGGTGTCGGCAACCCGGCCTTCGGCAACGAGTGCGCCAACGTCGAGGAGGCCGTCCCGGTCACCCCGGCCCCGCCGGCCGAGGGCTGCGCCGAGGCCTGCCCGACCCCGCCGCAGGTCTCCGCCGAGGAGGTGCCGAACGTCGCGCGCACCGGCGCTCCGGACACCGCCGCCGAGACCGCCGTCGCGGCGCCCGCCGCGGCTCCGGCCGCTCAGCTGGCCTCCACCGGTGCCGGGAACGTCGAGCTGCTCGGGGCCGCCGGTCTCGCGCTGCTGCTCGGCGGTGGCGTGCTCTACCGCCGGGCCCGCGCCGGCGTCCGCTGACCCGCTCGGCCGGGGATCGGGGCCCGTCGTCGGACTCGCGCCCGCGGGGCGAGTCCGAGGACGGGCCCCGCGGTGCGAGCCGCGCCAGGGCGGTGCGCACCGGCCGTGGGAACGGCGCACCCGCGGCCGCCGGGCAACGGCGGCCGCGGGTGCGTGAAAGCTCGGTGTGGGTTCCGCCAGGGGGCACGGTGCCCCGCCCGTCACCAGCTCCGGACCTGCCGGATGATCCGCCGCTTCAGCCGGACCGTCCGGCTGCCGTCGGGGAACAGCCTGAGCCGGTCGAGCTCCCAGTGCCCGTACTCGGCGTGCTCGGTGAGTAGTTGGCGTGCCGCGTTGCGGGTGGTGCCGCGCGGCATGCGCAGGGACTGGTACTCGTACTCCGGCTGCCGGACCGGCTTCCGTGGGATCAAAACGCTCCTCCTGGAGATCACCTGAAGGGCAAGCCTACGGCCTGCCCCGGACGGGCGGCCCGGGTGTTTCCGGCCGTCCTCCCGCGGGGGAGCGGCGGCCCGAGGGGGTGCCACCCGGGCCCGTCGACTGACAGTGCATCAGCCCCGTTGCCACTGTGGAGGGGATACCCCGATCCCGGCGCGCGAAGCGGCACCCGGACGGCCCCGGTGCGCGCCCTCCGCGCCCGCTTCGCGCCGGTGCCACGCGAGGACGAAAGGGAATGGATCGGACATCAGGGGGGAAGTTGCGGTGAAATCGCGGGTGTAGATGACAACCGCTGTGCGTACCGGCGTCGCGGGGAGATAGCGTCTGCACCATGTCTGATGCCGCGCAGCCCACCATTGCCGAGGTACGCGCCGCCGCTGAGGCGGTCAAGGCCGCCATCGACCGTCATCTGGAAGCGGTGTCAAGCCCCAACGCAGCCGACGATCCGGCCGTTTCCGCCGCCTACGAGCAGCTCGCGACGGCGGCCATCGCCTACGACCAGCTCCTGTACGAGGCCTACGACGAGGTCACGCCCTTCGAGATCCCGGGGGACGAGGGGCCCGGCGGGTACCACGGCCCCGAACAGCCCGAGGCGATCAGCGTGTTGATCCGCCGCGACTACCACGTCGTCGATTCCAAGCGGCTGCGTGCCCAGGCCGAGCGGCTGGACGAGTCGCTGACCCCGGGCGGGGCCGGCGCGGGCGGGGTGAACGCCGCGATCGGCGTGCTGTTCGGCGAGTACGAGCCCGACGAGATCGCCGCCCGCAGCGAGGAGTTCGGCCTGGAGGAGGCCGACTCGACGCTCTGGGTCGCGGCCGCCGAGCCGACGGAGCCGGGCGAGTGGCTGCCGGAACCCTTCGAGCACGCCGATCCGCAGCTGCTGATCTGCCGGTTCGACGTGAGCGAGGTCTACGACGACGAGGACCCGGACGACTGACGCCGTCCGGAAGACGGCCGACGGGCGGGCCCGGGATCACCGGGGCCCGCCCGTCGTGCGTTTGCGCCTCAGTACTCCGAGGCCGCGGTGTTCTCGGCGAGGACCGCCCGCAGCCGGGTGGTGCGCGGCTGCGCCTGGCGCTCGGCGACGGCCTGGGCGAGCGCCGGGCCCGCCGCGTGCACCACGGACAGGTGCCGCTCGCCGCGGCCGAAGGCGGTGTAGACCCACTGCCGGGTCAGGGCGGGGGCGGCGTCCTCCGGAAGCACCACCACCGCGCCCGGCCAGCGCCGGCCGAGGGCCTGGTGGACGGTCAGCGCCCAGCCGTGCCGCAGCCGGGCGGCCTCGGCGGGCGGGACGGTCCGGCGCGAGCCGTCGGCGTACTCCAGGTGCAGACCGGTGGCGTCGCCGTCCAGCACCCGGGCCGGGCGGGTGACGCCGGGGGTGGGGGAGTCGACCACCCGGTCGCCCGGGTCGAAGCCGCCGAACCGGCCGGGGCCGGGGTTGAGCCTGGCCTTGGCGGCGGCGTTCAGCGCGCGGGTGCCGGCCGGGCCGCCGTGGCCCGGGGTGAGCAGCACCACCTGCTCGACCGGGATGCCCAGCGCGCGCGGGATGGAGTCGGTGAGCAGCTGGACGGCCCGGTGGACGGCCTCGCCGGCGTCCTTGGCGGTCAGGATGACCACCTCCTTGTCCGGCGCCTCGACCGGCTGGAGCTCGCCGATGCCGACACCGGAGACCAACTCGCCGATCGGGCCGAAGTCCGGGGTGCGGGAGGCGACCGCCGGGCAGGCCTTGGCGGCCAGCAGGTCGGCGAAGAACCGGCCGGGGCCGGCCGACCAGAGCTGGCCCGGGTCGCCGCTGAGCACCAGCCGGGTGCCGTCGGCCAGCGACTCCAGGACGGTGGCGGCCAGTTCGACGTCCAGCAGCGGGGCGTCCAGCACGACCAGCAGGTCGAGGGCGAGCGTGCCGTCCGGGGCGCGGCCGGGGCCGGCGGCGCCGGAGAGCAGGTCGGCGAGGGTGACCACGGGGGCCTCACCACCGGCGCCCGGGCCGGCGAGCGCGGCGAGCGAGTCCCGGCCCTGGTCGGTCCAGGTGGCGGCCCAGGCCCGCAGCCCGAGGCCGCGGGCGGCAGTGACCAGCGCGGCCGGCTCGGCGCGGGCCGCCTCGCCGCCGGTGTGCAGCACCAGGGCGTGCTCGGCGACGGCCTTGACCAGGGCGGTCGCGGAGGAGGACGGTGCGGCCCCGGCGGCGGCCGCCCAGGCGGTCGGGCCGGGGTCGACGGGGGTCTGCTCGGCGGAGCCCTCGGCGGGGGCGGCCGCTTCGCCGGCCCCGGCCCCGGCCCCGTCCTCGGCCTTGTCCTCGGCCCCGGTCCCGTCGGGGACCTCGGCCTCCTCGGAGCCCTCGGCCTCCTGCGGGTCCTCGCCCGGTACGAAGGTGGCCATCAGCTGGAGCAGCTTCTCGGCGAGGCTGTCCTCGGCCATCGCCAGCCCCTCCAGCGCGAGCAGCGTGCGGGTCGGCGCCTCGTCCTCGTCGCCGCCCGGCGTGTGCGCCTCGGCGCCGGTCAGCTCCTCCTGGAAGGGCAGCACCCGCCCGTCCGCGACGGCGGCCTGGATCGCGGTGGCCGGGTCGGGCATCCGGAGCCGGGTGAGCCCGGCCGCGACCTCGGGCAGTTCCAGGGCCGAGTGCCCGCGCAGCGCCGCCTGCTCCAGCAGCCACGGCACCAGCGCCCGGGCGCGGCGCTCGTCGCCCGGGGCGGCATCGGGGCCGAGCAGCTTCTGGGCGAAGCCGTCCGCGTGCTCGGGTCGGACGCCGGGCAGGCCCAGCACCGCCCACGGGTCGTCGCGCAGCCGCTCGGGGGCCTCCTCGCCGAGCGCGGCCACGGCGGCGGCCGCCAGCTCGGCCGGGGCGCCGCCGGCGGCCAGCACCTCGGCGGTGGCGTGCAGCGCGTCGCCGTGCTGCCGCTCGGGCACCGCGGCGGCGGGGGTGGCGGCGGCCGGGGCGGCCGCCGCAGGAGCCCGCGGTCCGGACGCGGCGGACTCTGCCCCCGCGGGCCCCGACGCCTGCGGCCCCGAGGCCTGCGGCGCGGGGATCCGTGCGGCCGGGGCCGCGGCCCCGGGCCCCTGGGCGGCGATCTCCCGCATCCGCCGTGCCAGCTCGGCGACCTTCGCGGCCTTCTCCTCCGGGGTCAGCTGGGCCCCGTCGGTCACCTCCGGAGCGCCGTTCCCCGTGTCAGTCATCGTCGTCCGCTCCAAAGGTCACTCCACTGCAGGTTCTGCTCGACAACCCGGGCCCGGGGTCACAGCTCGGTCCACCCCTGGTCCGGGTAGTGGTGCACCGGCGACGAGATGTCGTCCAGCGCGCCACGGATCTCATCCGGAAGCGTAAGCGCCTCCACCGACAGCGCCGCCTGCAGCTGGGCCACCGTCCGCGCCCCGACCAGGGCGCTCGCCACCCCGGGCCGGTCCCGGACCCAGGCCAGCGCGACCTCCAGCGGGGTGCTGGCGAGCCCGTCGGCGGCGGTGGCGAGGGCGTCCACGATCCGCCGCGAGCGCTCTCCGAGGTAGGGCTGGACGAACCCGGTCAGGTACGGCGAGGCGCCGCGCGAGTCCTGCGGGATGCCGTGCCGGTACTTGCCGGTGAGCACCCCGCGCCCGAGCGGCGAGCCGGCCAGCACCCCGACCCCGGCGTCCAGCGCGGCGGGCAGGGCCTCCCGCTCGATGCCGCGCTGGAGCAGCGAGTACTCCAGCTGCGCCCCGGCCAGCGGCACCCGTCCGTGGTGGGCGTGCTGCCAGGTGGCGGCCTTGGCGAGCTGCCAGCCGCTGAAGTCGCAGACCCCGACGTAGCGGGCGCGCCCGGAGGAGACGGCGATGTCGAGGGCGTTGAGCGTCTCCTCGACCGGGGTGGCCGGGTCGAAGGAGTGCACCTGCCACAGGTCGACGTGGTCCGTGCCGAGCCGGCGCAGCGAGGCGTCCAGGGCGGCGAGCAGGTGGCCGCGCGAGCCGTCGAAGCGGCGGGCGGACTCGGGGGCGCTGCCGGCCTTGGTGGCGATGACGAGTTCGGAGCGCGGGATCAGGTTGTCGGTGAGCCGGGAGATCAGGTACTCGGCGCCGCCGTCCGCGTACACGTCGGCGGTGTCGACCAGGTTGCCGCCGGCGTCGACGAACTCCTTGAGCTGCTCCGCGGCCTCCTGCTCGTCGGTGTCCCGGCCCCAGGTCATGGTGCCGAGGCCGAGCCGGGAGACCTGCAGGCCGGTACGGCCGAGGTGACGCTTGTCCATCGGACGGGCCCTTCACTGGCCGGTGGCCCCGGGAGCCCCGGAAGCCGTGTAAACGCGCAGGTGGGGAGAGTGCTCCCCGCCCCGGCCGAGCGTAGCGGTCGGGGCCCGGACAGGGGTGCAGACCCGCAGAACGATCACTGCGGCACGAACCCGCGCGACTGTGACCCAGACCACCCCTACCGGTCAGTAGCATGTCCGGCGCGGGCGCGGTTACCCTCGCCACAACCCCAACCCACTGGAAGGTGCGGCAGATGCGACTCGGGATCAACCTCGGCTACTGGGGACTCGGCATGGACGCCGACAACATCGCCGTGGCCCAGGAGGCGGACCGGCTCGGCTACTCCGTCTGCTGGGCGGCGGAGGCGTACGGCTCGGACGCCGCGACGGTGCTCAGCTTCGTCGCCGCGAAGACCGAGCGGATCGACGTCGGCTCGGCCATCTTCCAGATCCCGGCGCGTACCCCGGCGATGACCGCGATGACCGCCGCCACCCTGGACACCCTGTCCGGCGGCCGGTTCCGGCTCGGCCTCGGCGTCTCCGGCCCGCAGGTGTCCGAGGGCTGGTACGGCGTGAAGTTCGACAAGCCGCTCGCCCGCACCCGCGAGTACGTGGAGATCATCCGCAAGGCGATGTCCCGCGAGCGCCTGGTGCACGAGGGCGCCAACTGGACGCTGCCGCTGCCCGGCGGCCCCGGCAAGCCGATCAAGCTCACCGTGCACCCGGTGCGCGAGCACATCCCGCTGTACATCGCCGCGATCGGTCCGAAGAACCTGGAGCTGACCGGTGAGATCGCCGACGGCTGGCTCGGCATCTTCTTCTCGCCCGAGCACTCCGCGCTCTCCCTCGACCCGCTGACGGCGGGCCGCGCCAAGGCCGGGAAGACGCTGGAGGGCTTCGACCTCTGCCCGACGGTGAACCTCGCCGTCGGCGAGGACATCAAGGCCGGGGTCGACGGCCTGCGCTCCTACGCCGCGCTCTACATCGGCGGCATGGGCAGCAAGGAGAAGAACTTCTACAACCAGCTCGCCCGGCGGATGGGCTACGAGCAGGCCGCCGACGAGGTCCAGGAGAAGTACCTGGCCAGGGACTACGCGGGCGCCGCGGCCGCCGTCCCGCACGACCTGATCGACGCCACCTCGCTGATCGGCGACACCGCCCGGATCGCCGACCGGATGCAGGCCTACGCCGACGCCGGCGTCACCACGCTCACCCTGGCCCCGTCCGGCTTCACCCTGGACGAGCGGATCCGGGCGCTGCGCACCGGCGTCGAGGCGCTGGAGCGGGCCGGCCTGGCCTGACCGGCCCGCCCGGTGGCCGGTCGTCAAGCGGCACTACAGCCAGTCGTGCCGCTTGAACACCCGGTGCAGCACCAGGCAGACCACCAGCATCAGCACCAGCACCGCCGGGTACCCCCAGACCTGGCGCAGCTCGGGCATGTGCTCGAAGTTCATCCCGTAGATGCCCGCGATCATCGTCGGTACGGCGGCCAGCGCCGCCCAGGCCGAGATCTTCCGCATGTCGTTGTTCTGCTGGACGCTGACCTGCGCCAGGTTGGCGTTCAGGATGTCGGACAGCAGCCGGTCCATGCCCTCCACCTGGTCGTTCACCCGGGCCACGTGGTCGGCGACGTCCCGCAGGTAGGGCGCGGTCTCGGGGCGGACGAAGCGGGCGCCGCGCTCCAGGGCCAGCATCGGCTCCACCAGCGGGCCGACGGCCCGGCGTACGGACATCACCTGGCGCTTGTAGCCGTAGATCCGGCCGGCGGTGTCGCTGCCGACCCGGCCGGGGGAGAAGATGTCCGCCTCCAGCTCGTCCAGGTCGGACTGGAGCGCGGCCGCCACGTCCACGTAGCCGTCCACGATGGTGTCGCAGACCTGGTGCAGCACCGAGCTGGGCCCGTACCGCAGTTGCTCGGGATCCTGTTCCAGGGCGGCCCGCAGGCCGCTGAGCGGACTGTCCTCGCCGTGCCGGACGGTCATCACGAAGTCCGGGCCGAGGAAGACCATCACCTCGCCGACCGTGACGACGTGCCCGCCGGGGTGGTAGCCGAGGGTCTTCAGAGCGACGAACAGCGAGCCCTGGTAGGCCTCCACCTTGGGGCGCTGGTGGGCGCTGACGGCGTCCTCGACGGCCAGCGGGTGCAGTGCGAACTCCTTTCCGACGCGGCCGAGTTCCTCGGTGGTGGGCTCGAACAGGCCTATCCAGACGAAGCCGCCCGGACCGGCCGCGCGGGCGGCGGCGAGCGCGCCGGCGGGATCCTCGGGGGCCTCGATCCGGCGGCCGTCGTGGTAGGCGGCGCAGTGGACGATCATGGGGGCCATTGTCACCCGGGCGGGGCCGACCGGCACGGATCCGGGGCAACCAGGGTCTGTCTCCTGGATCCTTGCCTGATCCGACGAAACCCAGGAGACAGGCCCGAGGCCCACCGGGCGGGACGTCCGGCAGGGAGAGCGGGGCCCACCGCGGAGCCCGGAGGCCGTAGGCTGACCCCATGCCCACGCTGCTGCTCGTCCGTCACGGCCGCTCCACCGCGAACACCGCCGGAATCCTGGCCGGTTGGACGCCCGGCGTGGACCTCGACGACACCGGTCGGGCGCAGGCCGCCGCGCTCGCCGGTCGGCTGGCCGGCATCCCGCTGGTGCAGGCGGTCAGCAGCCCGTTGGAGCGCTGCCGGCAGACGCTGGAGCCGCTGCTGGCGGTCCGTCCCGAGCTGGGCCCGCCGACCGAGGACGAGCGGCTGGGGGAGTGCGACTACGGCGACTGGACCGGCCGGCCGCTGGCCGAGCTGGCCAAGGAGCCGCTCTGGCGCACGGTGCAGGACCACGCCGCGGCGGCCGCCTTCCCCGGCGGGGAGTCGCTGCGCGCGCTGAGCCACCGCACGGTGGACGCGGTGCGCGAGTGGAACCGGAAGATCGCCGCCGAGCACGGCGAGGACGCGGTCTGGGTCGCCTGCTCGCACGGGGACGTGATCAAGGCCGTGGTGGCCGACGCGCTCGGGCTGCACCTGGACCACTTCCAGCGGATCAGCGTCGAGCCCTGTTCGGTCACCGCGATCCGCTACACCGCCCAACGGCCCTTCGTGCTGAGGATGGGTGACACCGGCGACCTCGCCTCGCTCGCCCCCAGGCCCCGTCCGGCCGAGGCCACCCCGGCCGGCGACGCGGTGGTCGGCGGCACCGTCTGAGTCGCGCCGCCGACGGGCCGCCCGGGGAGGCACCGTCCGGGCGGCACCGTCCGCTTCCCCGGGTGCCACCCCGCCCGCGGCCGTCGGCTCGGCTCCCCGGCCGGAGCCCGAAGGTCGTAGGGTGACTGATGAGTCCATCCGGCCGCGATCCAGCCCCTGTGGAACCGCGCCGACCGACACGATCCGGAGCGAGAGCGTGCCCCGTCAGGTCTTCTTCTACGACCAGCCCGAGCGGTTCGTGGCCGGCACCGTCGGCCAGCCCGGTGCCCGGGCGTTCTACCTCCAGGCCAGCGCCCGGGGCCGGATCACCAGCGTGCTGCTGGAGAAGACCCAGGTCGCCGCGCTCGCCGAGCGCATCGAGGAGGTCCTGGACGAGGCGCTGCGGCGCAGCGGCGGCGACGCCGCCATCCCGGCCGCCGCCCCGAAGGACCTGCTCGACACCGCCCCGCTGGACCTCCCGCTGGAGCAGGAGTTCCGGGTCGGCACCATGGCCCTGGCCTGGGACAGCGTGGACGCCTGCCTGGTGGTCGAGGCGCAGGCGCTGGTCGAGGAGGACGAGGAGGAGGCCGCCGAGGCGGTCTTCACCGACGACGAGAACGGCCCGGACATGCTGCGGGTGCGGCTGTCCGGCGCGATGGCCAGGGTCTTCGCCAGGCGCGCGCTGGACCTGGTCGCGGCCGGCCGCAAGCCCTGCCCGTTCTGCAACCTTCCGCTCGACCCGGAGGGCCACCTGTGCCCGCGCGCGAACGGCTACCGGCGCTGAACACCGACACTCCGCCGCAGGCCGACCCGTCGGCCGCCGCCGCGCTGGCCGCCGACGTGCCCACGGCCCTCGCGCTGCTGCGCCAGGGCGAGCTGACCGTGCACGGCCGGCTCACCGACGCCTCCAACGCCGCGCTGTACTGCACGGTGGCGCACGGCTCGCTGAGCGCGCAGGCCGTCTACAAGCCGGTGGCCGGCGAGCGACCGCTGTGGGACTTCCCCGACGGCACGCTGGCCGGGCGCGAGGTCGCCGCGTACGAGCTGTCGGCCGCGACCGGCTGGGCGCTGATCCCGCCCACCGTGCTGCGCGAGGGCCCGCACGGGGTCGGCATGGTGCAGCTGTGGGTCGAGCCGGACCCGGGGGCCGAGCCGCTGCTGGCGCTGCAGGACCCGCGCGGCCCGGAGGCGGGCTGGCTGCCGATCGTCCGGGCCGAGGTCGAGGGCGGGCGGACGGCCCTGCTGGTGCACCACGACGACCGGCGGCTGCGCCGGCTCGCCGTCCTGGACGCGGTGCTGAACAACGCCGACCGCAAGGGCGGCCACCTGATCCCGGCCGCCGACGGCCGGGTGTACGGCATCGACCACGGCGTCACCTTCAACACCGAGGACAAGCTGCGCACCCTGCTCTGGGGTTGGGCCGGGGACCCGCTGTCCGTCGAGGCGCTGGAGGTGCTGGCCAGGCTGGCCGAGCAGTTGGACGGTGAGCTCGCCGAGCGGCTCGCCCCGCACCTGACGGCGGCCGAACTGGACGCCACCCGGGCCCGGGTGGCCGGATTGCGCGGTTCCGGCCGGCACCCGCTGCCGCCGGAGGACTGGCCCGCGATCCCCTGGCCGCCGGTGTAGCGAGTGCGGCCGGTGTAGCGAGTGCGGACGGTGTAGCCGGTGCGGCCGGGGCGCCTGCGGGCCCGCCCCGGCGCTCCGGTCCGGACCGGGGTCGCGGCCCGCCCGGGCATTCCGCTCCCGACCGCCCTGACCCACCAGTGGTCTGGACCGGTTCTCGAAAACGGCGACAGATGGTCTGGACCTGTCCCCGGAACAGGTCGCACACTGCTCCGATGGATGTGCGACGGACCACCCCCACCCCCCGAACCACGCCGGACCTGCCGTTGCACCGGTTACAGGTCCCGCTGCCCCACCTTCTCCCCTTCGCCGTCGGCAGTTTCGACGCGATCGGCCCGCTCTCCCGGGCGGGATTCCCGCACCGGCACTCGTTCTACGAGATCGTCCACGTCACCGGCGGCCATGGCGCCCACGTCCTGGACCTCGTCCACCGGCCGCTGGCGCCACCGCAGTTGTGCGTGATCACCCCCGGCCAGGTGCACTACTGGGCGGACGCCGAGGAACTGGCCGGCCGGGTCGTCCTGTTCAACGAGGACTTCCTGCTCGGCCACCCCCAGGACCTCGCCGCCCTGCGGGCCCTGGCCACCCGCCCCGCCCTCGCGCTCGGCGAGCAGGCCGACGCGATCGACGCGCTGCTCACCGACATGGAGCACGAGTACCGGACCAGGGCGCCCGGCTACCAGGGGGTGCTGCGGGCCAGTCTGCACATCCTGATCGTTCGGGCACTGCGCGCCTGTGCCCCGGCCGACCGCCCGGCGGTGCCCAGTCGCCCGGCCGAAGTGGCGGCCGCCTTCACCCGGTTGATCGCCCGGCCGGGCGGGGTGCGGCACTCGGTGGCCTCCAGCGCGCAGGAACTCGGCGTCTCCCCGGGGCACCTGCAGACCCTGGTGAAGCAGGCCACCGGCCGCACCCCCGGCGGGCTGATCCGCCACCAGCAGACCCTGGAGGCCAAACGGCTGCTCGCCTGCACGGATTTGACGATCCGTCAGGTCGCCAAGGAGGCGGGCTTCGTCGATCCGGCGTACTTCTGCCGGTTCTTCCGCCGGGAGACCGGGATGACCCCGGGGGAGTTCCGGGCCGGGGTCGACGGAAATCACCACGATCCCCGGATCATGTCCATCGCGGTCGCGCCGGACGGCCCGTAACTTTGCTGCTGGCCACCGGTGGCCGGTCCGGCGCGCGCGGACGGGCGGCCGGTCCGGCCCTTGTCATGCCCCCACCATGGCAAGGGCCGCCCCCACCTCCCCGCCTCACGAGAAGGAGACGGCGCATGCCCACGCCCGACGGCATGATCAGCCGCAAGACCGTCCTGAAGGCCGCCGCCGCGCTCGGGGCAGCCCCGCTGCTGGTCGGCGGCGGAGTGGCCCTGGCCCGGGACCAGATCCACAGCGGCGAACCGCTCGGCCTCACCCCCGAGTGCCACGACGGTGACGCCCCCACCGTCGAGCAGATCGAGGGTCCCTACTTCAAGCCCAACTCCCCGCTGCGCAGCTCGATGGTCAACGACGGGCCCGGCACCCACCTGGTCGTCAGCGGCTACGTCTTCGGCCGCGCCTGCCGGCCCGTCTCCGGGGTGCTGCTGGACTTCTGGCAGGCCGACAACGGCGGCAACTACGACAACGTCACCTACACCTTCCGCGGCCACCAGTTCACCGACGCCAACGGCGCGTACCGGCTGGACACCATCGTGCCCGGCCTCTACCCGGGCCGCACCCGGCACCTGCACGTCAAGCTCCAGGCCCCCGGCCGCTCGATCGTCACCACCCAGCTGTACTTCCCGGGCGAGCCGCGCAACAGCACGGACAGCATCTACGACCCCCGGCTGCTGATGAACGTCCGCCAGAACGGCCAGACCCGCGAGGCGAGCTTCGACTTCGTGCTGGACGTCCCGCAGACCCCCGGCACGCCGAGCCCCACCCCCACCCCGACCGGCGGGCCCAGCACACCGCCGCCGAGCGGGACCTGGGCAGCGGGCACCTCGTACAAGGCGGGCGACCGCGTCACCTACTCCGGCGTCTCCTACACCTGCCTCCAGGCGCACACCGCCATGGTGGGCTGGGAGCCGCCGAACGTGCCGGCCCTCTGGCAGCGGTCGTAGCGGCTCCGACCGCGTCCCCCGGGGCGCCGGGCGCCCGGTCGGCGGCAGGGCCGACCGGGCGCTCACCCGTGCCCGGCGCCGGGTCCCGTACGGCACGGCAGGTCCGGTACGGCACGGGCGTCACGCCGGCCGGTCCCGCGCACTACCAGTCGGGAAACTGTCGGGCAACGCCGGGAAGCGAATCCAGTCGATCTTTCGTACTGGTTAGGCTTTCAAATGTTCGCAAGGTTAAAGTTGTTTCCATGCATGCCTGGCCCGCCTCCGAGGTTCCCGCCCTGCCTGGTCAGGGGCTCCCCCTCCGTATCCACGACACCGCAGCGGGCACGGTCCGCGAGGTGGTGCCGCAGGACGGCACCGCCCGGATCTACGTCTGCGGCATCACGCCCTACGACGCGACCCACATGGGCCACGCCGCCACCTACAACGCGTTCGACCTGGTGCAGCGCGTCTGGAAGGACGCCGGCCACGACGTCCTGTACATCCAGAACGTCACCGACGTCGACGACCCGCTGCTCGCCCGCGCGGTCGAGACCGGCCAGGACTGGACGGCCCTGGCCGAGCGCGAGACGGCCCTGTTCCGCGAGGACATGACCGCGCTGCGGATGCTCCCGCCGGCCCACTACATCGGCGCCGTCGAGTCGATCCCGTGGATCGTCCCGATCGTCCAGAAGCTGCTGGCCTCCGGCGCCGCCTACAAGGTGGACGGCGACATCTACTTCTCGGTCGACGCCGACCCGCGCTTCGGCGAGGTCTCCGGCCTCACCCGTGAGGCCATGCGCCCGGTCTTCGCCGAGCGCGGCGGCGACCCGGAGCGCCCCGGCAAGCGCAACCCGCTGGACGCCCTGCTCTGGCTGGCCGCCCGCCCGGGCGAGCCCGCCTGGGACACCGAGCTCGGCCACGGCCGCCCCGGCTGGCACATCGAGTGCGTCGCCATCGCGCTGCAGTACCTCGGCATGTCCTTCGACATCCAGGGCGGCGGCAGCGACCTCTCCTTCCCGCACCACGAGATGGGCGCCGCGCACGCCCAGGTCGCCACCGGCACCCACCCGTACGCCAAGGCGTACGTGCACGCCGGCATGGTCGCCCTGGACGGCCACAAGATGTCCAAGTCCCGCGGCAACCTGGTCTTCGTCTCGGCGCTGCGCCGCGAGGGCGTCGACCCGGCGGCGATCCGCCTGGCGCTGCTCTCGCACCACTACCGCGCGGACTGGGAGTGGACCAAGAGCACCCTGGACGAGGCCGTCGAGCGTCTCGCCCGCTGGCGCGCCGCGGTCTCCCGCCCGGACGGCCCGTCGGCCGAGCAGCTGCTCGCCGAGGTGCGCGAGGCGCTCGCGAACGACCTGGACACGCCCGCCGCGCTGGCCGCGGTCGACCGCTGGGCGGCCGGCCAGGAGGCCGAGGGCGGCACCGACACCGGCGCTCCCGGCCTGGTGACCCGCACGGTGGACGCCCTGCTCGGCGTCGCGCTGTAACCCGCACCCGCACCACACGCCGAAGGGGCGTCAGGACACCTGGTCCTGACGCCCCTTCGGCCGTACGGAGGTCACTCCTCCTCGGCGCCGTCCTGGCTCTCCCGGGCGCCGCCGCCCGGTGTCTCCGGATCGGCCGGCCGCTCCGCCGTGGCGTGCCCGGCCACCGGCTTCTCGCCCGTCGGCCCCACGTTCTCCCGGCGGCGCAGGTAGCGCTCGAACTCGCGGGCGATGGCGTCGCCGGAGGCCTCCGGCAGCTCCGCGGTGTCCTGCGCCTCCTCCAGCTGCTGGACGTACTCGGCCACCTCGCTGTCCTCGGCGGCCAGCTGGTCCACGCCGATCTGCCAGGCCCGGGCGTCCTCGCCGAGCTCGCCCGGCGGGATGCGCAGGTCCAGCAGGTCCTCCAGCTTGTTGATCAGGGCCAGCGTGGCCTTGGGGTTCGGCGGCTGCGAGACGTAGTGCGGCACCGCCGCCCAGAGCGTCACGGCCGGCACCCCGGCGTGGGTGCAGGCCTCCTGGAGCACCCCGACGATGCCGGTCGGGCCCTCGTATCGGCTCTCCTCCAGGTCCAGCCGGCGGGCCAGCTCGGGGTCGGAGGTGACGCCGCTGACCGGCACCGGACGGCTGTGCGGGGTGTCGCCGAGCAGCGCGCCCAGGATCACCACCAGCTCGACGCCCAGCTCGTGCGCGAAGCCCAGCAGCTCGTTGCAGAACGAGCGCCAGCGCATGCTCGGCTCGATGCCGCGGACCAGCACGATGTCCCTGGTCGTCGGTTCCGTCACCCGGATCACCGAGAGCCGGGTGGTCGGCCAGGTGATCCGGCGGATGCCGCCGTCCAGCCAGACCGTGGGCCGGTTGACCTGGAAGTCGTAGTAGTCCTCCGCGTCCAGGGCGGCGAACACCTTGCCGCCCCAGGTCTCGTCCAGGTGCGCCAGAGCCGTGGACGCGGCGTCGCCCGCGTCGTTCCAGCCCTCGAACGCGCAGACCATCACCGGGTCGATCAACTCGGGAACATCTTCCAGCTCGATCACCCAGCGTCTCCCTCCGGTCGGCGGTCGGACCTGCGCCACCCCGGCTGGCCTGCCGGGGCGCCGACGGGCCGGCTGCCGACTGTCGAACCTCTCGTCTCCCATGGAACGCCTCGCCCCATGGTCCCTACCTGCCCAGCCTACGGGCTTTGATGCGCACCACGGCCGGGCACCGGGACAGTCTGGGGGAGCGGACCGCCGCGATCCACCGGATATCGGCGGGCTCCGGGCTGACGGTCCGTCAGGTGTCCGGCGGGGGCGAAGGGTGTTCGATCGGCGACGCGGCGTGACGGTCGCCCGACCGCACGGTCCGCCGGGCCGGCGCTACCCGCCCTGCCCCGCCGTCGCCCAGCCCTCGCGGTACGCCGCCCAGTGCTCGGGCAGCGCGGCGAAGTCCACGTACAGCGCGACGCCGAAGTCGGCCCGCCGCCGGTCCTCCCGGCCCAGGCCGAGCCGGACGCCCCGGACGGCGGCCCGGACGGTCTCGGCGTCACCCCAGTGGCCCCACTTGTCGTCCCAGTAGAACGGCAGGCCCATCAGCAGGTCCACGCCGGCCGGGGTCGACCGCAGGGCGAGCTCGGTCTGCCGGGCGACGTAGCCGCCGTACAGCGGCTCGGTGGGCATCGAGGTGTCGTAGCTCATCACCGCGATCTGGTCGACCCGGCGGGCGGTCTCGGTGAAGTACGCCCGGTCCCACCACTTGCCGTGGCCGGTGAGCAGGATGCCGGCCGTGTGCAGGCCGGGGACGGGGTCGATCTGCGGGGCCGCCACCGACAGCTTGGCGCCGCGGGCCGCGGTGACAGGGCGGACCTGGTCGAGCAGCGCCAGCCAGCCCGCCGAACCGGGGCGGATCGGCTCCATGTCGAAGTGCACGCCGTCGAAGCCGAGGTCCAGCACCTGGCGGGCGGAGGCGGTGACCCGGTCGCGGGTGGGGGCGTCCTCCAGGTCCAGGGCGTCCTTCTCCGGCTTGACCTCGTCGCCCAGCCAGCTCTGCACCCGGATGCCGGGCAGCTCCCGGTGCACGGTGTCGGTGAACCAGCGGGCCCGGGGGTGGACGGAGGGCGGCAGCGAGCCGTCGTGCTCCAGCGGGCCGGTGTGCACGTAGAGGTCCCGGATGCCGGTGCCGGCCAGCTGCCGGCCCAGCTCGGCCACGTCCGCCTCGGTCTTGCGGCCGTCCACCCAGGCGTGGCCGAGCCAGAGCGCGTCCCGGCCCCGGGTGCGGGCGTCGGCGGCGGGCGTGCCGGTGTAGTGCAGTCGGAACACCACGAACACCGATCCCAGCGCGGCGGCCGGCACGGCCGCCACCAGGGCCAGCACCAGCAGTGCCCGCCGCCACCGGGACCAGGCCCGCCAGTGGTCGCGCAGCGCGCGGAACGGGGCCGCCAGGCCCCGGCCGGTACGCCGCGCGGAGGTCCGGAATCCGGCCACGCGCTCGCTCCCCCTTGCGTTCGAGTGCTCAGGATACGGAATGGCCCGGCGGGCCGAGCCGTGGGCCGGATACCCTGGCCAGGTGCGTGCCCGACCAAGCGGGCGCGCAAAGCCGACAGCCGTCGCACCAGGGAGAAGCCCCATGGCCACAGCAGCCACCCCGTCCATCACTCAGCAGAGCCGCGCGAACGCACTGCGTGAGGCCCTCGCCACCCGGGTGGTGGTCGCCGACGGTGCCATGGGCACCATGCTCCAGGCGCAGGATCCGACGCTGGAGGACTTCCAGAACCTCGAAGGCTGCAACGAGGTCCTCAACATCACCCGCCCGGACATCGTCCGGTCCGTCCACGAGGCCTACTTCGGGGTCGGCGTGGACTGCGTGGAGACCAACACCTTCGGCGCCAACTTCAGCGCCCTCGGCGAGTACGAGATCGCGGAGCGGATCTTCGAGCTGTCCGAGTCCGGCGCCCGGATCGCCCGCGAGGTGGCCGACGCCCACGCCGCCGCCGACGGCCGCACCCGCTGGGTGCTCGGCTCGATCGGCCCCGGCACCAAGCTGCCGACCCTCGGCCACGCCCCGTACGAGACGTTGCGCGACGGCTTCCGGCAGAACGCGGCCGGCCTGATCGCCGGCGGCGCCGACGCGCTGCTGGTCGAGACCAGCCAGGACCTGCTGCAGACCAAGGCCGCCATCCTGGGCTCCAAGCGGGCGCTGGCCGAGGCCGGGCTGGACCTGCCGGTGCTGGTGCAGGTCACGGTGGAGACCACCGGCACCATGCTGCTCGGCTCGGAGATCGGCGCCGCGCTCACCGCGCTGGAGCCGCTGGGCGTGGACTACATCGGCCTCAACTGCGCGACCGGCCCGGCCGAGATGAGCGAGCACCTGCGCTACCTGGCCAAGAACGCCCGGATCGGCCTGTCCTGCATGCCGAACGCGGGCCTGCCGGTGCTCGGCAAGGACGGCGCCCACTACCCGCTGTCCCCGGCCGAACTGGCCGACGCCCACGACGTGTTCACCCGCGAGTACGGCCTCTCGCTGGTCGGCGGCTGCTGCGGCACCACCCCCGAGCACCTGCGCCAGGTGGTCGAGCGGGTCCAGGGCCGCCCGATCGCCCCGCGCGACCCGAGGCCCGAGCCCTCGGCGGCCTCGCTGTACCAGGCGGTGCCGTTCCGTCAGGACACCTCGTACCTGGCGATCGGCGAGCGCACCAACGCCAACGGCTCGAAGAAGTTCCGCGAGTCGATGCTGGCCGGCGACTGGCAGGCCTGCGTGGAGATCGCCCGCGACCAGATCCGGGACGGCTCCCACCTGCTGGACCTCTGCGTGGACTACGTCGGCCGCGACGGCGTCGCCGACATGAAGGAGATCGCCGGCCGGCTGGCCACCGCCTCCACCCTGCCGATCGTGCTGGACTCCACCGAGCCGCCGGTGCTGCAGGCCGGTCTGGAGGCGCTCGGCGGCCGCGCGGTGCTCAACTCGGTCAACTACGAGGACGGCAACGCCCCCGACTCGCGCTTCGGGAAGATCGCCTCGCTGGCCCGCGAGCACGGCGCCGGCCTGATCGCGCTGACCATCGACGAGCAGGGCCAGGCCCGTACCGCCGACACCAAGGTCGCGATCGCCGAGCGGCTGATCGCCGAACTCACCGCCGACTACGGCATCGACGAGGGCTCGATCCTGGTCGACTGCCTCACCTTCACCCTGGCCACCGGCCAGGAGGAGTCCCGCCGGGACGGCATCGAGACCATCGAGGCGATCCGCGAGCTCAAGCGCCGCCGCCCGAAGGTGCAGACCACCCTGGGCCTGTCCAACATCTCCTTCGGCCTCAACCCGGCCGCCCGGGTGGTGCTCAACTCCGTCTTCCTGCACGAGTGCGTGGAGGCCGGACTGGACTCGGCGATCGTGCACGCCTCCAAGATCCTGCCGATCTCCCGCATCCCCGAGGACCAGCGCGAGGCCGCGCTCGACCTGGTCTACGACCGCCGCCGGGACGGCTACGACCCGCTGCAGCGCCTGCTGGAGCTGTTCGAGGGCGTCTCCGCCGCCTCGGTGAAGGCCTCCAAGACCGAGGAGCTGGCCGCGCTCCCGCTGGAGGAGCGGCTGCAGCGCCGGATCATCGACGGTGAGCGCAATGGCCTGGAGGCCGACCTGGACGAGGCGCTGACCGTCCGCCCGGCGCTGGAGATCATCAACGACACCCTGCTGGCCGGTATGAAGGTGGTCGGCGAGCTCTTCGGCTCCGGCCAGATGCAGCTGCCGTTCGTGCTCCAGTCCGCCGAGGTGATGAAGACCGCGGTGGCCCACCTGGAGCCGTACATGGAGAAGTCCGACAGCGAGGGCAAGGGCACCATCGTGCTCGCCACCGTCAAGGGCGACGTCCACGACATCGGCAAGAACCTGGTCGACATCATCCTGTCCAACAACGGCTACAACGTGGTCAACCTGGGCATCAAGCAGCCGGTCTCGGCGATCCTGGACGCCGCGCAGGAGCACAACGCGGACGTCATCGGGATGTCCGGCCTGCTGGTGAAGTCCACCGTGATCATGAAGGAGAACCTGGAGGAGCTGAACCAGCGCAAGCTGGCCGCCAGCTTCCCGGTGATCCTCGGCGGCGCCGCGCTCACCCGCGCCTACGTCGAGCAGGACCTGCACGAGATCTACGAGGGCGAGGTCCGCTACGCCCGGGACGCCTTCGAGGGCCTGCGGCTGATGGACGCGCTGATCGCGGTCAAGCGCGGCGTGCCCGGCGCGGCCCTGCCGGAGCTCAAGCAGCGCCGGCACGCCCGGGTCGAGGTGGAGGAGCCGGAGCCCGAGGTCAACCTCGGCCAGATCCGCTCCGACGTCGCCGTTGACAACACCGTGCCGGTGCCGCCGTTCTGGGGCGACCGGATCGTCAAGGGCATCCCGTTCGCGGACTACGCCTCCTGGCTGGACGAGGACGCGCTGTTCAAGGGGCAGTGGGGCCTGAAGGCCGCGCGCTCCGGCGAAGGGCCGTCCTACGAGGAGCTGGTGGAGACCGAGGGCCGGCCGCGGCTGCGGGCCTGGCTGGACCGCCTGCAGACCGAGGGCTGGCTGGAGGCCGCCGTGGTCTACGGCTACTACCCGGCCAACTCCAAGGGCGACGACCTGATCGTCTTCCACGAGGACGGCACCGAGCGCACCCGCTTCACCTTCCCGCGCCAGCGGCGCGGCCGCCGGCTCTGCCTGGCCGACTTCTTCCGCCCGGAGGAGTCCGGGGTGCGGGACGTCGTGGGCCTCCAGGTGGTCACCATGGGCAACCGGATCTCGGAGGCGGCCAACGAGCTGTTCGCCGGCAACTCCTACCGGGACTACCTGGAGCTGCACGGGCTCTCGGTGCAGCTGGCCGAGGCGCTGGCCGAGTTCTGGCACGCGCGGGTCCGCTACGAGCTGGGCTTCTCCGGCGAGGACCCGCAGGACGTCAAGGACATGTTCGCGCTCAAGTACCGCGGCGCCCGCTTCTCGCTCGGCTACGGGGCCTGCCCCGAGCTGGAGGACCGGGCCAAGATTGCCGAGCTGCTGAAGCCGGAGCGGATCGGCGTGGTGCTCTCCGAGGAGTTCCAGCTCCACCCGGAGCAGTCCACCGACGCGATCGTGATCCACCACCCGGAGGCGAAGTACTTCAACGCCCGGTAACTCCCGGTTTCCGTTGCGTTCGCTCTTTCCGGACGAAGCGGGCGTATCCTTGATGATCCTGAACGGGCCGGTCCGCTCACCTGCGGGCCGGCCCGCGCCTTCCCCGGAGACGCTCCGGGCCTGCCGGAAGGACCCCGCCATGACGACCAGCTCCACCGCCACGCGCATCCTCGAGCACGGGGACGACCGCGGGCTCCAGGCGGTGCTGCTGGACATGGACGGGACGCTGGTGGACACCGAGGACTTCTGGTGGCAGGCCGAGGCCTCGCTCTTCGCCGAGCTGGGCCACGAGCTGGACGAGGCCGACCGCGCCCACGTGGTCGGCGGCCCGATGACCAGGGTGATGGAGTACCTGGTCGCCAGGACCGGCGCGGACATCGCGCCGGCGGACCTGGGCGTGCTGGTCAACCAGCGCTTCGTCGATCTGCTGGCCGGCGGCGTGCCGCTCATGCCGGGCGCCGAGCGGCTGCTCAACACCCTTGCCGCGCACGGGATTCCGGCCGCCATGGTGTCCGCCTCGCACCGGCACGTGATCGACATCGTGCTGCGCTCGCTGGGCGCCCACCACTTCGCCTTCACCATCGGCGGGGACGAGGTGCCGCGCACCAAGCCCTTCCCCGACCCGTACCTGGAGGCCGCCCGGCGGCTCGGCGCGGAGCCGGTCCGCTGCGTGGTGATCGAGGACACCCCGACCGGGGTGCGGGCGGGCGAGGCGGCCGGCTGCCCGGTGATCGCGGTGCCCTCGGTGGCGCCGATCGAGCCGGCTCCGGGGCGGCTGGTACTGCCGTCGCTGGAGCAGGTCGACCTCGATCTGCTGCGCTCCCTGGTCGCCTCTCGGGTGTGATTGTCGTCTCATTGCGACCCGGCCTTACCGGCCGGTAAACGGCCCTGTGGGCCTCCGGAGCGAAGTCGCCGGGGGAGAAAACGGGCAATGGCTGACAACTCGTCGGGCGCGCCGTGATGCCCTGAACCGCCGTGTCCCAAACGTCATCAGCGCGGGTATCGGTCGTACGTGTTCGATGTGGCACGCTACTCCAGTTCGTGCCACCCAAAAGGACGCGCCTCGTGAAGACTTCAGCTGAACGCCTGGCAGTACTCGGTTGCGCCGGCCTGGTCGCCGTGTCGGTGGCGGGCTGCGGATCGGTGACCGACGTGGTCAAGGGGGACGGCGGCAAGTCGATCACCATGGGCACCAGTCAGCTGACCGGTGTCCTGGACCCGGCGGCCGCCTACGACGCCGGCTCCTGGCTGCTGCTGCGCAACACCTTCCAGTCACTGCTCACCTTCCAGGCCGCGGCCAGCTCGCCGTCCCCGGACGCCGCGCAGTCCTGCGAGTTCACCAGCGCCGAGGCCACCGAGTACCACTGCACCCTGAAGCCCGGCCAGAAGTTCTCCAACGGTCACCCGCTGACCGCCCAGGACGTGGTCTTCTCGATCGAGCGCACCAAGAAGATCAACGACCAGACCGGTCCGGTCGAGCTGCTGGACTCGATCAAGTCCGTCGAGGCCAAGGGTGACAACGAGGTGATCTTCCACCTCTCCACGCCCGACGCCACCCTGCCGGCCAAGCTGGCGAGCCCGGTCGGCGCCATCGTGGACCACCAGGTCTACCCCGCGGACAAGGTCGTCCCGAACGACAAGCTGATCGGCTCCGGCCCGTACCGCTTCGACGCGGTCGAGAACCTGAGCGGCGGCAAGCAGCTGGGCAAGGTCGTGCTGTCGGCCAACGACAAGTACGGCGGCGAGGCCAAGCTGCGGAACAACAAGTTCACCGTGCGGTTCTTCGACAAGTCGGAGGACCTCAAGGCGGCGCTGGACAAGGGCGAGATCGACCTCACCGACAACAGCCTGGAGCCGAACACCGCCGCCCAGGTCCGCTCCGACCAGCAGGGCGGCAAGACCGACCTCCAGGTGACCGAGGGCGACAGCAACGACACCCGTTCGCTGGTCCTCAACACCAAGGACCCGCTGATGAGCAACGTCGCCGTCCGCCAGGCCGCCGCCCAGATGATGGACCGCAAGGCACTGGCCCGCGACGTCTTCGCCCGCACCGTCCAGGCGCTCTACTCCATGGTCCCGGCCGGCCTGCCCGGCCACACCACGGCCTTCTTCGACCGCTACGGCGACCAGGACGTGAACAAGGCCAAGAAGATCCTGGCCGACGCCAAGATCCAGACCCCGGTCAAGTTCACCCTCACCTGGTCCCGTTCGCGGGCCGGCAGCAACGAGGCCGAGACGCTGAAGAAGCAGTTGGAGACCGGCGGCCTCTTCCAGGTGACGCTCGTCCAGGAGCCGGACTGGGACTCGTACCGCAAGGGCTGGACCGAGGGCAAGTACCAGGCGTACGTCATCGGTTGGTTCGCCGACTACCCGGACCCGGACAACTACCTCGCCCCGCTGCTGATCAACGGCGGTGCGTACCACCACGGTTGGGACGACCCGCGGATCAGCGGGCGGCTGGTGCCGGAGGGCCTCAAGCAGACCGACCGCAGCGCCGCGGCCTCCACCTACGCGCAGATCCAGGCGATCGAGGCCGAGAACGTGCCGCTGATCCCGCTGTACCAGAACAAGTCCTTCTTCGCGGCCCGCTCGTACGTCACCGGCGTCGAGTCCACCGTCGACACCACCGGCTACTTCCGCTTCTGGGAGATCAGCCGGACCAGCAAGTAGCGCCCGCAGGACGGCGGCCCGCCCGCATCCCCGTCGGTACACGGGGAGCGGACGGGCCGCCGTGACGTTTCCGCGGCCCCCAGGAGGTCCCAGGGGCCGCCGGAACCGCTACAGGGCGCCGGGGCGCACCAGCCCGCTCTCGTAGGCGTACACGGCCGCCTGCACCCGGTCGCGCAGCTGAAGCTTGGTCAGCACGTGGCCCACGTGCGTCTTCACGGTCGTCTCGCTGACGAACAGCTCGGCCGCGATCTCCGCGTTCGACAGCCCGCGCGCCACCAGCTTCAGCACCTCCAGCTCGCGCTCCGTCAGCGCGCCCAGCGCCTGCGGCGGCGCCTCGTCGCCCGAGGGCAGCTTGGTGGCGTACATGTCCAGCAGCCGGCGGGTGATGCTCGGCGCCAGCATCGCCGCGCCGTCCGCGACCACCCGGATCGCCTGCACCAGCTCCTCGGCCGGGACGTCCTTCAGCAGGAAGCCGCTGGCGCCCGCGCGCAGCGCCTCCACCACGTACTCGTCCAGGTCGAAGGTGGTCAGCACCAGCACCTTGGCCGGGCCGTCCCGCCCCGGACCGGCGATCCGGCGGGTCGCCTCGACGCCGTCCATCCTGGGCATCCGGATGTCCATCAGCACCACGTCGGGCTGCAGCGCCCGCACCTGGTCCAGCGCCTGCTGGCCGTCGCCGGCCTCGCCGACCACCACCAGGTCGGACTCGGCCTCCAGGATCATCCGGAAACCGGTGCGCAGCAGCGGCTGGTCGTCGACCAGCAGCACTCGGATCGTCACCTAGGACTCCTTGCTCATCGGATCCCCCGTGGGATCGCTCTCGTCCGACGTACGGGCTACCGGCAGCGGGTACGGCGGCGGGGTGCCGCCGAACTCCGGGCAGCTGGCCTGGTGGTCGCACCAGTCGCAGAGGCGGTTGCGGGTGGCCGGGAAGTCCCCGGTGGCCACCGCGTGGCCGATCCGCTCCCACAGCGCCAGGAGCTTGCGCTCCACCGCCAGCAGGTCCGCCTGGTCCGGGTCGTAGCTGACCACGTCCCCGCCGCCACCGAGGTAGACCAGCTGGAGGCGCTTGGGGATCACGCCCTTCCAGCGCCACACCACCAGGGCGTAGAACTTCATCTGGAACATCGCCTTGCCCTCGAAGTCCCGCGAGGGTGCCCGGCCGGTCTTGTAGTCCACCAGCCGGACCTCGCCGGTCGGGGCGACGTCCACCCGGTCGATGTAGCCGCGCAGCAGCAGGCCCGAATCCAGGGCCGTCTCCACGTAGAGCTCCCGCTCCACCGGGTGCAGCCGGGTCGGGTCCTCCAGCCGGAACCACTGGCCGACCAGCTTCTCGGCGTCCGACAGCCAGCGGGTCAGCGCCGCGCCGTCCGGGTCGTCCGGGAACAGCGTGCCCAGCTCCGGGCGCTCGCCCAGCAGCCGCTCCCACTGCGGGCGCAGCAGACCCAGCGCCCGCTCCGGCGTCCGCTCGGCCGCCGGGCTGTCGAAGAGCCGCTCCAGCACCGCGTGCACCAGCGTGCCCCGGGTCGCCGCCGAGCTCGGCGGCTCGGGCAGCCGGTCGATCACCCGCAGCCGGTACAGCAGGGGACAGGTGAGGAAGTCCCCCGCTCGGGACGGGGAGAGCCCGGTCGGGGGTGCCGCCGGTCGCGCGGTGGCACTACTGGTCTCGGTGTGCTGCATGGCTACGACCCTATTGCCCTTCGCCGTCATCCCGCTGCCACGGTGCTGCCACGGCCGCCGTGAGTGGGTAGGAAGCTGGAAGCAGGGCCGTGCGGCGCCGGAGGGCCACGATCACGTAGCGTGGGCGCACCGGGCACGACGGGGGAGACGACCGAAGGGATCACGGTGAGCGACAGCAGGGGGCAGCAGTCCTCCGACCAGCCACCGCAGGCGGGCGAAGGGCGCCCGGCCGGGCCGCCGCCCGAGCGCCGCGGCGGCATCCTGATGGGCCGGCCCTTCGGCGTGCCCGTCTACGTCACACCCTCCTGGTTCGTCATCGCCGCGCTGATCACCTGGGTGTTCGGCGGACAGCTGGGCGACGTGCTGCCCGACCTCGGCGGTGCCCGCTACCTGGTCGCGTTCTTCTTCGCGGTGGCCTTCTACGCCTCCGTCCTGGTGCACGAGCTCGCCCACACCCTGGTCGCGCTGCGCTACAAGCTGGGGGTACGGCGGATCCAGCTCCAGTTCTTCGGCGGGGTGTCCGAGATCGAGAACGAGGCGGAGCGCCCCTGGCGGGAGTTCTGGCTGGCCTTCGTCGGCCCGCTGCTCTCGCTGATGCTCGGCGGCGTGTTCTACCTCGCCGTGCGGGCGGTGGAGCCGTCCACCGTGCCCGGGGTGCTGCTCACCGGCCTGATGGTCTCCAACCTGGTGGTCGCCGCCTTCAACCTGCTGCCCGGCCTGCCGCTGGACGGCGGCCGGATGCTGCGCGCGCTCGTCTGGGCGGTCACCGGCAAGCCGATGACCGGCACGGTGGCCGCCGCCTGGGTCGGCCGCGGGCTGGCCGTCGCCGTGCTGATCGGCCTGCCGCTGCTCAGCGCCTCCCGCGGGGTCGAGCGCACCACCACCGACACCCTGGTGGACGCGGTGCTGGCCGCGGTGCTCGCCGCGATCATCTGGAACGGCGCCACCGGCAGCCTGCGCAACGCCCGGCTCAAGGAGGTGCTGCCCGGCCTGCGGCTGCGCGAGCTGGCCCGGCGGGCCGTCGAGGTCACCGCCGACACCCCGCTCGGCGAGGCGCTGCGGCGCGCCCGCGAGGCCCAGGCCGGCGCGGTGATCGTGGTCGACGGCCGGGGAGAACCCATCGCCCTGGTGCGCGAGTCCGCCGTCCGCTCGGTGCCCGAGCACCGCCGCCCCTGGGTGGCCGTCGGACCGCTCGCCCGCGACCTCGAACCCGGCATGCGACTGGACGCCGACCTCGGCGGTGAGGACCTGCTGCGGGCCGTCCAGGCCACCCCGGCGGGGGAGTACCTGGTGGTCGAGTCGGACGGCCGGGTGTACGGCGTCGCCGCGCTCAGCGACATCGAGCAGCGGCTGACCGCCGCCCTCACCGGCCGCTGACCGGACGGCCGACGATCACCCGCGTCCCGCGGGCCGGTCCGCTTCCCTTAGGATTGTCGGCATGTCCGAACCGACCGGTGCCGCCCGCCGACGCGGGCCCTTCCAGGTCGGGGACCAGGTCCAGCTGACCGACCCCAAGGGTCGCCACTACACGTTCACGCTCCAGGCCGGGAACCAGTTCCACACCCACAAGGGTGCGTTCCCGCACGACGAGCTGATCGGCGCTCCCGAGGGCACGGTCGTGCGCACCACGGGGAACGTTCCGTACCTCGCGCTGCGCCCCCTGCTCCCCGACTACGTCCTGTCCATGCCGCGCGGCGCTGCCGTGATCTACCCCAAGGACGCGGGGCAGATCCTGGCGATGGCCGATATCTTCGCGGGTGCCCGCGTGGTCGAGGCCGGAGTCGGCTCGGGCGCGCTCAGCACGTACCTGCTGCGCGCCGTCGGCGAGCAGGGCATGCTGGCCTCCTACGAGCGTCGGCAGGACTTCGCCGACATCGCCCAGGGGAACGTCGAGCGCTACTTCGGCGGCCCGCACCCGGCGTGGAAGCTCACCGTCGGCGACCTCCAGGACAACCTGGTCGAGACCGACGTCGACCGCGTCATCCTCGACATGCTGGCCCCCTGGGAGTGCCTGGACGTCGCCTCCAAGGCGCTCGTCCCCGGCGGCCTCATCTGCTGCTACGTGGCCACCACCACGCAGATGTCCAAGACCGTCGAGGCGCTGCGCGACCACGGCACCTTCACCGAGCCGCAGGCCTGGGAGACCATGGTCCGCACCTGGCACCTGGAGGGCCTGGCCGTCCGCCCGGACCACCGGATGATCGGCCACACCGGCTTCCTGCTCACCGCCCGCCGCCTGGCGGACGGCGTGGAGCCGCCGCTGCGCCGCCGCCGCCCGGCCAAGGGCGCGTACGGCGAGGACTACGACAACGGGGCGACCGAGCCCACCCTCCAGGAGCGCGCCGCGGCCCGCAAGGCCGCCCGCGCCACGGACGCGGACCAGCCCGACCTGGGCTGAACCCGGACCCTCCGAGAAGGGGTGGTGCGAGCACGGCGCTCGTACCACCCCTTTCGCATGCCGCCGAGCACGGTGTGGGACGATGCTCGCTCACGCAGAGCGGCTTGTGGAGCCCTGGAGGGGACGCCTGGTGGAGACCGCGGTCGGGACGACGACGGCGACGACTGGACAGCGGACACCGCGGGGCCGTTCCGGGCCCGGACAAGCGCGCACCGCCCCCTGGCACTGGGCCGTCGCCCTGGCCGGCTGCGGCGCGGTGGTGGGGGCCGCGCTGGCCGCCTCCCCGGCGACCGGTACCCCGGTGCCCGCCCACGAGACCCCCAAGGCCCTCGCCGCGACCGCTGCCCCCGACCCGGCCCGGGCTCAACTCCCGCTGGACTGCGGTCCGTTCCCGGTCAAGACGACGCTGGCCGTGCCCGCGCGGCTCGGTGACGGGCACCCCGGCACGGTGGTCACCGCGCACTGCGCCACCGAGACCGGCACCCCGCCGGACGCCGTCTTCCTGCTCGGCTTCGGCCCGGGCGAGCGCCCCGAGGTGGTGGCCACCCTGCTCGCCGAACGCGAGAACCTCACCGTGAGCCGGATCGCGGTGCGGTCGGACGGCGTCATCACCGGCCACGCGCAGGGGTATTCGAGCGAGGACGTGCCGCGGTTCCGGCCGGACATCTCGGTCGACCTCACCTGGACGCACAGGGGCGGCGGCTGGGAACGCTCCCAGACCGCCGCCCCGGTCTCCGCCGTGTGACGGACCGACTACGGACCCGACTACTCCGCGTCCGGCCCGTACACCTCGACCCGGTCGGCGACCCGGCGCACGTGGATGCAGTCGCCGGGGCACTCCTTCGCCGAGTCCACCACGTCCTGAAGGATCGTCAGCGGCACCGGGGCGGTCTCCCCGGGCTGCTGGCGCAGCTCGTCGTCAGGCCCCTTCACGTAGGCCAGCCCGTCGATGTCGAGCTCGAAGACCTCGGGTGCGTACTGCGCACAGATGCCGTCGCCGGTGCACAGATCCTGGTCGATCCACACCTCCAGCTCCTCGGCCGCTGCCGCCGTCTGCTCGGTCACCGACATGGTCCCCTGCCGTTTCTGTCCCGGGTCGCCCCTATTCCTGGAGCAATCCCGCCATTCGTACAACGATCGGACCTCGAGTTGTGGTCGCGATCGGATATCACTTCGCCCGACGATACATCTGGCCCGCTTTGGGTGGTGCGCGGTGGGTATCCCCCTTAGCAGAGGGGAAGCACGCTGGGGCGAAGATCGGACACGCCCGTTCCATCTTTCTTGATCTAGGGGTTTACGGACCCCTGGTCCCAGGTAGGGTCTGGAAGCGTCCAGCTCCCCGGAGGAGGTGAGGACCGTGGCAGCCCACGATGACGACTACAACCGCAGCACCGGCAGGCCCGCTCGTGGTTCCGACGAGGCCGCTCAGGTCTCGTACCTTGAGCAGGAAATCGCCGTGTTGCGCCGCAAGCTCGCCGACTCGCCGCGCAATTCGAGGATCCTCGAAGAGCGGATCGTCGAGCTCCAGACCAACCTGGCGGGCGTGACCGCCCAGAACGAACGGCTCGCCTCCACCCTGCGCGAGGCCCGCGACCAGATCGTGGCCCTCAAGGAGGAAGTGGACCGGCTCGCACAGCCCCCGGCCGGCTTCGGCACCTTCCTCGACGCGAACGAGGACGGCACCGCGGACATCTTCACCGGGGGGCGCAAGCTCCGCGTGAACGTCAGCCCCAACGTCGCCCTCGACGAGGTGCGGCGCGGCCAGGAAGTGATGCTCAACGAGGCCCTCAACATCGTGGACGCGATGGCCTTCGAGAACATCGGCGAGATCGTCACCCTCAAGGAGCTCCTGGAGGACGGCGAGCGCGCCCTGGTCCTCGGTCACACCGACGAGGAGCGCGTGGTGCGCCTCGCCGAGCCGCTGCGCGGGATGACCATCCGGGCCGGGGACGCCCTGCTGCTGGAGCCCCGCTCCGGCTACGTGTTCGAGGTCGTGCCGAAGTCCGAGGTCGAGGAGCTGGTCCTCGAGGAGGTCCCGGACATCGACTACCGCCAGATCGGCGGTCTGAGCAACCAGATCGAGCTGATCCGCGACGCGGTCGAGCTGCCCTACCTGCACGCCGACCTCTTCAAGGAGTACGAGCTGCGCCCGCCCAAGGGCGTGCTGCTCTACGGCCCGCCCGGCTGCGGCAAGACGCTGATCGCCAAGGCGGTCGCCAACTCGCTGGCGAAGAAGGTCGCCGAGGTCACCGGCCGCCCCCAGGGGAAGAGCTACTTCCTCAACATCAAGGGCCCCGAGCTGCTCAACAAGTACGTGGGCGAGACCGAACGGCAGATCCGGCTGGTCTTCCAGCGCGCCCGGGAGAAGGCGGGCGAGGGCACGCCCGTCATCGTCTTCTTCGACGAGATGGAGTCCCTGTTCCGCACCCGCGGCTCCGGGGTCAGCTCGGACGTGGAGAACACCATCGTCCCGCAGCTGCTCGCCGAGATCGACGGCGTGGAGGGCCTGGAGAACGTCATCGTCATCGGCGCCTCGAACCGCGAGGACATGATCGACCCGGCGATCCTGCGGCCCGGCCGCCTGGACGTCAAGATCAAGATCGAGCGCCCGGACGCCGAGGCCGCGAAGGACATCTTCTCCAAGTACCTCAAGGACTCGCTGCCGTTCCACCCGGACGACCTCAAGGAGCACGACGGCTCCGTCGAGACCACGGTGGCCGCGATGATCCAGTCGGTCGTGGAGCGGATGTACTCCGAGACGGAGGAGAACCGCTTCCTGGAGGTCACCTACGCCAACGGTGACAAGGAGGTCCTGTACTTCAAGGACTTCAACTCCGGCGCGATGATCCAGAACATCGTCGACCGGGCGAAGAAGATGGCCATCAAGGACTTCCTCGACCACGGTCAGCGCGGTCTGCGCGTCTCCCACCTGCTCGCCGCCTGCGTGGACGAGTTCAAGGAGAACGAGGACCTCCCGAACACCACCAACCCGGACGACTGGGCCCGCATCTCCGGCAAGAAGGGCGAGCGGATCGTCTTCATCCGCACGCTGGTCACCGGCAAGCAGGGCGCCGAGTCCGGCCGCTCGATCGACACTGTCGCCAACACGGGGCAGTACCTGTAAAGCACGCGCTTGTCCGGGCCGGCAGCGGTCCCCGGAGCTGTACGCACCCCGTCCGGCTGTGGCGCCTCGCGGCCCCGCAGCCGGACGGCGCGTCTCCGGGCCCGCCGCTCGGCGCCGGGTTCTAGGCTCGACCCACCGTCCGCGGGCAGAGGCCCGGCGTCGGTGTTGTTCGGCGGTACGTCAGAGTGCTCCGCCCGTCGGGGGCGGTGCACCGGGCAAGGAGGGCCGCATGACCGTACGGCGCGTGATGGGCATCGAGACCGAGTACGGGATCTCCGTGCCCGGGCACCCCAACGCCAACGCCATGCTCACCTCGTCCCAGATCGTCAACGCGTACGCGGCGGCGATGCACCGGGCACGGCGGGCCCGCTGGGACTTCGAGGAGGAGAATCCGCTGCGCGACGCACGGGGGTTCGACCTGGCCCGCGAGGTCGCGGACGCCAGCCAGCTGACCGACGAGGACATCGGCCTCGCCAACGTCATCCTCACCAACGGGGCCCGGTTCTACGTGGACCACGCGCACCCCGAGTACAGCTCGCCCGAGGTGACCAACCCGCGTGACGCCGTGCTCTGGGACAAGGCCGGCGAGCGGATCATGGCGGCGGCCGCGCAGCGCGCGCTGGAGCTGCCCAACGGGCAGAACATCCACCTGTACAAGAACAACACCGACAACAAGGGCGCCTCCTACGGCACCCACGAGAACTACCTGATGAAGCGGGCGACACCGTTCGCCGACATCGTCCGCCACCTCACCCCGTTCTTCGTCTCCCGCCAGGTGGTCACCGGCGCCGGCCGGGTCGGCATCGGCCAGGACGGCTCGTCGCACGGCTTCCAGATCAGCCAGCGGGCGGACTACTTCGAGGTCGAGGTGGGCCTGGAGACGACGCTCAAGCGCCCGATCATCAACACCAGGGACGAGCCGCACGCCGACGCCGAGAAGTACCGCCGGCTGCACGTGATCATCGGGGACGCCAACCTCTCCGAGATCTCCACCTACCTCAAGCTGGGCACCACCTCACTGGTCCTGTCGATGATCGAGGACTCGTTCATCGCCGCCGACCTCGCCGTCGACCAGCCGGTGCGCACCCTGCACCGGGTCTCCCACGACCCGACGCTCAAGCACCTGATCACCCTGCGCAACGGGCGCAAGCTCACCGCGGTCCAGCTCCAGCTGGAGTACTTCGAGCTGGCCCGCAAGTACGTCGAGGACCGCTTCGGCACCGACGCGGACGAGCAGACGGTGGACGTGCTGGCGCGCTGGGAGGACGTCCTGGGCCGGCTGGAGCGCGACCCGATGTCGCTCTCCCGGCAGCTGGACTGGATCGCCAAGCGGGAGATCCTGGAGGGCTACCGCAGCCGGGACGCCCTGCAGTGGGACAACCCGCGGCTGCACCTGGTCGACCTCCAGTACAGCGACGTACGGCCCGAGAAGGGCCTCTACAACCGTCTGGTGGCGCGCGGCAGGTTCGAGCGGCTGCTCACCGAGGACGAGGTCGAGCGGGCCGTCTCCAAGCCACCGGAGGACACCAGGGCGTACTTCCGCGGGCGCTGCCTGGAGCAGTACGCGGAGCACGTCGCGGCCGCCTCCTGGGACTCGGTGATCTTCGACCTGCCCGGCCGGGACTCCCTGCAGCGGGTCCCCACCCTGGAGCCGCTGCGCGGCACCCGCAACCACGTCAAGGAGCTGCTGGACCGCTGCCGCACGGCCGAGGACCTGCTCCGGGTGCTGTCCGGCGGGTAACTTTTCGATCACCATGGGTGAACGTCCGCCGAATGGGAATCATCCGGGGTGGCAGCGGGTGTTGGACAGGAAGCGCCACCGGCAAACCGGGAGCGGCAGTCGCACCTTGTGTATAGGGTCGGTGCAGCAAGCAACGACCGAACCGTGCCAGACGAATCGAGCGGGGTGAGGGAAATGGCGAGCAAGGACACCGGCGGCGGCCAGCAGCGGGCGAACCGTTCCTCCGAGGAGGTCGAGGAGCAGGCCGCGGAAAGCCAGAATTCCGACGACCTCAAGGAGCGCCAGGAAAAGCTGAGCGACGACGTCGACGCGGTGCTGGACGAAATCGACGAGGTCCTCGAATCCAATGCCGAGGATTTCGTCCGAGGATTCGTCCAGAAGGGCGGGCAATAGTCCGGCCCGGGCATTCCGGAATTCACGGTCGCGATCGTCCCCGGCGGCCGGGCGGAGAACACCGCCCGGCCGTCCGGCACCGGCCCCTCCACGCGTTCACGGTGATCGTCGGACGGGTAGGGTGCGGGCAGCGCGCGCTTCAAGCTACCTGGAAGGAATCGTGTGGAAGCCAACACTCGCGGCACCGGGCGTCTGCCGGCCGCCTTCCTGACCCCGGGGTCGTCGTCCTTCATCGACTTCCTCGCCGACCACCAGCCGGAACTGCTCCCCGGCCGCCGCGGGCTCCCCGAGGGCGTCATGGTCGAGGCCCCGCACGGGACCACGATCGTGGCCGCGGTGTTCGACGGCGGCGTGGTGATCGCGGGTGACCGGCGGGCGACCATGGGCAACGTGATCGCCCAGCGCGACATGGAGAAGGTCTTCCCGGCCGACGAGTTCAGCGCGGTCGGCATCGCCGGCACCGCGGGCCTCGCGATCGAGATGGTCCGGCTGTTCCAGCTGGAGCTGGAGCACTACGAGAAGATCGAGGGCACCACGCTCTCCCTGGAGGGCAAGGCCAACCGGCTCACCACCATGATCCGGGGCAACCTGGGCATGGCGATGCAGGGCCTCGCGGTGGTGCCGCTGTTCGCCGGCTACGACCTGGACCGCGGCCGCGGCCGGATCTTCAACTACGACGTCACCGGCGGGCGCTCCGAGGAGCGCGGCTTCACGGCCACCGGCTCGGGCTCGGTCTTCGCCCGCGGCTCGATGAAGAAGCTCTTCCGCGAGGACCTGACGGCCGACCAGGCCGTCACCATGGTCGTCCAGGCGCTGTACGACGCCGCGGACGACGACTCCGCCACCGGCGGTCCCGACCTCGCCCGCAAGATCTTCCCGATCGTCTCGCTGATCACCGAGGACGGCTTCCGCCGGCTCACCGAGGCGGAGGTCACGGAGGTCGCCGTCGCCATCACCGACGAGCGCCTGGCCCGGCCCAACGGCCCGCAGGCCCCGCTGATCTAGCCACCCCCTCACAGGAAAGGGACGACCGCCGGTGTCGACACCGTTCTACGTCTCACCCCAGCAGGCCATGGCGGACCGCGCGGAGTACGCCCGCAAGGGCATCGCCCGCGGCCGCAGCGTGGTCGTGCTCACCTACGCCGACGGCATCGTCTTCGTCGCGGAGAACACCTCCAGGGCGCTCCACAAGGTCTCCGAGATCTACGACAAGATCGCCTTCGCGGCGGTCGGCCGCTACAACGAGTTCGAGAACCTGCGCATCGGCGGCGTCCGCTACGCCGACCTGCGCGGCTACTCCTACGACCGGGCCGACGTCACCGCCCGCGGCCTGGCCAACGTGTACGCCCAGACCCTGGGCACCATCTTCTCCTCGGTCGGCGAGAAGCCGTACGAGGTCGAGCTGATCGTGGCCGAGGTCGGCCGCACCTCCGACAACGACCAGATCTACCGGCTCACGCCGGACGGCTCGGTCGTGGACGAGAAGAACTACGTGGTGGTCGGCGGCAACGCCGACTCGATCGGCAACTACCTGGGCCAGCGCCACCGGGCCGGTATGAGCCTCACCGAGGCGGTGAAGCTCGCCGTGGACTCGCTCGCCCGGGACCCCAACGGCGGCAGCCCGCGCAGCCTCACGCCGGAGCAGCTGGAGGTCGCGGTCCTCGACCGCCAGCGGTTCCAGCAGCGCAAGTTCAAGCGGATCCTGGGCAACCAGCTGGGCCGGCTGCTCGACGGGGACCAGTCCGCCGAGGCGGACGACGAGGACAACCCGGCGGACGGCACGCCGGTGTAGCAGTTCCTGCGGAGTCCCGTACGGGCGGCCTGCCGCCCGTACGGGACTCCGGTGCCCCTGCGGCGGCCCAGTCGTCGTGGAGGCGGTTTCGGACAGCTCCGACAGAGAATGGAGTGCTCATGGACCGCCGGATTTTCGGGCTGGAGAACGAGTACGGCGTGACCTGCACGTTCCGCGGGCAGCGGCGGCTGTCGCCGGACGAGGTGGCGCGGTACCTGTTCCGCCGGGTCGTCTCCTGGGGGCGCAGCAGCAACGTCTTCCTGCGCAACGGCGCCCGCCTGTACCTCGACGTGGGCTCCCACCCCGAGTACGCCACCCCCGAGTGCGACGACGTCGTCGAGCTGGTGACGCACGACAAGGCCGGCGAGCGCATCCTCGAGGGGCTCCTGGTGGACGCCGAGCGGCGGCTGCACGAGGAGGGCATCGCGGGGGACGTCTACCTCTTCAAGAACAACACCGACTCGGCCGGCAACTCCTACGGCTGCCACGAGAACTACCTGGTGGCCCGGCACGGCGAGTTCTCCCGGCTGGCCGACGTGCTGATCCCGTTCCTGGTCACCCGGCAGCTGATCTGCGGCGCGGGCAAGGTACTCCAGACCCCGCGCGGCGCGGTGTACTGCGTCAGCCAGCGGGCCGAGCACATCTGGGAGGGCGTCAGCTCCGCCACCACCCGCTCGCGACCGATCATCAACACCCGGGACGAGCCGCACGCGGACGCCGAGCGCTACCGCCGGCTGCACGTGATCGTCGGCGACTCCAACATGTCCGAGACCACCACGCTGCTCAAGGTCGGCTCCACCGACCTGGTGCTGCGGCTGATCGAGGCCGGCGTGGTGATGCGCGACCTCACCCTGGAGAACCCGATCCGGGCGATCCGCGAGGTCAGCCACGACCTCACCGGCACCCACCAGGTGCGCCTCGCCAACGGCCGGGAGGCCAGCGCGCTGGACATCCAGGAGGAGTACTACACCAAGGCCCTGGAGTTCGCCGAGCGCAAGGGCATCAACACCGGGACGGTCGCCCGGGTGCTCGACCTGTGGGGCCGCACCCTGGAGGCCGTCCGCACCGAGCGGCTGGACGGGGTGGCCCAGGAGATCGACTGGATCATGAAGTACAAGCTCATCGAGCGCTACCGCGAGAAGCACCAGATGAGCATGTCCAACCCGCGGGTGGCGCAGATCGACCTCGCGTACCACGACATCCACCGCCGCCGCGGCCTGTTCTACCTGCTCCAGGGCAAGGGCCAGGCGCAGCGGGTGACCACCGACCTCAGGACCTTCGAGGCCAAGTCGATCCCGCCGCAGACCACCCGGGCCCGGCTGCGCGGGGACTTCATCCGCCGGGCGCAGGAGCAGCGCCGGGACTTCACGGTGGACTGGGTGCACCTGAAGCTGAACGACCAGGCCCAGCGCACGGTGCTGTGCAAGGACCCGTTCCGTTCGGTGGACGAGCGGGTGGAGAAGCTGATCGCGGGGATGTAGCCCGCCGAAGCCATGTGATCACCCGGTGTGACCGCAGTGATGTGATCAAGGAGGCGTCCGGCCCCGGTGGTGTCTACCGGGGCCGGACGCGTGCCGGGCATACGCTGTCCGTCGAGTCAGGAGAGCCGACTTCGACCGACAGTTAGGACCACCGTGCGCCGCACCGCCGGTTTGCTTCTCACCCTGCCGCTGCTGCTCGCGGTCGCCTGCAGCAGTTCCCCCCCGGCGGCCGGCCCGGCGACGCCGACCACGGCGAGCGCCGCCCCGACGGTGCCGGCGCCGGTCGGCGAGGCGTCACCGATGCCCACCCTTTCGGGTGGCGGGTACGGCAGCAAGGCCACCATCACCATCCCCGAGGGCCAGCAGCCCAGCGGCCAGTTCGTGGTGAACACGGTCACCGAGGGCGAGCGGGCCACCGTCAACAAGGGCGACTGGGTGACGGTCAACTACACCGCCAAGAACTGGACCACCGGCAAGGACCTGCCCAGCTCGTACGACGCCAACGGCAAGCCGCAGCTCTACCAGGCCGGCAGCGGGCAGCTGGTGCCGGCGCTGGACCAGAGCGTGATCGGCAAGAAGGTGGGCTCCCGGCTGCTGGTGGTGGCCCCGCCGGCGGCGGCCTTCGGCGAGCAGGGCTCCGGCCAGCTGGGTGTCAACAAGGGCGACACGGTGGTGTTCGTGCTGGACATCATGGAGAGCCTGCCGCCGGACTCCACGCTGAGCGGGACGATGACCGAGCCGCCCGCGACGATGCCGCAGGTCAAGGACAACGGCAAGGCCCCGGTGACGATCACGATCCCGGCCGGGCAGGCCCCGCCGGCCGAGCTCCAGCAGGCCGTGCTGATCAAGGGCGAGGGCAAGCAGGTCAAGAGCGGGCAGACCCTGGTGGTGCAGTACACCGGGGTGCTGTGGGCCAACGGCCAGCAGTTCGACTCCTCCTGGACGCACGGCGGAGCCCAGGCGGTGCAGATCGGCACCGGCAGTGTGATCGAGGGCTGGGACAAGAGCCTGGTCGGGCAGAACGTCGGCAGCCGGGTCCTGCTGGTGGTGCCCCCGGCGCTCGGCTACCAGGACAAGGCGCAGGGCTCGGTGCCCGCGAACTCGACCCTGGTCTTCGTGATCGACATCCTCGAAGCGGTCTAGCGACTGGTGGGGCCGTGCCTGGTGGGATCCACCGGGCACAGCCCCTCGAACTCACCCCGGGGATTCCGTACGCTTGGGCGGACGCTCGTACAACGAAGCGTCCGCCCTCATCCTGAGCTGTCATACTGCCCACGCACTGTGGCAGGCGCCGCCCGGCGCCGAGGCCTGGGGCGGGCGGTGCGACCGCAGGCCGGCGTGCCCACGCCGGGCGCAGACCTGGAAGACCTCGTGGCGAGATGGATGGGGAGTCATGACTGAGAAGACGCCGAGCCCGGGCGGGGCCGGCACCGCGGCGAACGACGGCTCTGCGGACCCGGCCGCCTCCCGTCCCGGCGGCCCGGTCGGCGGGGACCGCGAGTCGATCGTCGTCCCCCCGGCGATCCTGGCGCAGCAGGCCGGCTGGGCGCAGCCCGGCGAGGCGCCGCGCGCCCCGGGCGGCGGGACCAAGACGGACGACGCCCCGCAGATCTTCGCCTCCAACGTGCGCAAGTCGGACACCTCGGAGGCCGGGTACGACGAGAACCCGCCCGGAGTCGGCAAGCTGGGTGTGATCCTCGGCACGGTGATCGCCCTGCTGCTGGTCGGCAGCGGCGTCACGCTCTACATGGTGAACAAGGACGGCTCCAAGGACAGCGCCGCGGCCAAGCCGGACGCGACCAAGAGCGCGCCGCCCACGCCGACCGCCGACCCGGTCCCGCCGATCAAGGACAGCGCCAAGGTGCTGCCGACGGTCGCCGGCGACTTCGGCAAGAAGGCCGAGATCCAGGTGCCGGGCGAGGCCTCCGACGGCTCCTTCGTGGTCAAGGTGCTCACCGAGGGCACCGGCGCCAAGGTCGAGAAGAACTCCTGGACCTCGGTGGACTACACCGCCAAGGACTGGAACACCGGCAAGGACATCCCGAGCTCGTACGACGCCAACGGGAAGCCGCAGATCTTCCAGGCCGGCACCGATTCGCTGATCCCGGCCCTGGACCAGGCCGTGATCGGCAAGAAGGCAGGCAGCCGACTGCTGGTGGTGGCCCCGCCGGCCGCCGCGTTCGGCGCCCAGGGCAAGGCCGACATGTCGATCGGCCCCAAGGACGACCTGATCTTCGTGATCGACGTCCGCAACGCCAACGCGCCCGACTCCGTGGTGAGCGGGACGGTCACCCCGCCGCCGGCGGACTTCCCGCAGGTCAAGGACAACGGCAAGAAGCCGGCCGAGATCACCCCGGTGGCCGGGGCGAAGGACCCGACCGAGCTGAAGTCGCACGTCCTGATCAAGGGCACCGGACCGGCGGTGGAGAAGGGCGAGAAGGTCGTCGTCCAGTACACCGGCGCGCTGTTCAAGGACGGCAAGGTGTTCGACTCCTCGCTCAGCAAGGGCCAGGCGTTCACCTTCCCGGTCGGCGGCGGCCAGGTCATCCAGGGCTGGGACCAGGGCCTGGAGGGGCAGACCGTCGGCAGCCGGGTCGAGCTGGTGATCCCCGCCTCGCTGGGCTACGGCGACAAGGGCCAGGGCGACATCCCGCCCGGCGCGACGCTGGTCTTCGTGGTGGACATCCTCGACGCCGGTCAGGGCTGATCCACTTTCGGGTGACAATGGTGCACGTGTGACCTTCGGGTCCGGCCGTGTGGCCGGACCCGGACGGGCGGCGGGTGCGCGTACGGTGGTTTGCCGAGACTTCGGTCGGGGCGGACCCGGTACGGGTGCCCGCCGCTTGGTCGTGAATGCAAGCGAATGTGAGAAGAGGGACTGTGAGCGTCAACCTCAACGAGAAGCCCGAGATCGACTTCCCGATCGGCGACGCCCCGACGGAGCTGCAGATCCGCGACATCGTCGTCGGTGACGGCGAGGAGGCCAAGTCGGGCCAGGTCGTCAGCGTCCGCTACGTCGGCGTGACCTTCGAGACCGGCGAGGAGTTCGACGCGAGCTGGAACCGGGGCACCGCTCCGTTCCAGTTCCCGCTGGGCAAGGGCCGCGTCATCAAGGGCTGGGACCAGGGCGTCGCCGGCATGAAGGTCGGCGGCCGCCGCGAGCTGACCATCCCGTCGCACCTGGCGTACGGTGCCCAGTCGCCGACCCCGGCCATCCCGCCGTACTCGACCCTGATCTTCGTGGTCGACCTGCTGGGCGTCTGAGCCTGCCGTGACCGTGGGCCGGACCCCTCCGGGGGCCCGGCCCACGGGCGTGTCCGGGGGCGTTCGCGGAGGCGGCTTTTGCAGTGCGTACCGCTACCGGTACGGTCGGTCCCGCCGGGTGGAGATCGCCCGGTTGGCGCACCCCGCGCGCGGCGCGGCACACCGGAAGGGTCAGCGATGGCGATCGCCAAGGCAGAGCGGCTGATGAATCTCGCCCTGTGCCTGATGAACACCAGACGTCCGCTCTCCAAGAAGGAGCTGCGGGAATCCATCGAGGCGTACCGCGAGGCCTGGCAGACCAGCAGCGAGGACGCCTTCAACCGGATGTTCGAGCGGGACAAGGACGACCTGCGCGAGCTCGGCCTGGTGATCGACGTCGACGAGAGCACCCTGGACGGCGAGCTCGGCTACCTGGCCCGGGCCGACCGCAACCGGCTGCCCGAGATCGCCCTGGACGCCGAGGAGGCGGCCGCGCTGACCCTGGCCGCCCGGGTCTGGCAGCAGGCCAAGATGTCCGGCGCGGCCAGCGGCGCCCTGCAGAAGCTGCGCGCGGCCGGGGTGCCGTTCACCGAGGCCGAGGGCCGTACCGCCCTGGAGCCGCGCATCCCCGCCCGGGAGGCCGCGTTCGAGCCGCTGCTCACCGCCGCCCGGGACCGCCGTCCGGTCACCTTCGAGTACCGCAAGGCCGGCGCCGCCGCCGTCGAGCAGCGCAGCGTCGAGCCGTGGGCGCTGGAGTGCTGGCGCGGCCACTGGTACCTGGCCGGGTACGACCGCGACCGGGGCGACGCCCGGGTGTTCCGGCTCAGCCGGATCACCGGCCGGGTGAAGGCGCGGTCCGGGGCCTTCCTCGGCACCGTGCCCGAGCACGTGGACGTCCGGGCCACCGTGGCGAAGTTCGCGGGGGAGGGGGCCACCGCCACCGCGACCGTCCGGGTCCGCCGGGGCGCCGGCTTCCCGCTGCGCACCAAGGCGCTGAGCAGCACCCGGGTGGACGAGGCCTGGGACGAGCTGGAGATCCCGTACGGCAACGGGCTGGGCGCGGACCTGGCCGAGTTCGGGCCGGACGTGCTGGTGCTCGGGCCGGAGGAGCTGCGGGCGGATGTGGTCGACCGGCTGCGGGCGGTCGCGGGTATCGAGGGAGAGCAGGCGTGAGTAACGCGATCGACCAGACGCGACGGATGCTGTCGCTGGTCACCTACCTGCGCGAGCGGCCCGGGGCCGAGGTCGCCGAGGTGGCCCGGGCGTTCGGGATCAGCGAGCGCGAGCTGATCGCGGACCTCAACGTGCTGCCGATGTGCGGCACCAGCTTCCGCGGCGGTGACCTGCTCGACATCGACACCGACGGCGAGCGGATCTGGTGGCACAACGTCGACGACGTGGCCCAGCCGCTGCGGCTGGCCGCCGACGAGGCCACCGCGCTGCTGGTGGCCGCCCGCGCGGTGGCCGGGCTGCCGGGCCTGCGGGCCGGGGACCGCGAGGCGCTCACCCGGGCCGTCGCCAAGATCGAGAACGCGGCGGGGGAGAGCGCCGAGGGCAGCGCCAGGGTCGGCGTGACCTTCGAGGCGGAGAGCCACGTCTTCGCCGACATCGACCGCGCGCTCAGCGAGGGCCGCCGGCTCTGGCTGCGCTACTACTCGCACGGGCGCGGCGGGATGACCGAGCGGGAGGTCGACCCGATCCGGCTGCTCACCGAGGGCCACACCTACCTCGAGGCCTGGTGCCGCACCTCCGAGGACCACCGGATGTTCCGGCTCGACCGGGTCGCCGAGATCCGCGTCCTGGACGTCCCGGCCGACCCGCCCCGGCGCGAGCCGCGCGACCTCAGCGGCGGGCTGGTCAACCCGGCGGCGGACGACCCGGAGGTGGTCGTCGAGGTCTCCTCCGGCGGGCGCTGGGTGGCCGAGTACTACACCCACGACCGGGCCGAGGAACTGCCCGACGGCGGGCTGCGGATCACCCTGCGCAGCGCCGACCCCTCCCAGCTGCGCCCGCTGGCGCTGCGGCTGGGCCGGGACGGCCGGATCGTCTCGCCGCCCGAGCTGGCCGAGCAGGCGCGCTCGGCCGCGCGGGAGGCGCTGGCCGCCTACGGGGAGGGGCGGGCCTGAGCGGTGGAACCCGGGACCAGATTCAAGGTGTACTGCTCCGAGTGCCGGGAGAAGGTGGAGCTCCCGGCCGAGGACTTCCGCCTGACCCTCGGTCGCACCCCGGCCCAGGCGCACTACAGCTTCGGCTGCCCGCGGTGCGGGGCGGCGGTGCGCAAGCCGGCCGGGGAGAAGATCGTCGAGGCGCTCACCGGGGCCGGGGTGCGCACCATGCGGCTCGTCCCGGCGGAGGGGTGACCCCCGTATAGGGTGGGGCGCATGTCCTGGATGCTCGTCGCCGCCGTCCTGCTCGCCACCGTGGGCCTGCTGGTCCTCGGGGTCCTCGCGATCCGGCTCTGGCTGGACGTGCGGGCGCTGGCCAAGGGCGTGGACCGGGCCTCGCGGGCGCTGGCCGCGGCGGCCGAGGACCTGGCGGAGGCGATGCCGGCGGCGAACGCCCCGGTCGAGGAGCGGGCCGTCCCGGTCGCCTAGGGCCTGTCTTCAAACTCCCGTCGTCCGCCCGGAGGGCGGGCGGGGCGGCGTTGGGGTGCGTGCATCGCAAGGCGGAGGAGGGAGCCACTGCGGAGCATTGGCGACCGACGACAACGCGGCGAGGTGCGTGCCCCGGCGTCGCCCCGCAGACGCGAGTTTGACGACAGGCCCTAGTTCCGCGTAGCACGGTTGGGCCGGTGGTGGTACGGGGGCTGCTGCGCGCGGGTGGGGTCGGGTTACGCTCTGAGGTGGCTCCTGAACCGCGTTCCGGGGGCCGCTGTCCTGTTCGGGCGGCCGTCGTCGTGGCGTCATCCGCAGCGGTTACCATCCGCAGCGGACGGCCCGTCGGGCCGCCATGACTGAAGGTGGTCGCGCATGCGCATCTCGATGACCGCGATCGTGGTGATCGTGGTTCTCGCCATCGTGCTGTTCGGAGCCAAGCGGCTGCCGGACCTGGCGCGCTCGCTGGGCAAGTCGATGCGGATCCTGAAGAGCGAGGCGCAGGCGATGCGTTCGGACGGCGAGTCCGAGCAGCCGGCCCGGCCCGCTCCGGCTCCGGTCGACGGTGGTGCGGGCAAGACCATCCAGTCCGCCCCGGGCGCGGCGGCCACGGCCCGTCCGGTGAACGAGTCCGCCGCCGGGGCCTCCGCGCCCGACGGCGACCGCCCGCACTGAGCGCGGCGCACGTGACGTACGCGACTTCGGAGGCCCGTCGACCGGCGGGCCCCCACGCACGAGTTGAGGACCGGGGTTGAGCAAGCTCTCCAAGGCGCCGAAGGCGTCAAAGGATCCTGAGGGGCGGATGGCCCTCGCCGACCACCTGCGGGAACTGCGCAACCGCGTGGTCAAGTCGGTCCTGGCGATCGTGGTGATCACCATCGTGGCGGCGATCTACCACAAGCAGCTCGAGGACCTGCTGCTGAAGCCGCTGCCGCAGTGCAACACCCCGGAGCTGGCCAAGCACTACCACGGCAAGTGCGCCCAGGTATCCAACATCGGCCTGACCGCCGGTTTCACCTGGATGCTGAAGGTGGCCCTGACGGCCGGTGTGGTCGCGACCGTGCCGATCTGGCTCTACCAGGTCTGGGCCTTCGTGGCGCCCGGCCTGCACAAGCACGAGAAGAAGTACACGGTCGTCTTCCTGCTCTGCGGGACGCCGCTCTTCCTGGCCGGTGTGGCCGTGGCCATCCTGGTGCTGCCGACCACGATCGACGTGCTGATCTCGTTCACCCCGAACAACACCACGCCGATCCTGCCGCCCGAGGACTACTTCGACATCGCCACCAGGATGGTGCTGGTCTTCGGCCTGGCCTTCGAGTTCCCGCTGCTGCTGGTGATGCTGAACGTCATCGGCATGGTCACCGGCAAGCGGCTGCTGGGCTGGTGGCGCGGCATGGTCATGGGCATCACGGTGTTCGCGGCCTTCGCCACGCCGAGCGCCGACCCGCTGAGCATGCTGGCGCTGGCCGCGCCGATCTGGGCGCTGTACTTCATCGCGGTGGGGATCGCGCTCTTCAACGACAAGCGGAAGGCGCGCCGCAACCCGGACGCGGGGCTGGACGACGAGGAGGCCTCGCGCCTGGACCTCTCGGTGCGGCCGGTGGCCGGTGCGGAGTCCGTCGAGGCCTCGGCGGCCCCGGCGGCCGACGCGGCGGTGCCGGCGTCCCGCCGCGAGGAGATGGACGACATCACCTGAGTCGCCCGAGCCGATAGGCCCTGAGGGAGCCCCGGTCCGCCGCTCTGCCGAGCGGTGGGCCGGGGCTCCTCGGCGTTCGGGCCTTTCCGCTGGTCGGGGGTGCTCCCGGTTTCGGGTGGCGGGCTTGGCAGCTTCCATGGCATGTGACATATTACTGAGGTGCTGAAGACCGAGAGACCTCCCCTGGACGTCGTCGTGGTCGGCGCCGGTGTGGTCGGCGCCGCCTGCGCCTACTACGCCGCCCGCGCCGGGCTCGCCGTCGCCGTCGTGGACCGCGGCCCGGTGGCCGGCGGCACCACCGGCGCGGGCGAGGGCAACCTGCTGGTCTCCGACAAGGAACCCGGCCCCGAACTCGACCTCGCCCTGCTCAGCACCCGGCTCTGGCGCGAACTCGCCGAGCGGCTCGGCCCGGCCGTCGAGTACGAGCCCAAGGGCGGCGTGGTGGTCGCCTCCACCGCCGCCGGACAGGACGCGCTGCGGGCCTTCGCCGCCGGGCAGCGGGCCGTCGGGGTCGAGGCCGAGGAGGTGCCCGGCGAGCGGCTGCGCGAGCTGGAGCCGCACCTGGCCGAGGGCCTGGCCGGCGGCTTCCACTACCCGCAGGACGCCCAGGTCCAGCCCGCCCTCGCCGCCGCCCACCTGCTGCGCGAGGCCCGCCGGATGGGCGCCCGGCTGATCACCGGGGAGAGCGTCACCGCCATCGACCGGGGCCCGGACGGCGCCGTGCGCGGCGTGCGGACCGACCGGCGCGGCCTGGCCGCCGGCGCCGTGGTGAACGCGGCCGGCACCTGGGGCGGCGAGGTGGCCGCACTGGCCGGGGTGCACCTGCCGGTGCTGCCCCGGCGCGGCTTCGTACTGGTCACTGAGCCGCTGCCGCGGGTCGTGCGGCACAAGGTCTACGCGGCCGACTACGTCGCCAACGTGGCCAGCGGATCCGCCGGGCTGGAGACCTCCGCCGTGATCGAGGGCACCCCGGGCGGGCCGGTGCTGATCGGCGCCAGCCGGGAGCGGGTCGGCTTCGACCGCACCCTCTCCCAGGAGGTGCTGCAGCGGCTCGCCGCCCAGGCCGCCGCGCTGTTCCCGGTGCTCGCCGGAGTCACTGTGATGCGCACCTACCGGGGCTTCCGCCCGTACCTGCCGGACCACCTGCCGGCCATCGGGGCGGACCCCCGGGTGCCCGGGCTGTACCACGCCTGCGGGCACGAGGGGGCCGGCATCGGGCTGGCCCCGGCGACCGGACTGCTGATCAGCGAGCAGCTCACCGGCAAGCGGCCGGAGCTCGACCTCGCGCCGTTCCGGGCGGACCGGTTCCCCGTCGAGGAGAGTTCCGCCGAGTGACGCCCGGCCGAGTGACGCCCGGCCGGGTGACGGCCCGGCCGGGCGACCACCGGCCCCACGACCGCCAGACATGAGATTCCGTCCAGGATTGGAGAAGCCGCCGATGCGCCGCCGCACCCCCGCCGGGCTGGTCGAGGCCGAGCCAGGGCCCGCCCACCACATCGAGTTCGACGGGCGGCCCGTCCCCGCGCTGCCCGGGCAGTCGATCGCCGCCGCGCTCTGGGCCGACGGCGTGCTCGCCTGGCGCACCACCCGGGTCGGCGGCACGCCGCGCGGGGCGTTCTGCGGGATCGGCGCCTGCTTCGACTGCCTGGCCACCGTCGACGGCCGCCCCAACCAGCGCACCTGCCTGCTCCCCGCCGAGCCCGGCACCACCGTCACCACCCAGGAGGGCCACGGCCGTGCTGACCTCGCCGTCTGAGACCTTCGACCTCGTCGTGGTGGGCGCCGGCCCGGCCGGGCTGGCCGCCGCCGTCACCGCCGCCGACCTCGGGCTGCGCTGCGCCCTGCTGGACGGCGGGCAGAGCACCGGCGGGCAGTACTACCGCCACCCGGCGCCCGGCCTCGGCGCGGCCCGCCCCGACCGGCTGCACCACCACTGGTCCGCCTACACCGGTCTGGCCGGCCGGCTCGACGCGCACGAGCGCGCCGGGCGGGCCGCCTTCCTGGCCGGCCACCACGTCTGGGCGCTGGAGCGCACCGGCGACGGCTTCGCGGTGCACGTCACCCGCGGACCGGAGAGCACCGACCGGGCCACCGTCCGGTCCCGGTCGGTGCTGCTCGCCACCGGCGCGTACGAGCGGCAGCTGCCCTTCCCCGGCTGGACCCTGCCCGGGGTGGTCACCGCGGGCGGCGCCCAGGCCATGCTCAAGGCCGGACTGGTGCTGCCCGGGAAGCGGATCGTGGTGGCCGGCAGCGGCCCGCTGCTGCTCGCGGCCGCCTCCTCGCTGGTCACCGCCGGGGCCGAGGTGCCCGCGGTGGTCGAGGCCACCGCCTACCTCGGGTACGTACGGCGCCCCGGCGTACTGGCGGGCGTCCCCGGCAAGCTGGTCGAGGGTGCCGGGCACGGTGGCGCGCTGCTGCGGCACGGGGTGCGGCTGCGCCCGCGCAGCGCGGTGGTCGAGGCGCACGGGACGGACCGGGTCACCGGCGTCACGGTGGCCCGGCTGGACGCGGACTGGCGGCCGGTGCCCGGCACCGAGCGGCGGATCGACTGCGACGCGCTCGCCGTCGGCCACGGCCTGCTGCCGCAGATCGACCTGGCCACCGAGCTGGGTGCGCGGACCGTGACCGGGCCGGACGGCGCCGTCGCGCTGGAGGTCGACGCCCGGCTGCGCACCAGCGTGCCCGGCCTCTGGTCGGCGGGGGAGACCAACGGCGTCGGCGGCGCGGACCTCGCGCTCGCCGAGGGCGAGCTGGCCGCCCACGCGGTGGCCGGCGAGCTGCCCGCGGCCGCGCTGCTGCGCCGCCGCTCGCGGCTGCGGGCCTTCGCCGGGCTGATGGCCGCCGCCCACCGGCCGGGGCCCGGCTGGACCGGCTGGCTGCGCCCGGACACCGACGTGTGCCGGTGCGAGGAGGTGCCTGTCGCGGCGATCCGGGAGGCCGTCGACGAGCTGGGCGCGGGCGATCCGCGCACCGTCAAGCTGCTCACCCGGGCCGGGATGGGCTGGTGCCAGGGCCGGATGTGCGGTCCGGCCGTGGCCTGCCTGGCCGGTTCGGGTGAGCCGGGGCCGGACCGGCGGCCACTGGGTTGCCCGGTGCCGCTCTCCCAGTTGGCCGCCGGGCCCGAGCCCGAGGCGTAGCCGGTCCGCCGTCGAACGGTGGGCCGGGGACCTTGTCTCCGGCCTGCCCGCTCTTGTAAAATGTCACACCTCATCAAGGAGTTCACGTGTCCATCACCCAGCACGACACCACCCGTCCGTGGCGCGGCATCATGGTCGCCACCACGCTGCCGCTGCGCCCGGACCACTCCGTCGACTACGACGCCTACGCCGAGCACGTCCGCTGGCTGATCGACTCCGGCTGCGAGGGCGTCGTCCCCAACGGCTCGCTGGGCGAGTACCAGACGCTCACCGCCGAGGAGCGCGCCAAGGTCGTCGAGGTCGCCGTCGAGGCGGCCGGCGACGGCTCCCGGGTCATGCCCGGCGTGGCCGCCTACGGCAGCGCCGAGTCCCGCCGCTGGGCCGAGCAGGCCGCCGAGGCCGGTGCCGGCTCCGTCCTGCTGCTGCCGCCGAACGCCTACCGGGCCGACCACGCCTCGGTGCGGGCCCACTACGCCGAGGTCGCCAAGGCCGGCCTGCCGATCGTGGCGTACAACAACCCGATCGACACCAAGGTCGACCTCGTCCCCCCGCTGCTCGCCCAGCTGCACGCCGAGGGCTCGATCGTCGCCGTCAAGGAGTTCAGCGGCGACGTCCGTCGGGCCTACGAGATCGCCGAGCTGGCCCCCGGGCTGGACCTGCTGATCGGCGCCGACGACGTGCTGCTGGAGCTGGCGCTCGCGGGCGCGGTCGGCTGGATCGCCGGCTACCCGAACGCCCTGCCGGCCGCGTCGGTGGCGCTCTACGACGCCGCCGTCTCCAAGGACCTGGAGAACGCGCTGCCGCTCTACAAGTCGCTGCACTCGCTGCTGCGCTGGGACTCCAAGACCGAGTTCGTCCAGGCCATCAAGCTCTCCATGGACATCGCCGGGCGCCCCGGCGGCCCGGTCCGCGCCCCGCGCCAGCCGCTCACCCCGGAGATCGAGACGGCCGTCCGCGCGGCCACCGAGAAGGCGCTGGCCGACGGCCTGGTCTGATCCCCCCTGCCCGGATGATTCCGGGCCCCGGGCCTCCGGGCCGGCTGCGGCGGCAGCCGGCCCGGCCCACCCCCACCATCCGAACCTGTACGGGAGTTGTGACCCATGCGGAGCCGTCATGTGTTCCACGCCGTCGACTCGCACACCGAGGGCATGCCGACCCGGGTGATCACCGGCGGCTTCGGCGTCATCCCCGGCGCCACCATGGCCGAGCGCCGGGTGCACTTCCAGCAGCACCTGGACCACTTCCGCACCCTGCTGATGTACGAGCCGCGCGGCCACGCGGCGATGAGCGGCGCGATCCTCCAGCCGCCGACCCGCCCGGACGCCGACTTCGGGGTGCTCTACATCGAGGTCTCCGGGCTGCTGCCGATGTGCGGGCACGGCACCATCGGGGTCGCCACCGTGCTGGTCGAGACCGGGATGGTCCCGGTGGTCGAGCCGGTCACCACCGTGCGGCTGGACACCCCGGCCGGGCTGGTGGTCGCCGAGGTGCACGTCGAGGACGGCGCCGCCAAGGCGGTGACCATCCGCAACGTGCCCTCGTACTCCGTCGCCCTGGACCGCAAGATCGAGGTGCCCGGCTACGGCACGGTGAACTACGACCTCGCGTACGGCGGCAACTTCTACGCCATCCTGCCGCTCGCCGAGTTCGGGCTGCCCTTCGAGCGCGAGCGCAAGCAGGAGATCCTGGACGCCGGCCTGGCGATGATGGACGCGATCAACGCGAGCCCGGACAAGCCGGTGCACCCGGAGAACCCGTCCATCCACAGCTGCCACCACGTCCAGCTGCTCGCCCCCGGCTCCACCGCCGAGCACTCCCGGCACGCGATGGCCATCCACCCCGGCTGGTTCGACCGCTCGCCCTGCGGCACCGGCACCTCGGCGCGGATGGCCCAGCTGCACGCGCGCGGCGAACTGCCGCTCGGGCGGGACTTCCGCAACGACTCCTTCATCGGGACCACCTTCACCGGGCGGCTGGTCGAGGAGACCGAGGTGGCCGGGCGGCCCGCCGTGGTGCCCACCGTCACCGGGCGGGCCTGGGTCACCGGCACCGCCCAGTACTTCCTCGACCCGAGCGACCCGTTCCCGGCGGGCTTCCTGCTCTGACCCCACCTACCTCCTTCGTCCCCGTACCTCCCTCGAAGGGCTGCTGGCTGTGACCATCACCTCGTACAACCCCGCCGACCCGGACGACCTCGTCGTCGCCGTCGAGGAGCCCGGCGCCGAGGCCGTGCGGGCCGCCGTCGGGCGGGCCCGGGCGGCGCAGGGCGACTGGCTCGCCGCCGGGGCGGGCGCCCGGTCGGCGGCGCTCGGCCGGATCGCGGACGCCGTGGAGGCGCACGCCCACGAGCTGGCCGCGCTGATCGTGCGCGAGGTCGGCAAGCCGTCGGCCGAGGCGCTCGGCGAGGTCGCCCGCACCGCGGCGATCTGGCGCTACTACGCGCAGGCCCCGTACGCGCCCTCCGGGGCCGTGCACGAGCCCGCCGCCGGGCCCGGGCTGCTGCTCACCCGGCGCCGCCCGTACGGGGTGGCCGGGCTGATCGCGCCGTGGAACTTCCCGCTGGCGATCCCGACCTGGAAGGCCGCGCCGGCCCTCGCCGTCGGCAACGCGGTGGTGCTCAAGCCGGCGCCCGAGGCGACCGCCTGCGCGCTGCGGCTGGCGGAGCTGGCCGGGCTGCCCGAGGACGTGTTCACCGTGCTGCCCGGCGGGGCGGAGGAGGGCGCGGCGCTGGTCGACGCCGTGGACGTGGTCTCCTTCACCGGTTCGACCGGCGTCGGCCGGGCCGTGGTGCGGGCCGCGACCGAGCGCGGGGTGCCGGTGCAGGCCGAACTCGGCGGGCTGAACGCCGCGCTGGTGCTGCCGGACGCCGACATCGCGCAGGCCGCCGGGCACATCGCCGCGGCCATCGCCGGGTACGCCGGGCAGAAGTGCACCGCCACCAGCCGGGTGATCGCGGTCGGCGCCGCGTACGAGCCGCTGCGCGAGGCGCTGGTCAAGGCGCTCGCGGCGGTCGACGACGCGGTCTGCGGGCCGGTGATCAACGCCGCGGCCCGGGAGCGGCTGACCGGCGCCGTCGCCTCGGCGGTCGAGTCCGGGGCCGTCGTCCTGGCGGGCGGCGGGGTGCCCGAGCGGGCCGGCTGGTACGTCGAGCCGACCCTGCTCACCGAGGTGCCGGCCGAACACCCGCTGGCGCGCGAGGAGTTCTTCGGCCCGATCGCGGTGCTGCACGCCGCGGCCGACCTGGACGAGGCCATCACGCTGGCCAACGACACCCCGCACAGCCTCTCCACCTCCGTGCACACCCGCAGCCTGGACGTGGCGCTGGCCGCCGCCGACCGGCTGGACGCGGGCATGATCCGGGTCAACGCCCCGTCCAGCGGCGTCGACTTCCACCTGCCCTTCGGCGGGGCCAAGGGCGCGAGCCACGGCGACCGCGAGCAGGGCCAGGCGGCCCTGGACTTCTACACCGTCAGCCGGACCGTCAGCGTGCTGCCGGGCGGTGGCGCCTGATGTTCGTCCGCACCGTCGACTACCACACGGCCGGCGAGCCGTTCCGGATCGTGCTGGACGGCGTGCCGCCGATCCCCGGCGACAGCGTCGCCGAACGCCGCGCCATCGCGATCGGCTCGGGCGGCAGCGCGACCTCGCCCCGGTCGAGCGCGCTGGACGACGTCCGGCAGCTGCTCAGCCGGGAGCCCCGCGGCCACGCCGGGATGTACGGCGGCTTCCTGGTGGCGCCGGACGACGACGAGGCGCACCTGGGCGTGCTGTTCTGGCACAAGGACGGCTACTCCACCGCCTGCGGGCACGGCACCATCGCGCTCGGCGCCTGGGCGGTGGACTCCGGGCTCGTCCCGGCCCCCGCCGACGGCGTGGCGCGGGTGCGGATCGACGTGCCGTCCGGCCGGGTCACCGCCCTGGTGCACCGGACCGGTGGGCGGACCACCGGGGTGACCTTCCGCAACGTGCCCAGCCGGGTGACCGCGCTGAAGCTGCCGGTGGAGACCTCGCGCGGCACCGTGGAGGTCGCCGTCGCGCACTCCGGCGCCTGCTACGCCTCGGTGCCGGCCGCCGCCCTCGGGCTCGCCGTGGAACCGGCGCAGCTGCCCGAACTCACCGCCGTCGGACGGGAGATCAGGGCGGCGCTGGCCGACGCGGAGGCGGTCGCGCACCCGACGGACGCCCGGCTCTCGGGCGTGTACGGGGTGGTGCTGTACGACGAACTCCCCACGGCGGACGGCGGGTTGAACCAGCGGAACGTCACCGTCTTCGCCGACGGCCAGATCGACCGCTCGCCCTGCGGCTCCGGCACCTCCGCCCGGCTCGCGGTGCTCGCCGCCGAGGGTCGGCTGGCCCCCGGCGAGCCGCTGCGGCACGAGTCGATCATCGGCACGGTCTTCACCGGCCGCTTCCTCGCGGGCGGCGACCCGTACGGCGAGGGCGTGGTCACCGAGGTCGGCGGGACGGCCCACCGCACCGGCGAGCACGGCTTCGTCCTGGAGCCGGGCGACGAACTGGGAGCGGGGTTCCTGCTGTGAGCCCGACCGCACCGCCCGGTACGGCCGTCGTGCCGCTCCGGTACGCCGTCGCGGGCACCGGCGGGGTCGGGCCCGCCGACGCGGTGGAGGCGATCGAGCGGGTGCTGTTGGACGGGTTCGACCCGGAGGCGGCACCCGCCCGGTCGGCCGTACCCGTCCCCGCCGGGGAACTGCTGCTGATGCCGGCCGCCGCCGGGCCGTACGCCGGGGTGAAGATCGCCGGGGTTGCGCCCGCCAACCCCGAACAGGGGCTGCCCCGGATCACCGGCAGCTACCTGCTGCTCGACGGGCCCACCCTGCAGCCGCTCGCCCTGCTGGACGGCGCCGCGCTCACCGCGCTGCGCACGCCCGCCGTCACCGCGGCCGCACTGCGCCGGCTGGCCGTGCCGGAGGCCGAGCACCTGGTGCTGTTCGGCTCCGGACCGCAGGCGTACGGACACCTGGACGCCCTGCTCGCCGTCCGCCCGCTGCGCCGGCTCACCGTGGTGGCGCGCAACGCCGAACGGGCGCAGGCCCTGGTCGCGTACGGGCGGGAGCTCGGACTGGCGGCCGAGGTCGGCGGCCCGCGGGCGGTCCGCGACGCGGACCTGGTGGTCTGCTGCACCACCGCGCGCACCCCGCTGTTCGACGGTGCGCTGGTGCCGGCGCACGCGGCGGTGGCGGCGGTCGGCTCGCACGAGCCGGACGCCCGGGAGGTGGACGAGCTGCTGGTCCGGCGGGCCGAGCTGTACGTGGAGGCGCGCGGCGTCGCGGCCCGGGAGGCCGGGGACCTGCTGATGGCGGGCGTGGCCGGGCGGCAGCTGTGGAACCTCGCCGAGCTGGTGCGCGGCGACGCGCTGGTGCCGGACGGGCGGCCGCGGTTCTTCAAGAGCGTCGGGATGGCCTGGCAGGACCTGGCCGTCGCGGCGGAGGTGCACCGGCGGCAGTAGCCGCTCAGTCTCCGTGGAAGGCCAGCCAACTGCCCGGAATGGCGGCACAGTTGGCGAGCAGGTTACGCAGGTCGCGGACGGCCGCCCGCTGCTCCTCGGTGGTGCAGCGGGCGAGCAGCGCGGTGGCCTCCTCGAAGGCGGCGCCGGCGTCCTGTTCGTTGAACAGCGTGTCGCCGTACGGGTCGATCCGGCCGAGCCGGTGGTGCGCCGGATCGGTGTGCCGGGCCAGGGCGATGGTGAGGGCCTCGCCGGGGCTCGAAAGGTGCAGCATCCGGGGGCGGGTGCGGCGGCCGTCGTTCGGGCGGCCGTCGTACAGCGCCATGTCGATTCCCACGTCCGTTACTCCTGTCGGTGGTCGGGAGTCGTGGAACCGGAGCCGGCGCAGCGGGAAGGGATCCCCCGCTGCGCCGGCTCCTCGCGTTTTCCCGGCCGGGTTCGCTGGCCCGGTGTCCGGTGTCCGGTGCCCCGGTGTCAGGCCCGGTCGGCGGCGTAGGCGGTGACCAGCCGGGCCAGGTGCTTGCCGGTGACCAGCAGCGGCTCCTCGCTGCGGGCGACCTGGGCGGCGAGCTCGGCGCCCTCCAGGGCGCCGATCACCGTGCCGGCCAGCTCGCGGGCGTCCTCCTCGCCGATACCGGCGGCGCGCAGCCGGTCCGTCACGAGGGCCCGCCAGTTGGCGAAGGCCTCGGCGACCGCCTCCTCGATCACCGGCGCCCGGCCGATCGTCTCCAGGGCGGTGCTGGTGATCGGGCAGCCGTCCTGCCAGTCGGACCTGCGCAGTTCGGTGGCGAGCAGCCGGGTGCAGGAGGTCATCGCCGTGCCCAGGTCCGGCGAGGAGCCGAGCCCGGCGCGCAGCAGGACGGCGAACTCCTCGTCGCCGTGCCGGATCGCCTCGGCGGCCAGCTCCTGCTTGCCGCCGGGGAAGAAGTGGTAGACGGACCCGAGGGTGGCCTCGGCCTCGCGGGAGATCTGCTTGATCCCGGTGCCCTCGTACCCCTGGCGCTGCAGCAGCCGGGAGGTGGCCCGGACGATCCGCTCGCGGGTGCCGGGTTTCGCCTCGGCCGTCGCACTGGTGCCGGCGCCGGTCTTCGTGCCGGTCTTCGCGCCGGCCTTCGGGCCGGTCTTCGCGTCGGCTCTCTCGGGCGTCTTCACGCCGCGATCCTAGCCGAGATTCTGAGTAGAGCGTTCGTTCCAGTCCTGTGCTAGCGTCGGCCCGGCGCTCTGAATAGAGCGTTCGTTCCAGAGGATCGGTCCAGTGGAGGGGAAGACGCATGTCCGTTGAGCGGCAGTCGAAGCGGTCCGTGACGGTGATCGGGCTCGGCCCGATGGGGCAGGCCATGGCCGGGGCGTTCCTGGACGCCGGGTACGAGGTCACGGTGTGGAACCGCACGGCCGCGCGGGCCGGGGAGCTCGTCGCCCGGGGCGCGCGGTTGGCGCCCGACGCGGAGGCGGCGGTGGCGGCGAACGAGCTGGTGGTGCTCAGCCTCACCGACTACGACGCCGTGTTCGAGGTGCTGGAGGCGGTCGAGCCGGCGCTGCGGGGGAAGGTCGTCGCCAACCTCAGCTCGGACACCCCCGGGCGGGCCCGCGAAGCCGCCCGCCGGCTGGCCGAGCTCGGCGCCGTCCACCTGACCGGAGGGGTGCAGGTGCCGCCGTCGGGCATCGGCAACCCCGGGTCGTCCACCTTCTACAGCGGCCCGGTCGAGCCGTTCCGGCGGCACCGGGCGGCCCTGGAGGTGCTCACCGGGGCCGACTACCGGGGCGACGACCCCGGGCTGGCGCAGCTGTACTACCAGATCCAGATGGACCTGTTCTGGACCTCGATGGTCGGCTACCTGCACGCCACGGCGATCGCCGAGGCCAACGGGATCCCGGCCGAGGAGTTCCTGCCGTACCTGAGCTCGACCGCCGCCTCGATGCCCGGCTTCCAGGCGTTCTACGCACCGCGGATCACCGCCGGGGACCACCGCGGGGACGTCGACCGGCTGGCGATGGCGCTGGCGAGCATCGAGCACGTCCGGCACACCGCGGAGGCCTCCGGGGTGGACGGCGCGCTGCCGGCCGTCCTGGCGGAGGCGGTCCGGCGGGGTGTCGAGGCCGGGAACGGCGCGGCGAGCCTGAGCACGCTGGTGGGGCGGTTCCGCCGGGCGTAGCCCTCCGTGCGGGTCCGGAGGTGGGCCTGAAGATCGTGTGCCGTCGGCCGTTGTCACGGCCGACGGCCGCTGCCACCATGGCTTTCGGGGGGTGCGAGGGGTCGTCGCGGCGGGCTCGTGACGGGCTGGTGACGGGTGTTCGAATCACTGGCTGTTGCGCACGCAACGTAACGTGACATTGTACGCTGGTGTTCTGCACCCACCCGGAGGAACACCATGGCCGACCTCAAATCCCGCACCCTGATCTCCGTACAGGAGCGGCTTCGCGACCAGGTCGCCCACGCACTCCGGGCGGCCCTGATCTCCGGCGAACTGCGCCCCGGCGTGGTCTACTCCGCACCCGCGCTCGCCGCCGACTTCGGCGTCTCCGCGACGCCGGTCCGCGAGGCCATGCTCGACCTCGCCCGCGAGGGCCTGGTCGAGGCCGTCCGCAACAAGGGCTTCCGGGTCACCGAGCTGACCGACCGCGACCTCGACGACTTCACCGAGATCCGCGCCCTGATCGAGGTCCCGACCGTCGGCCGGGTGGCCCGCACCGCCACCAAGGAGCAGCTGGAGCGGCTGCGCCCGCAGGCCGAGGCGATCGTCGCGGCGGCCGGCAAGCACGACCTGATCGGCTACCTGGAGGCCGACCGCCAGTTCCACCTGGACCTCCTGGGTCTGGCCGGCAACAGCCGGCTGGTCGAGGTCGTCGGCGACCTGCGCAAGCGCTCGCGCCTGTACGGTCTCAACCGGCTCGACGAGCGCGGCGAGCTGGTCTCCTCGGCCCAGGAGCACCTGGAGCTGCTGGACCTGCTGCTCGCCGGCGACTCCGCCGGGGCGGAGGCCTGCATGACCCGCCACCTCAGCCACGTCCGCTCCCTGTGGGCCGGCGAGGAGAAGCCCGCCGAGCCGGAGCCCTCGGCCCTGCGCCTGCGGTCCAGGTAGGGGCAAACCGCTCGTTCGGGTGAAGAGTGAGGATCGGGCGTCGGGAGATGCCCGGGTTCTACGATGATGCTCTCGACATCGGCAGCCAGGAGGAAATCCATGTCCGCCGCAGCAGTGGAAGAGCCCTTCGAGCAGCTGACGCTGCTCGAATCCGCAGAGCTGGTCTCCCAGCAGCTTGTGGGGCACCGGGTCGAGATCCTCGGAGGACAGATCACAGTGACGCCGCCCGCAGACGGCCAGCACGGTGACTCTCTCACCAGCATGAGCGTTCCGTTCCTCATGGCGGGCCTCCACGGCGATACGACCCGTGTGATCCAGGGGATCGGCCTCTGGCTGCCCCAGGGGCCATCGGACTACGCCGTTCCCGACATGTCGATCGTCGATGCCGACTACGCGGACCACCTGATCGAGCGCAACTGCTACGACCCGGCGATCTTCAGGCTGGTGGTGGAGGTGACCTCCTCGAACCACCTGACCGATCTCAAGATCAAGCCGACCTTGTACGCGGAAGCCGGAGTGCCCGTCTACGCCATCGTCGACCGCAAGAACCTGAAGGTCATGGTCCTGACCGACCCGCGGGACGGCGAGTACCGCGTGCACGCCGTCCACCACCCGGGGCAGTCCTTCACCCTGCCGGAGTCGATCGGAGCGTCGGTGACGCTCTCGGTGGACGACGTGCTGACGGCCAAGAAGTAGGTCAGACCGCCGCCGCGGGCAGCGTCAGCCGGCCGTCGTGGACCTCGGCGACCTGGTCGACGGCCGTCAGGTGGGTGCGGTCGTGGGTGACCAGGACGGTGGCGGTGGCCCGGCGGTGGGTGAGGTCGGTGATCAGGTCGAGGACGGCGGCGCCGCGTTCGTGGTCGAGGGCGCTGGTGGGTTCGTCCACCAGGAGCACCGTGGGGTCGTTCATCAGCGCGCGGGCGATGTTGACCCGCTGACGCTGGCCGCCGGAGAGCTGGTGGGGGCGGCGGGCGGCCTGGTCGCGCAGGCCGACGGCGTCCAGGAGTTCCAGGGCGCGGGGCAGGGCGCTGCGCGGGGGGCGGCCGTCGAGGTGGGCCATCACCTGCAGCTGCTCCACGGCGGTGAGCGAGGGCAGCAGGTTGGCCTGCTGGAAGACGATGCCGATCCTGCTGCGGCGCAGCGCGGTGAGGTCCGCCCGGCTGAGGCCCGTGGTGTCGGTGCCGTCGATGACGACCTGCCCGGAGTCCGGGGTGATCAGGGTGGCGGCCACCGCCAGCAGGCTGGACTTGCCGGAGCCGGAGGGGCCGACGACGGCGGTGAGCGAGCCCTTGGGGACGGTCAGCGAGACCTCGTCGAGGGCGGTGAGGCGGCCGTCGCCGTCCGGGTAGGTCAGGGTGATGCGGTCCAGTACGAGGCTCATACGCCCGTCTCGCTTCGCTCGGCGGAGGCATTCGCCCACGCGCACCTTTCAATGGTCACTTCGCTTTGCTCGTTCATCGGGCGCTCCCCAGGGCGGTCAGCGGGTCGACGGAGGTGATCCGGCGGATGGACAGGGCCGCGCCGATCGCGCCGAGGGCGATCATGACGGCGGCGGGCAGCAGGACGGTCGGGGCGTCCAGCACGAAGGGGACGGCGGAGCCGATCAGCGCGCCGAAGCCGGAGGCGATCGCGGTGCCCAGCAGGGTGCCGAGCACCAGCAGCAGGACGGCCTGGCCGAGGGCGTCGCGCAGCAGGTAGCGGGTTGAGGCGCCGAGGGCCTTGAGGACGGCGATGTCGCCGCTGCGCTGGATCGTCCAGACGGTGAAGAACGCGCCGATCACCAGGGCGGAGATGGCGAACAGGAAGCCGCGCATCAGCTGGAGGGAGCCGTTCTCCGAGGTGTAGGAGCCGATCGCGGCGAGGGCGTCGTCGCGGGTGTGGGTCTCGGTGCCGTGGCGGGCGTCGGCGGCGGCCAGGTCGGCGCCCTTCGCCGTGTCGAGTGCGATGACGGTGGCGTGGCCGGCGCCGCCGGGGGCGAACCGCTGCCAGTCGGTGAGGCTGGTCCAGATCACCGGGGTGTGGCTGTACGCGGCGTCGCCGTCGACGGCGGCGACCCGCAGCGGGTGCCCGGCCAGGGTGAACTCGGCGCCGGTGGTGAGGCCGCCCAGGTTCTCCGCGGCGGTCTTGGACAGCACGGCCTGGCCGGCGGTGATCCGGCCGCCCTGCGGGGCGAGGCCGGAGCCCTCCGGGACGCCGAAGGCGGACAGTGCGGCGGTGCGCTGCCCGGCGGCGGCCTTGGTGGTGGTGATGCCGAGCGGCTGGGCGGAGGTGACGCCGGGCTCGCGGGCCCAGGCCTGCCACTGTTCGGGGGTGACCTGGGAGTCGGTGAAGGAGAGCTTCTGCCCGTCGGCGGGCTTGCCGAAGACCAGGTGGTCGGCGGGCAGGCCGGTGATGGCGGAGATGTTCTGCCGGCCGAGCCCGGCGGTCAGTCCGGACAGCAGGCCGACCAGGACGGTGATCAGCACGATGACGGTCCCCATCAGGGCGAACCGCCCCTTGGCGAACCTCAGGTCCCTCCAGGCGACGAACACGTTGGGCCTTCCTCTGCGCAGGTGTTTTCGACCCTTCCACCGTCCTGGACGACGGGGCCTCGGGGCATCGCGCCGGGGATTGCATCCTGGGCATCAAAGGGAAGACGCCGAGTTCAACCTTTTGATTGATGCCGGACCGGTGGTGCCGACTTAGGCTGGACGGATGGCGACCGAACGATCCAGAACCACCCCCGTCGCCCGCGTCCTCCAGGTCTGCCTGCACCTGCTCGTGGCGGGCCTGCTCGCGCTCGCCGTCGCCCGGGCCGTCTTCGTCGACCGCAGCGGTGATCCCGCGGCCGTCGCCGCGGCGGCCACCGCGATGGCGGCCGTCTACACCGTCGGGCCGCAGCTGGCCGCCGTGCGCCGTTCGCGCCGGGCGGCCGCGCTCTGGCTGGTGCTGCTCGGCGTCACCTGGGCGGGTGTGCTGATCGCCACCCAGGACGGGGTCTGGCTGGCCTTCCCGCTGTACTTCCTGGAGCTGCACCTGCTCGGGCGGCGCGGCGGCCTGGTCGCCGTCGGGCTGACCGCCGCCGCGTCGATCGCCGCGTGGTCCTGGCACCAGCACAGCTTCAGCTTCGCCGCCTCGATCGGGCCCGCGCTCGGCGCGGCCGTCGCCACCGCGACCGTGCTCGGCTACCAGGCGCTGTACCGGGAGAGCGAGGAGCGGCGCCGGTTGATCGACGACCTCACCGCCGCCCGCGCCGACGCCGCCGCCGCGCACCACGCGGCCGGGGTGCTGGCCGAGCGCGAGCGGCTCGCCCGGGAGATCCACGACACCCTCGCGCAGAGCCTCAGCTCCATCCAGTTGCTGCTGCGGGCCGCCCAGCGGGCCCTGCCGGAGCGCACCGAGGCCGCCGCCGGGTACGTCGAGCAGGCGCGCCAGGCCGCGCAGGACAACCTGGACGAGGCCCGCAGGTTCGTCCGGGCGCTCACCCCGCCCGCGCTGGACGGGGATCCGCTGCCGGTCGCGCTGGAGCGGCTGTGCGCGACGACGACGGCGCACGGCACGCTGCCCGTCCACCTGCACGTCTCCGGCGACCCGGTCCGCTTGCCGGCCGCGCAGGAGGTCGCGCTGCTGCGGATCGCGCAGTCGGCGCTCGGCAACACCATCCGGCACGCGGCGGCGACCCGCGCCGAGGTGACACTCAGCTACATGGAGGGCGAGGTGGCGTTGGACGTGGTCGACGACGGGGCCGGGTTCGATCCGGCGGCGGTCGCGGGCCGCACCAGTGAGGAGGGCGGGTTCGGGCTGCCCTCGATGCGGGCCAGGGCGCGGGCGCTCGGCGGCAGCTTCACGGTGGAGTCGGTGCCCGGCGAGGGCACGGCGGTGGCGGTGCAGCTGCCGGTCACCGCGGAGGCCGGCTCGTGATCGGGCTGCTCATCGCGGACGACCACCCGGTGGTGCGGGCCGGACTGCGGGCGGTGCTGGAGTCCGAGCCGGACTTCACCATCGTCGCGGAGGCGGCCACCGCCGAGCGGGCCGTCGAGCTGGCCGCGGAGCCGGGCGTGGACGTGGTGCTGATGGACCTCCAGTTCGGTCCGGGGTCGGCGATGAACGGGGCGCAGGCCACCGCGGCGATCACCGCCAGGCCGGGCGCGCCCCGGGTGCTGGTGGTCACCACGTACGACACCGACGCGGACACCCTGCCGGCCCTGGAGGCCGGCGCCACCGGCTACCTGCTGAAGGACGCGCCACCGGAGGAACTGGCCCAGGCGGTACGGGCCGCCGCGGCCGGGCGCAGCGCGCTGGCGCCCAGCGTCGCGGACCGGCTGCTGGAGCGGATGCGGACGCCGGCGGCGGCGCTCAGCGCCCGGGAGACCGAGGTGCTGGGGCTGGTCGCGGACGGGCTGGCCAACCAGCGGATCAGCCAGCGGCTGCACCTGAGCCAGGCCACGGTGAAGTCCCATCTGGTGCACATCTACACCAAGTTGGGGGTGGACTCGCGTACGGCGGCGGTGCGCGAGGCGCGACGGCGGGGGCTGATCCGCTGAGCGTAGGGTGGGATCGGTCCCCGTGCCCGCCCGCAGTGTGAGGAGCCCCGATGGCCGTCGGTATCCATGACCTCGCCGTGCCCGTGATCGCCGCCCCGATGGCGGGCGGGCCCTCGACGCCCGAGCTGGTGGCGGCGGTGAACCGGGCCGGCGGGCTGGGGTTCCTGGCCGCCGGGATGAAGAGTGCCGCCGGGATGTCCGAACAGATCGCCGCGGTACGGAAGGCCGGCGACCGGCCGTTCGGGGTGAACCTCTTCGTGCCGGGCCCGCCCGGGGACCGGGTGGCCGTCGCCGCCTACCGGGAGCGGCTGCGGCCCGAGGCCGAGCGGTGGGACGTGACGCTGCCGGAGGAGGCCGAGCCGGACCGGGACGACTGGGAGGCCAAGCTCGCCGCGCTGGTCGCGGACCCGGTGCCGGTGGTCTCGTACACCTTCGGGTTGCCGACGGCCGAGGAGGCGGCGGCGCTGCGGGCGGTCGGGACGACCCAGGTCGCCACCGTCACCACGCCGCGGGAGGCGCGGGCGGCGCAGGCCCTCGGGATGGACGCGCTGTGCGTGCAGGGCCCGGAGGCGGGCGGCCACCGGGGCACCCACCGGGTGGCGGACGTGCCGGGGGACCTGCCGCTGCTCCGACTGCTGCCCGCCGTACGGGAGGTGACGGCGCTGCCGCTGGTCGCCGCGGGCGGGCTCGGCGACGGCCCGGCCGTCGCGGCGGCCCTGCGGGCGGGGGCGGTGGCGGTGCAGCTGGGCACGGCGCTGCTGCGCTCCGACGAGTCCGGTGCCCCGGCCGCCCACCGGGCCGCGCTCGTCGAACTCCCGGAGACGGCCGTCACCCGGGCCTTCACCGGCCGTCCCGCCCGCGGCCTGCGCAACGCCTTCATCGACCGCTACGGCCCCTACGCCCCGCCCGCCTACCCCGAGGTCAACCGCCTCACCACCCCCCTGCGCGCCGCCGCCGCCCGCCGCGGCGACACCGCCGCCATGCACCTCTGGGCCGGCACGGCCCACCTGCTCGCCCGCACCGGCCCCGCGGAGGCGATCGTCACCGAGCTGTGGCGCGCGGCGCGGGGGTAGTCGCTCAGCTCAGCAGGTCGGCCATCCAGGACTCGACGGCGTCGGCGGTGCGGGGGAGGGCGCCGGACATCAGGTGGGCGCCGTCGGCGGTGATGACCAGGTCGTCCTCGATGCGGATGCCGAGGCCGCGGAGTTCGGCGGGGAGGGTCTCGTCGTCGGGCTGGAGGTAGAGGCCGGGTTCGACGGTGAGGACCATGCCCTCCTCCAGGGTGCCGTCGAGGTAGCGGTCGGCGCGGGACCTGGCGCAGTCGTGGTAGTCGAGGCCGAGCATGTGGCCGCTGCCGCAGAGGGTGTAGCGGCGGTAGAGGCCGTTGTCCTCGGCGAGGGCCTCCTCGGCGGAGACGGGCAGGACGCCCCAGTCGGCGAGGCCCTCGGCGATGACGCGCATGGCGGCGCGGTGGAAGTCGCGGAACTGCGCCCCCGGGCGCAGGGCGGCGATGCCGGCGCTCTGGGCGGCGAGGACGAGGTCGTAGGCCTGGCGCTGGACCGGGGTGAAGGTGCCGCTGAGCGGGAGGGTGCGGGTGATGTCGGCGGCGTAGAGGGTGTCGGTCTCGACGCCCGCGTCCAGCAGCAGCAGGGAGTTCGGGTCGAGGGCGCCGTCGTTGCGGATCCAGTGCAGCACGCAGGCGTGGGCGCCGGAGGCGGCGATGGTGGTGTACGAGGTGCCGTTGCCCTCGGCGCGGGCGCGCAGGTCGAAGACGCCCTCGATCCAGCGTTCGCCGCGGTGGTGGCGCAGGGCGGTGGGCAGGGCGCGGACGACGTCCTCGAAGCCGGTGGTGGTGTGGTCGACGGCCAGCTGCAGCTGGCCGATCTCCCAGGCGTCCTTGACCAGGCGCAACTCGGAGAGGACGGCGGCCAGTTCGCCGTCGCGGAGTCCGTCGTCCGGCCGCCCGGTGGCCTCGTCGACCAGCGGGTCGGTGCCGGCCAGCACCCGGGTGGGCGGCTGGGGGCCGCTGAGCAGCTTGCCGAGGTCGTCGAGGTGTTCGGTGCGCACCCCGGTGAGTCGGGCCGCCTCGGCGAGGTCGGGCCGGGAGCCGACCCAGAACTCGCCGTAGCGGCGGTCGCGGTAGAACTCGCCGCCGTCGCGGGGGGAACGCGGGCGCAGGTAGAGGATCGGCTCGTGGCCTTCGGGGCCGGCCGGTTCGAGGACCAGGACGTGGTCGGCCTGGTCCTCGCCGGTGAGGCCGGTGAGCCAGACGTACGCGCTGTGCGGGCGGAAGCGGTAGTCGAGGTCGTTGCAGCGGACCTTGAGCCGGCCGGCCGGGACGATCAGCCGTTCGCCGGGGAAGGCGGCGGAGAGCCGGGCGCGGCGGCCGGGGAAGCGGTCGTAGCCGGGGACCCGCCGGTCGGTGGGGAGCGGGGTGGCGGCCCAGCTGGTGGCCATGAACGAGGCGAGGGCGGGGGAGACCGGGAGGTCGTGGCTTCCGGTGTTGAGGCCGGTCGTGGGGAGGGTCACCGGTGAACTCCTAGATGGGGCTGGGGAGATGCGGGCACGGACACAGCTCGGTAACGGAGGGCGTCACCTCTTGTGCAGTGCAATTTCACATTACTATGTTACGGGTCACACAGCGCAGCCGGCCAGATCGCGGGATCGGGCCCCCACAGCGGAGTTGCACATGACCAGGCGCACCCACGCCGCCCTCGCGGCGGCCCTCGCGGCGACCCTCACCCTCGGCCTCGGGGCCTGCTCCAACGACAAGAGCGACAGCGGCACCGACGCCGCCCCCTCCGACGGCAAGGGCCCGGGCGCGGCGTCCGGCTCGATCATCGGCGGCACCCCGGTCAAGGGCGGCACCCTCACCGTCCTGACCAACCAGGACTTCGCCCACCTCGACCCGGCCCGCAACTGGACCGTCCCGCACATGGACTTCGGCACCCGGCTGATCTACCGCACCCTGACCACCTTCAAGTCCGAACCGGGCGCCGCCGGCAGCGAGATCGTCCCGGACCTCGCCACCGACCTCGGCAAGTCCTCCGAGGGCGGCAAGGTGTGGACCTTCACGCTGAAGGACGGCCTCAAGTACGAGGACGGCACGCCGATCAAGTCCGCCGACATCAAGTACAACGTCGAGCGCTCCTTCTCCCCGGACCTCACCGGCGGCCCCGACTACGCGATCCAGTACATGGCGGGCGGCGAGAACTACAAGGGCCCGCTGGGCGGCGAGCACCTGGCCAGCATCGAGACCCCGGACGACAAGACGATCGTCTTCCACCTGAAGCGCCCGGTCGCCGAGTTCTCCTCCACCGTCTCGCTGCCGACCTTCTCCCCGGTGCCGCAGTCCCAGGAGAAGGGCACCCAGTACGACGCCCGGCCGTTCTCCTCCGGCCCGTACAAGATCGAGACCTACGACCGCGGCAAGCAGCTGGTGCTGGTCCGCAACACCAACTGGGACGCGGCCACCGACACCGTCCGCAAGGCGTACCCGGACAAGGTCGTGGTCACCCAGGGCATCAAGGGCGGCCAGGCCGACGACCGGATCATCGCCAGCGACGGCGCCGACGCCAACGCCATCAACATGCCCTGGATGCAGCACGAGACCGTCGCCAAGGTGCTGCCCAAGCCGGACATCAAGTCCCGGATGGCCGCCGAGGTCACCGGCTGCACCGACATGCTGTACCTGAACACCGCCAAGGCCCCCTTCGACGACCCGAAGGTGCGCGAGGCGATGATGTGGGCGGTCGACCGCGACGCGCAGGTGACGGCCTTCGGCGGCCCGGCGATGGCCGACGTGGCGACCTCCTACCTGCCGCCCTCGCTGACCGCCGGCGTCAAGTCCGACCCGTTGAAGATCCCGGCCACCGGGGACCCGGAGAAGGCCAAGAAGCTGCTCCAGGACGCCGGCAAGACCGACCTCAAGGTCTCGCTCACCGTCTCGCTCGGCGACAAGACCCGTGCCGAGGCGATCCAGCAGTCGCTGTCCAAGGCCGGCGTCCAGGTCACCATCAACACCACCGACCCGTCAGCCTTCCAGGACACCGTCGGCGACATCAAGAACGCCCCGGACCTGACCATCCAGGGCTGGTGCCCCGACTACCCCTCCGGTGCGACCTTCCTGCCGTTCCAGTTCGACGGCCGCACCATCAAGGAGAAGGGCAACCAGGGCAACCTGAGCCAGTTCAAGGACCAGGCCACGATGGACCGGATGGACCAGATCGCGGCCATGACGGACGTCAACGAGGCCAACAAGGCCTGGCAGCAGCTGGACCAGGACCTGCTGAAGAAGGCCCCGGCCGTCCCGCTGATCTGGCAGCGCCGCCCCCTGCTGGTCGGCTCCAACGTGGCCGGCGCGTTCGGCAACCAGGGCTACGCCGGCATGCTCGACCTGGGTGCCATCGGCCTCAAGGACCCCGCCAAGGGCAAGTGAGGGGCCGTCAGCGATGAGTACCACCACTGAGCCCCCCGCCGTGGCCGACGCCACGGCGGGGGGCGCCAAGAAGAGTGCCGGGCGCGGGCCCTGGCGGCTGGTCTGGGACCAGCTGTGGGCCAAGGGCTCGGCCCGGTTCGGACTGATCACCGTCGGCGTGCTGCTCCTGGCCGCCGCGCTGGCCGGCCCGCTCAGCTCGCTCGGCGGCTGGACCCCCGAGGAGTTCGACAAGCGCGCCATCGACCCGTACCTGGGCGGCGTGCCCCGGGGCGACTTCGGCGGCATCAGCGCCCGGCACTGGCTCGGCGTCGAGCCGGGCACCGGCCGCGACCTGTTCGCCCGGGTGCTGCACGGCGGCCAGGTCTCCCTGCTGATCGCCTTCACCGCGACGGCCGTCGTCGTGCTCGTCGGCACCCTGGCCGGCATCGCGGCGGGCTACTTCGGCGGGCGCGTCGACACCCTGCTGTCCCGGCTGATGGACCTCACGATGTCCTTCCCCTCGCTGATCTTCATGATCGCGATGATGTCGGTGGCCAAGGACGTCAACCGGATCCTGCTGATCACCCTGGTGATCGGGCTGTTCACCTGGCCCGGCATCGCCCGGGTGGTGCGCGGCCAGACCCTCTCGCTCAAGCACCGCGAGTACGTCGAGGCCGCCAAGGTCGGCGGGGCGCGCTCCTGGCGCATCCTCACCCGGGAGATCCTGCCGAACGTCTCCGGCCCGATCATCGCCTACACCACCCTGCTGGTCCCCGGCATGATCGCCACCGAGGCCGCGCTCAGCTACCTCGGCGTGGGCGTCCGCCCGCCGACCGCGTCCTGGGGCCAGATGATCGCCGAGAGCATCGTGCACTACGAGACCGACCCGACCTACTTCCTGATCCCGACCGCCTTCCTGTTCGTCGCCGTGCTCGCGTTCACCCTGCTCGGGGACGCGCTGCGCGACATCCTCGACCCCCGGGGAGGCCGGTCGTGATCCTCTACCTCGGCCGCCGGCTGCTCGGCGTGGTGGGCATCCTGCTCGCCATCTGCGCCATCACCTTCACCATCTTCTACCTGCTGCCCAACGACCCGGCCGCGGCCGCCTGCGGCAAGACCTGCAGCCCCGAGCGGCTCGCCGACGTCAAGGCGGCGATGGGCCTGGACAAGCCGGTCTGGGACCAGTTCCTCGCCTACCTCGGCGGCATCTTCGCCGGCCGCGACTACGGCTCCGGCCCCAGCGCCGTGCACTGCGGCTTCCCCTGCCTCGGCTACTCCTACGAGTACGGGCTGCCGGTGTGGGACCTGCTCACCGACCGCCTGCCGGTCTCCATCTCGCTGGCACTCGGCGCGGCCGTGCTCTGGCTGGTCCTCGGCCTCGGCGCGGGCGTCACCTCGGCGCTGCGCAAGGGCCGGCCGGTCGACAAGGCGCTGATGGTGCTGTCCGTCGGCACCGCCTCGCTGCCGGTCTACTTCACCTCGATCATGCTGATCTGGGGCGTCGTCAGGACGGCCGGCCTGCTGCCCTACCCGGCGTACCACAAGTTCACCGAGAACCCCTTCGAGTGGGCCTCCAACCTGCTGCTGCCGTGGATCGCGCTGGCCCTGCTGTACGCGGCGATGTACGCCCGGCAGAGCCGCAACTCGATGATCGAGACGATGGCCGAGCCGTACATCCGCACCGCCCGGGCCAAGGGCCTGCCGTCGCGGACGGTCACCGTCAAGCACGGGCTGCGCTCCGGGATGACGCCGATCCTGACCATCTTCGGGATGGACCTCGGCGGGCTGCTGGCCGGTGCCGTCATCACCGAGTCGATCTTCGGCCTGCCCGGCGTCGGCCGGCTGTTCTACGACGGCCTGGCCCGATCCGACCAGCCCGTCATCCTCGGCGTCACCCTGCTCGCGGCCTTCTTCATCGTCGCGGCGAACCTGCTGGTCGACCTGCTCTACGCGTTCGTCGACCCGAGAGTGAGGTACTGATGGCCGAGCTGTTGGAGGTCGAGGACCTCAAGGTCGCCTTCGACACCCCGCGCGGCACCGTCCGGGCGGTGGACGGGATCTCCTTCACCGTCCAGGCCGGGCGGACCCTGGGGTTGGTCGGCGAGTCGGGCAGCGGGAAGTCCGTCACCTCGCTCGCCGTCATGGGCCTGCACCGCGGCGCCACCGTCACCGGCTCGATCCGGCTGAACGGCCAGGAGCTGAGCGGCCTGGGGGAGCGGGAGCTGGGAGTCGTCCGGGGCCGGCGGATCGCGATGATCTTCCAGGACCCGCTGTCCAGCCTGCACCCCTTCTACACCGTCGGGGAGCAGATCGCCGAGCACTACCGGGTGCACTTCAAGGCCAACCGCAAGGCCGGGCGGGCCCGGGCGGTGGAGATGCTGGCCGAGGTCGGCATCCCCGAGCCGGCCCGCCGGGTCGACGAGTACCCGCACCAGTTCTCCGGCGGCATGCGCCAGCGCGTCATGATCGCCATGGCGCTCGCCTGCGAGCCCGAGCTGCTGATCGCCGACGAGCCCACCACGGCGCTCGACGTCACCGTCCAGGCGCAGATCCTCGACCTGATCGCCCGGATCCAGCAGGAGCGCGGCCTCGGCGTCGTGATGATCACCCACGACCTCGGCGTGGTCGCCCGGGTCGCCCACGAGGTCCTGGTCATGTACGGCGGCCGGGCCGCCGAACAGGCCCCGGTGGACCGGCTGTTCGCGCAGCCCGCGCACCCGTACACGCGCGGCCTGCTGGACTCGCTGCCGCGCCTGGACGACACCGACGACGCCCCGCTGCGGGCCATCCCCGGCAGCCCGCCGTCGCTGATCGCCCCCGCCCCCGGCTGCTCCTTCGCCCCGCGCTGCGCCCGCACCACCGCCGCGTCCGCCGAGGAGCACGCCCGCTGCCTGGCCGAGCGCCCCCTGCTCGGCCCGCTCGCCCCCGGCCACCAGGCCGCCTGCCACCTGCCGCTGGTGCCGGAAGGGGTGTCGCGATGACTCAGCCGTTGCTCTCGGTACGGGACCTGGTGAAGACCTTCCCCGGCCGGCGCGGGCGCACCGGGCGGCCCGGCGCGCCGATCCGGGCGGTGGACGGGGTGAGCTTCGACGTCGGCGCGGGCGAGACGCTCGGCCTGGTCGGCGAGTCCGGCTGCGGCAAGTCGACCACCGGGCGGATGATCGTCCGGCTGCTCGACCCGACCTCGGGCACCGTCACCTTCGACGGCACCGAGATCGGCGGGCTCTCCCAGGCGCAGCTGCGGCCGCACCGGCGCGACCTCCAGATGGTCTTCCAGGACCCGTACTCCTCGCTCAACCCCCGGCAGACGGTGGCCCGGATCATCTCCGAGCCGCTGCTGGTCCAGGGCGAGAGCGCGACGGCCGCGCGCGAGCGGGCCGCCGAGCTGATGGAGCTGGTCGGGCTGATCCCCGAGCACCTGGACCGCTACCCGCACGAGTTCTCCGGCGGCCAGGCCCAGCGCATCGGCATCGCCCGCTCGCTGGCCACCTCGCCGCGGCTGGTGATCGCCGACGAGCCGGTCTCCGCGCTGGACGTCTCCATCCAGGCCCAGGTGGTCAACCTGATGGAGCGGCTCCAGAAGGAGCTGGGGCTGGCGTACGTGTTCATCGCCCACGACCTCTCGGTGGTCAAGCGGGTCTGCGACCGGGTCGCGGTGATGTACCTGGGCCGGATCGTGGAGATCGGCGACAAGGCCGAGGTGTACGGCAACCCCGCGCACCCGTACACCAGGGCGCTGCTGTCCGCCGTCCCGCTGCCCGACCCGGAGGCGGAGCGGACCAGGGAGCGGATCGTGCTGCTCGGCGACCCGCCGAGCCCGGCCGCCCCGCCCCCCGGCTGCACCTTCCACCCGCGCTGCCCGAAGGCCCAGGACCTGTGCCGGACCGAGCGGCCGCTGCTGAGGATCGCCGGGCCCGGCGAGCGGCAGGCGGCCTGCCACTTCCCGGAGGCCTGAGGCGTGTCCCGCGGATTCCGTCGGCCCCGGCCCGGATCCGCGGGACCCGGCCCGAGGCACCAATGACCCCCGGTCGGACGCGGCGGGGAACCCTGCGAGGGCCGCGTCCGACCGGGTTCCACCCTTCCCGTCCCAGGCCTCGTCCCGTCCCGGCCCTCGTCTCAGTCCTCGACGGGCAGCAGGCCCTCGCCCGGCAGCAGCCGGCGCGGGCCCGGCCCCTCGGCGGCGAGTTCGTCCCCCGGGTTGAGCACCCGGCAGCGGCGCAGCGACACGCAGCCGCAGCCGATGCAGCCGGTCAGCTCCTCCTCCAGCCGCTCCAGCTCGGCCCGGCGGGCGCGCAGCTGCTCGGCCCAGCGCCGGGAGATCCGCTCCCAGTCGTGCTTGCCGGGCATCCGGTCCTCGGGCAGTCCGGTGAACACCTCGGCGACCTCGGAGAGCGGGATGCCGAGCCGTTTGGCGACCAGGATGAGCGAGATCCGGCGCAGCACGTGCCGCCGGTAGCGGCGCTGGTTGCCCGCCGTGCGCTCGGAGGAGATCAGCCCCTGGTCCTCGTAGAAGCGCACCGCCGAGGTGGCGATCCCGGCCCGCCGGGCCACCTCGCCGACGCTCAGCAGATCGACCGGTGCGGTGGTCATGGCGGCTCCTCGGCGGTCGGTCTTGACTTCAAGTTTTGTTGAAGTCCTAGCGTACCGGACGTGACCGAATCAGTTGCCGCCAAGAACGACAGAACCCAGCCCGAGCTGGGAAGTTACCCTAAGGAGTCGCCGTCCGCGGGAGCCACCGGCGGGTGGCGCGAACTCTTCTCCCGCCGCTACGCCGCCCCCGCCTCGATCCTGGCCGGCGGCGTCGCGCTGTACGCGATGAACCTCTACTTCACCGCCGCCCTGATGCCCTCGATCGTGGCCGACATCGGCGGCGAGCGGTACTACGCCTGGGTGGCCACCGGCTTCCTGACGGCCGCCGTCATCGCCTCGATGCTGGTCAGCCGTCTGCTGGACCGGCTCGGCGCCGCCCGGGCCTACGTGCTGGGCTTCCTGGTCTTCGGCGCCGGCGCGGTGGTCAACGCGCTCAGCCCGTCGATGGCGGCGCTGATCACCGGCCGGGTGGTGCAGGGCCTCGGCGGCGGCCTGGTCGCCGGGCTCGGCTACGCCGTGATCCGCAGCGCCCTGCCGGAGCGGCTGTGGACCCGTGCGGCCGGGCTGGTCTCCGCGATGTGGGGTGTCGGCACCCTGGTCGGCCCGTCGCTGGGCGGGCTCTTCGCCCAGCTCGGCATCTGGCGCGGGGCGTACGTCCTGCTGCTGGCCGCCGCGCTCGTGCTGGCGGCGCTGGCCCGCCGGGTGCTGCCCGGGCGCTCCGGCGCGGGGCACGGCAGCGGCCCGGTGCCGCTGCCCTCGCTGCTGCTGCTCACCCTGGCGGCGGCCGCCTTCAGCGTCAGCTCGACCGTGCCGAGCGGCTGGCCGACGGCGCTCTGCCTGCTCGCCGGACTGGCGCTGCTGGCGGGCTTCGTCTCGGCCGAGCGGCGCGCGGCGGCGACGGTGCTGCCGCAGCAGACCTACCGGGCCGGCAACCCGCTGAAGTGGCTCTACCTGACCGTCGCGGTGCTCTGCGCGGGCGTGGTGACGGAGAACTTCATCCCGCTGTTCGGCCAGGAGCTGGGCGGGCTCTCCCCGCTGGTGGCCGGGTTCCTCGGCGCCACGACCTCGGCCGGCTGGACCACCGCCCAGCTGTTCAGCGTCGGCATCGAGTCGGCCCGCGGCTGGGCCCTGGCGATCCGCACCGCGCCGCTGGTGCTGGTCGCCGGCCTGCTGGTCTACGGGCTGTCGCAGACCGGGCACGCCTCCGGGCTTCGGGTCCTGCTGTGGGCGGTGGCGCTGTTCGGCGCCGGCACCGGGATCGGGCTGGCCTTCCCGCACCTGAGCGTGGCCGCGATGCGCAGCAGCAGCGACCCGGCCGAGGGCGGCAAGGCGGCCGCGGCGATCAACACCACCCAGCTGATCGCCTTCTCGGTGACCTCGGCACTGGCCGGCACGCTGGTCAACCTGGGCGGCGACACCCCGGTCGACTCGGCCCGGTACATGACCTTCGGGATAGCCGCGATCACCGTCCTCGGGGTGGCGACCGCGGCCCGCACCGCCCGTGCTCTGGGGCGGTGAGGACACGGACCGGCCCCGGATCCCCTTCGTCGGGGGGATCCGGGGCCGCTTTTCACACGGTTGCGCGGGTCAGGAGGCCGGGCCGACCCGGACGGTGGTGATCTTCCCGCCCTGGGACTCCCGGACGACCTCGATCTTCGTGTTGGTGTCCGGCACCTTCACCGTCAGCTGCGGCGTCGCCGGGTCGCCGTACACCCCGGTGTGGTCGTTGAACACCGGCACGGCCGGCTTCGCCGGGACCCGCACCGCGACGCCGCCCTTGTGCAGGGTGAACGGCGTGGTCGGCTTGAGCGAGAAGGGCGCGTCGTACGTCTGCGCCCGCCCGTTGACCAGGGTGCCGTCGGCGAAGCGGACCGGCGCCGGGTGGGCGTCGACCGGCAGGATCAGCCCGCCGCCGGGGTGGTCCTTGGTGTTGTTGTCACCGTACGAGGTGTCCCACAGCCAGACCAGGACGCCCTCCTGGTACGGGTAGTTGTCCACCACGTTGGCCTTGCCCGCGACGCCGCCGTAGCCGAAGTTGTACGGGCCGGTCTTCAGGAACGCCCCGTAGCCGGTGTAGCGGCGGTTCTCGGCGAGGTACGCGCGCGGGTGCTGCTTGACGGCGGTGCGGCCGGTGATGACCGTGAAGCCGCCGGCCGTCCAGCCGCCGGTGCCGTTCTCGGCGCCGTCGGTGAACAGCACGGTGGCGCCGGCGGTGGCCTTCACGGCGTCCACCAGCACGCCCCGGCCGTGGGTGTTGCTGTCCGAGGTGACGTGGAAGCGCAGCCGCACCTGCTGCCCGAGGTAGCCGTCCAGCGGGATGTGCAGCTGCTTGTAGCCGCCGGAACTGCCGCTCAGCCCAGGGGTGTTGGCACTGGTGTTGCCGATCGGGGCGCCGTCCACGGTGCCGCCGAGGGCGGTCCAGTGCTTGCCCTGGTCGGTGGAGGCCTCGACGGTCAGGAAGTCGTAGTCCTGCTCGGTGTCGTACCAGACCGCCGCGTCCAGGGCGGCCGGGCCGGCGGCGGTGCGCAGGTCGACGTCCCGGGCGAGGGAGTTGTCGAGGTTGTCGCCGGTGTCGCTCCACCACTGCCGGCCGCCCTCGTACGGGTCGGCGAGGTCGGTGCTGGTGGTGCCGTCCGGCAGGTGCACCAGGACCGCCTGGGCCTGGTCGGTGTTGTAGCTGCTCACCCCGAGGGCGTGGGTGGAGCGGGTGGCGGCCTGCGCCTCGTCGTAGTCGAGCCAGCCGAACTGCAGCTTGCTCCAGGCGTCGAGGTCGCCGGGGTAGCCGCCGGTGGTGTTCGGGCCCTTGCCCAGGTAGGAGCCGGAGGACATCAGCGACCAGAAGTTGACGCTGTTGTCGCCGCCGCTGGTGGGGTACAGGTCGGGCAGGCCGAGGTTGTGGCCGTACTCGTGGGCGAACAGGCCGACGCCGCTGTTCTCGCCCGCCTGGACGTAGTCGTAGACGTACAGGCCGGTGTCGCCGACGGGGGCGCCGCCGATCCTGTTGCCCTCCGGGCCGGTCTGTCCGGTCGCGTCCGGGAAGGTCCAGCTGCGGTGCGCCCACAGCGCGTCGGCGCCCTGGGCGCCGCCGCCCCAGGTCTCGTCCACGCCCGCGTGCACCACGACGACGTTGTCCAGGTAGCCGTCCGGCTGGGCGAACTCGCCGTCCTTGTCGTGGTCGTAGCGGTCGTAGACGTCGTACTGGGCGAGCTGCGCCTTGATGTCGGCGGCGGAGCGGCCCTTGGCGATCTCGCCGTCGTACCAGGCCTTGACGGCGTCCCGGATGAACTCCTGGCCCTGGGTCCAGGCGCCGGAGCCCTGCGGGCCCTTGTTGCTGCCGTAGCGGGCCTCGTTGTACGGGACGGTGACCCAGTCGCTGACGGTGCCCTCGACGTCGTACCGGCCGGAGGACTGGGTGCGGTAGTAGTTGCGCATCGACACCGCGCCGGGCGTGTCGTCGAAGAACATCTTCTGGTAGTACGCGCGGTCGAAGTCCGCCGACCACAGGGTGTGGTTGTCGTCCTGGCCCGGCTTGGGGATCTGGTTGTGGCGTGGGCCGGGGGTGCCGCCGTAGCGGGCCTGGCCGTTCCACTGGGTGGTGGTGTCCACCTGGTCGCCGAACTGGGCGAGGATCACGAAGACCTTGTCCGTGCGCTGGTGCGCGAGTTGGACGTAGTCGTCGCCGATCTTCACCTTCGCCGGGGCCCGCTTGCCGGCGCTCTTGGCGACGGTGCCCTTGTTGAGCTGTTCCAGGGCCTTGCCGCGCAGCGCCTGGCGCTCGCGCTCCTGCGGGACCAGCGGTGCGGGCGGGGCCTCGGCGCCCTGCCCTGCGTCGGCGGGGGCGGCGAGGGCGGCGGGGGTCGGGGGTGCGGCCTGGGCGGGGGTGCCCAGCAGGGTGGCCGCTATCGCGCCGGTGGTGAGCGCGGCGGCGAGGGCGGCGGACAGTCTGCGCAACTGACCGTTCCTTTCCGGGGGATGGGGGTCCTTCGGGTCATCAGTCGGTGAAGCGCAGGTAATATTTCACATGTGACCGGTCACGTGGAAGGGGCTGGGGCAAGTGGAAGGGGCGCCGCACCCGGCGGTGCGACGCCCCTCGGCACTCCGCCCGGGGCGGTGCGACGGATCACTCCAAAGAGGCCCGCAGGAAGGCGAGTTCGGCCTGGGCCAGCTGCTCCAGCAGCCCGCCCGGGGTCATGTGGGTGGCGCCGGGCAGCGGCAGCACGTTGTGCGGGCGGCCGGCCCTGGTGAGCGCCTGGGAGAGCAGCAGGGTGTGCGAGGGGTGGACGTTGTCGTCCGCCAGCCCGTGGATCAGCAGCAGCGGCCTGGCCAGGCCGGGCGCGTCGGTGAGCAGGCAGTCGTCGGCGTAGCCCTCGGGGTTCTCCTGCGGCAGGTCCATGTAGCGCTCGGTGTACGCGGTGTCGTAGAGCCGGAAGTCGGTGGGCGGGGCGCCCGCGCAGGCGGCGTGGAAGACGTCCGGGCGGCGCAGCACGGCGAGCGCCGCGAGGTAGCCGCCGTACGACCAGCCGCGCACGCCGACCCGGCCGAGGTCGAGGTCCGGGTGCTCCTCGGCGAGCGCGTGCAGGGCGTCGACCTGGTCGTCCAGGGTCACCCGGGAGAAGCGGCGGAAGATGGTCCGGCTGAAGGCGGGGGAGACGAACGGGGTGCCGCCGTTGTCGACGGTGACCACCGCGAAGCCCTGGTCGGCCCACCACTGCTTGAGCTGCCAGCGGCGCGGCTCGTTGGCCACCGCCTGGTAGCCGGGCCCGCCGTAGACGTCCAGCAGGACGGGCAGCCGCCGGCCGGGGACGTGGCCGCGCGGGTACACCACGGCGGCGGGCAGGGCGCGTTCGGTGACCCGGGAACGCTGCGGCTCCACCCGGTGGGGCAGTGGGGCGCTGAGGTCGGTGAGCGGCAGCTCGCGGCCGTCGAGGCTGACGACGCGCCGGACGCCGCCGGCGTCGGCCGAGGTGAGCAGCAGGGTGTCGGCGGCGGCGAGGGCGGTGTGGGTGCCGGGGCTGGAGGTGAGCGGCTCGGGGGCGCCGCCGTCCGGGTCGATCAGGTGGACGTACTGGTCGAAGGGGTCGCCCTCGCCGGTCTCGCAGAGCAGCCGGCCGCGCAGCCGGCCGACGACCCGGCGGATCTGCAGGCCGGTGGTGTCCAGCGGCTTGCCGTCCAGCGCGAGGCCGCGGGCCTGCGGGGTGTCGTGGACGGTGAGCAGTCGGCCGTCGGCCAGCCGGGCGGGGGTGCCGGGCAGGTCGTCCACCCAGAACTCGTCGGTGGTGCGGGAGAGTTCGTCGGTCCTGCCGGTCTGCGGGTCGGCGCTCAGCAGCAGCACGTTCTGCTGCAGGCGGTCGGCGACGGTGAGCAGCACCTCCCCGTCGGAGGCCCAGGAGGCGGCGCAGACGTACGGGAACTCCTCGGCGTCCCAGTGCAGTCGGACCCGGGTGCCGTCGAGGCCGAGCGCCCAGAGCTGGACGTCCGCGTTGGGGCCGCCGGCCTGCGGGTAGGCGAAGTCCTCGGGCGCCTCGCCGGGGTTCGCCGGGTCGGCGAAGTACCGCCGGGGGACGGCGGACTCGTCGACCCGGGCGGCCAGCAGCGCGCGGCCGTCCGGGCGCCACCAGTGGCCCCGGTGGCGGCCGAGCTCCTCGGCGGCGGCGAACTCGGCGACGCCCCAGCGGGCGCCGTCGGCGGGGGAGAACGGTTCGAGGGCGGGGGTGACGAACAGGGCGTCCCCGGCGACGTAGGCGACGCGCTGCCCGGTGGCGTCCGGCCGGGGGTCGAACGCGGGCCCGGCGACCGGGAGTTCGTCGCTGGTGCCGGCGGCGGTGTCGGTGCGGAACAGCCGGCCGTCCAGGGTGAAGACGGCGGTGGAGAGGTCGGCGGTGGCGGCGTACGTGCCGATCCCGGCGGCGACCAGCCGGGTGCGCTCGCGCAGCCGGCGCTCGACGGCGGGCAGGTCGTCGCGCCGGCCGGTGCGGCCGGGCAGCAGTGCGGCCGGGTCGGCGACCAGCCGCTCCTCGCCGGTGGTGGTGTCGAGCAGGTGGAGGCGGTCGACCGGGTCCTCCGGACCGGTGGAGCGGAGCAGCAGCAGCCGGGTACCGTCCTCGGCGAAGGTGTACGCACGCGGTGCGCCGAAGGTGAACCGGCCGGTACGGGCGCTGAGGGCAAGGAAGGCGTCGGTGATGGTCACGGCCCGATGGTGGTCGCGAGGTGCGCGCCCCGACCAGTAGTCTGTCATGTGAAATGTCACACATCAGTGTGAGTGTCAGCCAGCGGAGGAAACCCGTGATCGAGGACCTGCGGACCGCCGAACCCCCGGCCCCGTTGCCCGCCGCCGACGGGCTGTTCAGCGTGTCGCCGGCGGCGCACCTGAACCACGGCTCGTTCGGGGCCGTGCCCGTCCCGGTGCAGCGGGCGCAGGAGCGCCTGCGCGTCGAGCACGAGCAGGACCCGGACGGCTTCTTCGCCGACCTCCCGGCCCGGATCGCCGCGGCCAGGACCCTGCTCGCCGCCGAACTGGCCACCGACCCGGACCGGCTCGCGCTGGTCTCCAACGTCACCGAGGCGGTCGCGATCGCCCTCGACAGCATCCCCTTCGCGCCCGGCGACCGGATCCTGGTCACCGACCACGGCTACGGCGCGGTGACGCGGGCCGCCGCCCGCAAGGCCGCCGAGACGGGCGCCGAGGTCGTGGTCGCCCCCGTCCCCCTGGAAGCCCCCGACGAGCAGGCCGTCCGGGAGGCCGTGCTCGCCGCCGTGGACGACCGCACCACCGTCGCGATCCTCGACCAGCTCACCTCGCCCACCGCCCGCCTGGTGGCCGGCCCGGCGCTGCTCGCCGACCTGCGCGCCCGCGGCGTCACCACCGTGGTGGACGGCGCCCACGCACCCGGCATGCTGCCCGCCCCGATCGACCCGAACGCCGACTTCTGGTTCGGCAACCTGCACAAGTGGGCCTTCGCCCCGCGCGCCACCGGGGTGCTCGCCGTCCGCCCCGAGTGGACCGCCCGGATCCGCCCGCTGGCGCTGTCCTGGGAGCACGACAAGGGCTTCCCGGGCAACGTCGAGTGGCGCGGCACCTGCGACTACACGCCCTGGCTGGCCGCCCCGGCCGGCTTCGAGCTGCTGCGCGGACTCGGCCACGCGGCGGTGGCCGCCCACAACACCGCCCTCGCCGGGTACGGCCGCCGGGTGCTGGCCGAGCGGGCCGGCCTGGCCCCGCTGCCCGCGACGCCCGGGGTGTGGATGAGCACCGTCCGGCTGCCCGCCGGGTACGGCGAGACCGAGCCGCAGGTGAAGGCGCTGATGGCCGAGGTGTGGCACCGGCTCGGCGCCCGGATCGCCGTCCGCCCCTGGGAGGGCGGCGGGGTGCTGCGGGTCAGCGCGCAGCTCTACAACCGGCCGCAGGAGTACGAGCGGCTGGCGGACGGGCTGGTGGAGCTGCTGAAGGGCTAGCCGCTTCGAACCCGAAACCGTCCCGATCACCCGGAGACATTTGCGACCATGGAACCGGGAGAGGAGTGATCCCGTCGCACGGAAAACGGTGCTATCGATGTCACTCCTCCCGGGTAACCTCTCGCTGAGATGCGAGATCACACCAACCACACCCGGACGGCGATGAACACCCCCGATCCAGAGCCCCAGGACGACCAGGAGCTCAGCCCCGCCGAGGCGTACGCGGCCAGCCGTCGCCGGGCCCAGGAGCAGGCCACCGCCCTGTACGGCTTCCAGCAGCTGTACGACTTCCCGCTGGACGACTTCCAGCTGGAGGCCTGCGAGACGCTGGAGGCCGGATCCGGCGTCCTGGTCGCCGCCCCCACCGGCTCCGGGAAGACCATCGTCGGCGAGTTCGCCGTGCACCTGGCCCTGGCCTCGGGCCGCAAGTGCTTCTACACCACGCCGATCAAGGCGCTCTCCAACCAGAAGTACGGGGACCTGGTCAAGCGCTACGGCGCCGCCAAGGTCGGCCTGCTCACCGGCGACAACTCCGTCAACGGCGACGCACCCGTGGTGGTCATGACCACCGAGGTGCTGCGCAACATGCTCTACGCGGGCTCCAGCACCCTCGACGGCCTCGGCTACGTCGTGATGGACGAGGTGCACTACCTCGCCGACCGCTTCCGCGGCGCCGTCTGGGAGGAGGTCATCATCCACCTCCCCGAGTCGGTCACCCTCGTCTCGCTCTCCGCGACCGTCTCCAACGCCGAGGAGTTCGGCGACTGGCTGGACACCGTGCGCGGCGGCACCAAGGTGATCGTCTCCGAGACCCGCCCCGTGCCGCTGTGGCAGCACGTGATGGCCGGCAACCGGATGTACGACCTGTTCGCCAACCCCGACCGGGACGGCCGCCCCAAGAACAACCTGAAGAACCCCGGCAAGGCCGTCAACCCCGAGTTGGTCCGGCTCGCCCGCTCCGAGCTCGACCGCAACCCGCGCGACCGCTTCGGCCGCGGCCGGGGCCGCTCGATGCCCAACGGCCGTCCCGGCCGGGTCTGGACGCCGGGCCGGGTGGACGTCATCGACCGGCTCGACGCCGAGGGCCTGCTGCCCGCGATCACCTTCATCTTCAGCCGGGCCGGCTGCGAGGCCGCCGTCCAGCAGTGCCTCAGCTCCGGGCTGCGGCTCAACAAGGACTCCGAGCGCGCCCAGGTCCGGGCCTTCGTCGAGGAGCGCTGCGCCGACATCCCCGACGAGGACCTGCACGTCCTCGGCTACTTCGAGTGGCTGGACGGGCTGGAGCGCGGCATCGCCGCCCACCACGCCGGGATGCTGCCCCGGTTCAAGGAGGTCGTCGAAGAGCTCTTCGTGAAGGGCCTGGTCAAGGCCGTCTTCGCGACCGAGACCCTCGCGCTCGGCATCAACATGCCCGCCCGCTCGGTGGTCATGGAGAAGCTGGTCAAGTGGAACGGCGAGACCCACGCCGACATCACCCCCGGCGAGTACACCCAGCTCACCGGCCGGGCCGGGCGGCGCGGCATCGACGTCGAGGGCCACGCCGTGGTCCTCTGGCAGCGCGGCCTCGACCCGGAGGCGCTGGCCGGCCTGGCCGGCACCCGCACCTACCCGCTGAAGTCCTCGTTCCGGCCCTCGTACAACATGGCCGTCAACCTGGTCTCCCAGTTCGGTCGGCACCGCTCGCGCGAGCTGCTGGAGACGTCCTTCGCCCAGTTCCAGGCGGACCGCTCGGTGGTCGGCATCGCCCGCCAGGTGCAGCGCAACGAGGAGGGGCTGGAGGGCTACCGCGAGTCGATGACCTGCCACCTCGGCGACTTCGACGAGTACATGGAGCTGCGCCGCCGGCTCAAGGACCGCGAGAACGAGATGGCCCGCGAGGGCACCAGCCAGCGCCGCGCGGCCGCCGTCGAGTCCATCGAGCAGCTGAAGCCCGGCGACGTCATCCACGTGCCCACCGGCAAGTTCGCCGGCCTCGCCCTGGTCCTCGACCCGGGCCTGCCGCCGGTCAACCGCTCCGGCCGGGGCGGCCCGCGCCACCCCGACTTCCAGGACGGCCCGCGCCCGGTGGTGCTCACCGCCGAGCGGCAGGTCAAGCGGCTCGCCATGATCGACTTCCCGCACCCGGTCGCCGCCATCGAACGGCTGCGCATCCCCAAGTCCTTCAACCCGCGCAGCCCGCAGTCCCGGCGCGACCTCGCCTCGGCACTGCGCACCAAGGCCGGACACCTGGAGCCCGAGCGCTTCCGGCGCGGCCGCGCGGCCGCCGCCGACGACCCGGAGATCACCCGGCTGCGCACCGAACTGCGCCAGCACCCCTGCCACGGCTGCTCCGACCGCGAGGACCACGCCCGCTGGGCCGAGCGCTACCACCGGCTGCACCGCGACACCGAACTGCTGGAACGCCGGATGCGCTCGCGCACCCACACCATCGCCCGCACCTTCGACCGGGTCTGCGCGCTGCTCACCGACCTCGGCTACCTCAGCGGGGACACCGTCACCGACGACGGCAAGCGGCTCGGCCGGCTCTACGGCGAACTCGACCTGCTCGCCTCCGAGTGCATCCGTGAGGGCGTCTGGAGCGGCCTGGCCGCCGCCGAACTCGCCGCCTGCGCCTCGGCGCTGGTGTACGAGGCCCGCCAGTCCGACGACGCCGGCGCCCCCCGGGTGCCGGAGGGCGCGGCCAAGGAGGCGCTCGGCAAGATGGTCCGGATCTGGGGCCACCTGGACGCCCTGGAGGAGCAGCACCGGATCAACACCGCCGAGGGCGTCGGCCAGCGCGAGCCCGACCTGGGCTTCGCCTGGGTCGCCTACCGCTGGGCGCTCGGCCACAACCTCGACCAGGTCCTGCGCGACGCCGACATGCCGGCCGGCGACTTCGTCCGCTGGACCAAGCAGCTGATCGACGTCCTCGGCCAGATCCAGGACGCCGCCGGCGAGGACGCCGAACTCCGCAGGACCGCCCGCAAGGCCGTCGACGGCCTCCGCCGCGGCATCATCGCCTACTCCTCCGTCGGCTAGCCGCCCGAACCCCCGCAGGGGGCCCGCGCGTTCGCCACGAACGCGCGGGCCCCTCGGCGTGTGGCGGCTCAGCGGGTGGCGAGGGCGTCGAGGAGGCGGTCGAGGGAGGTGCCGAGGCCCCAGCGGGTGGAGAGTTCCTCGAGGGTCATGGGGTAGAGGGGTTCGCGGGGGAGGGCCGGGTCGAAGTCCGGGAGGGGGGCGTCGTCGGCGACGCGGACGACCGTGGGGGCGACGTCGAGGTAGGCGGCGCCCTCGACGATGTTGCGGCGGCGGGCGGGGGTGAGCTTGGAGGCGACGTCGAGGGCGGCGGCGCGGATGGCCGCGAGGTCGCCGTACTCGTTGATCAGCTGGGCGGCGGTCTTCTCGCCGATGCCCTTGACGCCGGGCAGGCCGTCCGACGGGTCCCCGCGCAGGGCGGCCATGTCGGCGTACCGGGCGCCGCGCACGCCGTACTTCTCCAGCAGCACCGCGTCGTCGGTGACCTGGAGGTTGCCCATGCCCTTGACCGGGTAGAGCACGGTGATCCCGCGGGCGTCGTCCACCAGTTGGAAGAGGTCGCGGTCGCCGGTGACGATCTGTACCGGTCCGGTCGAGCGGGCGGTGAGGGTGCCGATGACGTCGTCCGCCTCGTAGCCGGGGGAGCCGACGCGGGCGATGCCGAGGGCGTCCAGCACCTGTTCGATCACCGGGACCTGCGGGGCCAGGGTGTCGGGCACCTCCTCCTCGCCGTCCTCGGCCGCCTCGGCGACCCGGTGGGTCTTGTAGGAGGGGACGAGGTCGACCCGCCACTGCGGGCGCCAGTCGGCGTCCATGCAGGCCACCAACTGGTCGGGCCGGTGGTCGTGGACCAGCCGGGCGATGAAGTCCAGCAGGCCGCGGACGGCGTTGACCGGCTCACCCTGCGGCGAGCGCAGGGTGTCCGGTACGCCGAAGTAGGCCCGGAAGTAGAGGCTGGCGGAGTCGAGCAGCATCAGTCGCGGTGCGGTCACGTGTCGAATCATGCCGTACGGGGATGACGGACGGACGGTTCTCAGTGCTCGTGCGGGCCGGCGCGGTGGACCGGGCCGTGGGCGTCGGCGCAGTGTTCGGCGGCGGTGTCGGACGGGGTGGCGATCTGCAACAGTGCGCCGGCCTCGTCCTCGCCGACGTGGTCGACCTGGAGGGTGGAGTGGGTGATGCCGTACTCGTCCGCGAGCCGGCGCTGCAGGGAGCGCCGCACCGCGTGGCAGTCGCCGCCGGGGGTGACCAGGACGTGTGCGGACAGGGCGGGCTGGCCGGAGGTGATCTCCCAGATGTGCAGGTCGTGGATCTCCTCCACCAGCGGCTCGGTGACCATCCGGTCGGCCACCGTGTCCGGGTCGATCCCGGCCGGGGCGGCCTCCAGGAAGATCCGCCCGGAGTCGCGGACCAGCGCGATGCCGGCCTTGAGCATCAGCGCGACGACGATCAGCGAGGCGATTGCGTCGGCCCGGGCGAAGCCGGTGGTCAGGACGACGGCGCCGGCGACGGCGGTGGCGATGAACGCGTACAGGTCGGTCAGCACGTGCTGGAAGGCGCCCTCGACGTTCAGCGAACTGCGGTTGGCCTTGGACATGCACCAGGTGGCCGCGAGGTTGACCACGATCCCGACCAGCGCGGTGACCAGCACCAGCGAGCCGGTGACCTCCGGCGGTTCGAACAGCCGGGTGATCGCCTCGTAGCCCAGCCAGGCCGACAGCACCAGCAGGGTGACGCCGTTGGCCTGGGCGGAGAGGATCTCGGCGCGCTTGAGGCCGTAGGTGTAGCCGCCCCGCGCCGGGCGGGCGGCGAGCCGCATGGCGACCAGCGCGAGCGCGATCGAGGCGGCGTCGGTGAGCATGTGCGCGGCGTCCGAGATCAGCGCCAGGGACTGGGCGGCGAAGCCGACCGCGACCTCGCCGGCCATGAAGACGACGATCAGGGCGAGGGCGCCGAGCAGCCAGCGTCGGTCCGCGTCGGCGGAGACACCGTGCGAGTGGCCGCCGTGGCCGCCTGAGCCGTGCGCGTGCCCGCCGGAGCCGTGCGCGTGCGAGTGCTTGTGGTCATGCGCATGATCATCGTGCGAATGCTCGTGCCCGGCCATGGAAGTCCTCTCTGGGCGCACGGGTGGGAAAGGGGGCGCGTTGCGACCGCCCCGCAACCGAAGTGAACCGCAGAATCGACAAAGATCCAAAGGCTGTACTGGTGACCGTTGTCGTTGCCGTTCAGAGGGGCGCACCCGGTGCGTTCCGCAACCGGCCGAACAGCCGAAATCCCCTGCCCCCGCGCCCAGTTGTGCTACCCCAGCACCAGTGTGTCGAGGACCGCCGCGGTGGCCGCCCGGACCAGGGCCCGCATCAGCCGCAGGTCGTCCCCCTGCTCCGGGTGCCACTGCACCCCGAGCGTGAACCCCGGCCCCTCCACCGCCTCCACCGTCCCGTCCGGCGCGTGGGCGCTCACCCGCAGGCCCGACCCCACCCGGTCGACGGCCTGGTGGTGGAAGGTCGGCACCTCCAACTCGCTCTCCGGCAGCAGCCCGCCCAGCAGCGTCCCCGGCACCGGGCGCACCGGGTGCGAGCCGTAGCGGCCGGGCGTCCCGCCGTGCACGTCCACCGGCACCACGTCCGGCAGGTGCTGCACCAACGTCCCGCCGCACACCACGTTCAGGATCTGCATCCCCCGGCAGACCGCCAGCAGCGGCATCCCCGCCGCCAGTGCCGACCGCAGCAGCGCGACCTCCCAGGCGTCCCGCTCCGGCGAGTCCACCTCCGTCGCCGGGTGGGCCGGCTCCCCGTAGTAGGCCGGGTCGATGTCCGGCCCGCCGGCGATCACCAGGCCGTCCAGCCGGGCCAGCACCTCCGGCGCGCGCTCCGGGGCGTCCGGCGGCAGCAGGACCGCGATCCCGCCGGAGTCCCGGACCTGCGCGGTGTACCGCTCGGGCAGCAGGGCCACCCGGCGGCCCCGCCAATCGCTCCAACTCGCGTCCACCAGGTAGGTGCTGACGCCGATCAAAGGCCTGCGATCCATGGCGCGCATTCTCCCCCCGAAGGGGCTGATCCACCGTCAGCCACGCGCGTCGGCGCGCCACGGGCGGCCGGCGTCGCATCGGTTCCCCGCCGGACCCCGCCCGTCCCCTCCCGACACCCGCCCGCCCTCTTCCGCCCCGCGAGCCGCAGGCCGTACGGTTCGCTGTGACCGCTTGATCTCGAAGAGTGATCGAGGAGGAGGGCTCGGCCATGCCCGATACGCCCGAACTGTCCGAACGGGCCGCCGCCGGCGCGCCGTCCCGGCCGCCGCTGACCCTGGACGGCCTGCGCGCCCTGGTGGACGCCGGCGAGGTGCACACCGTCGCGCTCGCCTTCACCGACATGCAGGGCCGTCTCCAGGGCAAGCGCTTCGCCGCCCGGTTCTTCCTCGACGAGGTCGCCGAGCACGGCGCCGAGGCCTGCGACTACCTGCTGGCCGTCGACGTCGACCTGAACACCGTGGACGGCTACGCCTTCTCCTCCTGGGCCACCGGCTACGGCGACTTCGCGATGCGCCCCGACCTTGGCACCCTGCGGCTGACCCCCTGGCAGCCCGGCACCGCCCAGGTCACGGCCGACCTCGCCCGGCACGGCGGCCACCCGGTGGACGCCGCCCCGCGCCAGCTGCTGCGCCGCCAGATCGCCCGGCTCGCCGAGCACGGCCTGGCCGCCGACATCGGCACCGAGCTGGAGTTCCTGGTCTTCCGCGACACCTACGAGCAGGCCTGGCAGGGCGGCTACCGCGGCCTGACCCCGGCGAACCTCTACAACGTGGACTACTCGATGCTCGGCACCGCCCGGGTCGAGCCGCTGCTGTCCCGGATCCGCACCGAGATGGCCGGCGCCGGCCTGGTGGTGGAGTCCGCCAAGGGCGAGTGCAACCTCGGCCAGCACGAGATCGCCTTCCGCTACGCCGACGCCCTCACCACCTGCGACCAGCACAGCGTCTACAAGACCGGTGCGAAGGAGATCGCCGCCCAACTCGGTTGCGCGCTCACCTTCATGGCCAAGTACGACGAGCGCGAGGGCAACAGCTGCCACATCCACCTCTCGCTGCGCGACGCCGTCGGCGCCCCCGCCTTCGCCGACCGGGACGGCCGGATGACCGACACCATGCGGCACTTCCTGGCCGGCCAGCTGGTCGCGCTGCGCGAGTTCGGCCTGCTGTACGCGCCGAACATCAACTCCTACAAGCGCTACCGCCCGGGCTCCTTCGCCCCGACCGCCGTCGCCTGGGGCCGGGACAACCGCACCTGCGCCTACCGGGTGGTCGGCCACGGCCCCGGCCTGCGGATGGAGAACCGGGTGCCGGGCGGCGACGTCAACCCGTACCTCGCGGTGGCCGGGATGATCGCGGCCGGCCTGCACGGGCTGCAGCGCAAGCTGGAACTGCCCGCACCCTGCCTCGGCAACGCCTACGCGGTCGAGGAGTACGCCCGGGTGCCCGCATCGCTGCGCGAGGCGGCGGACCTGTGGGCGCAGAGCGCCCTGGCCCGGGAGGCCTTCGGTGACGACGTGGTCGACCACTACCTGAACATGGCCCGGGTCGAGCAGGCCGCCTACGACGGGGCGGTCACCGACTGGGAGCGCTACCGATCCTTCGAACGGATGTGACCCGTGACCGAGCCGAACGTGAACGTGAACGCGGACGCGGACGCCGGGAGCAGCAGCGTCCGCAATCCCGCCACCGGCGAGGTGCTCGCCACCGTCCCCGACACCACCCCCGGGCAGCTGGACGCGGCCGTCCGGCGCGCGGTGAGGGCCCAGGCCGGCTGGGCCGCGCTGGCCCCCGGCGAACGCGCCCGGCTGCTGCGCCGGTTCGCCGACCAGGTCGAGGTGCACGTCCCCGAACTGGCCGCCCTGGAGGTGGCGGAGGCCGGCCACCTCCTGGCCAACGCCCACTGGGAGGCCGGCAACGTCCGGGACCTCCTGGAGTACGCGGCCGGGGGAGTGGAGCGGCTGACCGGCCGGCAGATCCCCGTCCCCGGCGGCCTGGACGTGACCTTCCACGAGCCGGTGGGCGTGGTCGGGGTGATCGCGCCGTGGAACTTCCCGATGCCGATCGCCGCCTGGGGCTTCGCCCCCGCCCTGGCGGCCGGCAACGCCGTCCTGCTCAAGCCCGCCGAGGCCACCCCGCTGACCGCCCTGCGGCTGGCCGAACTCGCCCTCGCGGCCGGCCTGCCCGAGGGCCTGTTCCAGACCGTCCCCGGCGCGGGCGCCACCACCGGCCGGGCCCTGGTGGACCACCCGGCCGTCCGCAAGATCGTCTTCACCGGCTCGACCGTCGTCGGCAAGGAGGTCGCCGCCCGCTGCGCCGCCCACGCCAAGCGGGTCACCCTGGAACTCGGCGGCAAGAGCCCCAACATCGTCTTCGCCGACGCCGACCTGGCCCGCGCCGCCGACCCGATGTCCTTCGCCGACAACAGCGGCCAGGACTGCTGCGCCCGCAGCCGGATCCTGGTCCAGCGCGAGGTGTACGAGGACTTCCTCGCCCTGCTGCTGCCCGCCGTCGAGACCCTGCGCACCGGCGACCCGGCCGACCCGCAGGCCCAGCTCGGCCCGCTGATCTCGGCCGCCCAGGTCCGCCGGGTGTCCTCCTACGTCACCCCCGACCTGCCGGTGCTGGCCCGCGGAAAGGTCCCGGACGGGCCCGGCTACTGGTACCCGCCGACGGTGGTCGCCCCCGGGGACCCGGAGGTCCCGGCCGTCACCGAGGAGATCTTCGGCCCGGTCGCCGCCGTCCTGCCGTTCACCGACGAGGCCGACGCGCTGCGGCTGGCCAACGCCACCCGCTACGGGCTGTCCGGCTCGATCTGGACCCGGGACGTCGGCCGGGCGCTGCGCCTGGCCCGGGGCGTACGGGCGGGCAACCTGTCGGTCAACTCGCACTCCTCGGTGCGCTTCTGGACGCCCTTCGGCGGCTACGGCGAGTCCGGGGTGGGCCGCGAGCTGGGGCCGGACGCGCTGCGCCACTTCACCGAGACCAAGAACGTCTTCATCCACAGCGAGGAGTGACAGCCCGATGAGCGAGAAGCACGCCGCGCGGGACGAAGCCGTCTGCCGCCGACTGGTCGGCCGCACCGCCGTGGTCACCGGCGCGGGCAGCGGGATCGGCCTGGCCGCCGCCCGCCGGCTCGCCTCGGAGGGGGCGAAGGTGGTCTGCGCCGACCTCGACGAGGACACCGGCCGGGCCGCCGCCAAGGAGGTCGGCGGGCTGTTCGTGCACACCGACGTCACCGACCCGTACATGGTCGAGGCGCTGTTCGACGAGGCGTACGAGACCTACGGCAGCGTGGACGTCGCCTTCAACAACGCGGGCATCTCGCCGCCCGAGGACGACTCGATCCTGACCACCGGACTGGACGCCTGGCGGAAGGTCCAGGAGGTCAACCTGACCTCCGTCTACCTGTGCTGCAAGGCCGCGCTGCCGTACATGCGCCGGCACGGGCGGGGCTCGATCATCAACACCGCCAGCTTCGTGGCCCGGATGGGCGCGGCCACCTCGCAGATCTCCTACACCGCCTCCAAGGGCGGGGTGCTGGCGATGTCCCGCGAGCTGGGCGTGCAGTTCGCCCGGGAGGGCATCCGGGTCAACGCGCTCTCGCCCGGACCGGTGGACACCCCGCTGCTGCGCGAGCTGTTCGCCGCGGACCCGGAGCGGGCCGCCCGCCGGCTGGTGCACATCCCGCTCGGCCGGTTCGCCCGGGCCGAGGAGATCGCCGCCGCGGTGGCGTTCCTGGCCAGCGACGACTCCTCGTTCATCACGGCGAGCGAGTTCCTGGTGGACGGCGGCATCTCCGGGGCGTACGTGACCCCGCTGTAGGCTCGTCCCCGTCGGCGCACCCGGGTTCTCACCGGAATCTCATCGAAAACGGCCGGAATTTCCGGCTGCGCTGATTTCGCGCTTATCCGGCTGCCTTTAGATTTCTCTACCGTGAGCGAGCAGATTCCCGCCGGGTGGTACCCGGACCCGAAGGACACCTCCGGCGACCCGAGGCCGCAGCGGTGGTGGGACGGCAGGGGCTGGACGGCCGACACCCGGCCCGCGCCCTCGGACGCCCCGGCACCGGGCGCCCCGGCGGGCGCTCCGGACTCCCCGCAGGCGGAGCCGACGGCCGCCGCGGCCCCGCAGCCGGGGACGGCCGAGCAGCCCCGGGTGCTGGAGGGCGAGGTGCTGGACAGCGGCCCGACCGTCCGCTACCCGGAGCCGCCGCCCTTCGGCACCGCCTACGGCTCGCCCGCCGGGCCGCCGCGCAAGCCCCGGCGCAAGCCCTCCAAGCTGGTGGTCGCGACCACCCTCGCCGCCCTGCTCGGCCTCGGCGCGGGCTCGGGGATCACCTACCTCGCGACGGACGGCCACCAGGACCGCGACCCACGCAGCGCCCGCCCGGCCCCGCAGGGCGGCAACGGCCCGTGGGGCGGCATCCCGGGCTTCGGCGACCCCGGCGACGGCGGGGGCGGGGACGGCAAGGGCGGCAACGGGGGCGGGGGTGGCAACGGCGGCGGCCGGACCCGCCCGAGCACCGACCAGGCGATCGACGTGGTCAACCGGATCGTCCTGCCGGTCCCGGACGGCTGGCAGGGCGGCACCACCGACAAGGGGTACGCCATGCTCACCGTCGGCTCGTACACCTGCGTGGACGGCCAGGACCAGTGCTCCCTCGGCGGCGCGAACACCGGCCGGATCACCGGCGGCGGCACCGACGTCCAGGCGGCGGCCAAGGCCGACATCGCGTCGGCGGCCAAGGACTCGTACGGCGACGTCACCGGGCACCAGGAGCTCAAGTCCGAGGCCGTGAAGGTCAACGGCCAGGACGGCTACCTGGTCCGCTGGAAGGTGGACGTGCCCAAGGGCAACAGCGGCTACGTGCAGACCGTGGTCTTCCCGTCCGCCGACGGGAAGTCGCTGCTCTCGGTGCACTTCGGCTTCGACATCGCCGACAAGTCGCCGGACGTCGCGGTGATGGACACCATCGTCCAGGGCATCACCACCTACAAGGGCAAGCTCCCGGCCATCCCCGGCCTGCCCGGGACCGGCTCCGGCGGGCCCGGCGCGGGCGCCGGCGCCGGCGGCACCACCACCTGAGCCCCGCGCTCCTCACACCACACGGCGGCGGCCCACCCGGAGGGAAACCGGGTGGGCCGCCGTTCGTCGTCGCGCGGGGTGGTGTCACGGGACCGGGCCGGACGGGGGAGTGGCCGGCCCGGTCCCGCGCCCGGCGTCAGGAGTCGCGTCGAACAGCCTCGACACGACGGCGCCGGAGCACCATGCCGGCCCAGCCGACACCGATCGCGGCGGCGCCGGCGAGCAGCAGCGGACCGGTGGCCGAGGTGCCGCCCACGGCCGCGGAGGCGGTCGGGATCACCCGGCCGGCCGGGGAGTCCGGGTCCCCGCCGTGGCCGTGGTGGGCGACCGTGGACTTGGAGGCGTCGGCCGCGATCTGGGCGTCGCTGGGCGCGGCCGGAGCCTGGGCGGCGAGCGCCGACACGGCGGTGGTGGAGGCGCCGAAGTCGACGTCGGAGCAGGAGTAGAAGGCCTCCGGGCTGTCGCTGCGCTGCCACACCGTGTAGAGGACCTGACGGCCGGTGCGCTGCGGCAGGGTGCCGGAGTAGGTGTAGAAGCCGTTGACGGCGTTGCGGTCGACCTGCACCTGGGCGACCGGGGTCGAGTCGAGGTCCGACCACTTCAGCGGCTTGGTGGGGTCGTAGCTCGGCTTGGTGATGTAGACGGTCTGGGTGCCGACGTGCGGCGCGGTGGTGCGGAACTGGAAGGTGAAGGCGCCGGCCTTCACCGCGGTAGCCGGCCAGTCGGTGCGCGGCCAGTCCAGCGCCGCGTACTTGTCCCGGTTGGCCGAGCAGAGCTTGCCGTCCGGGATCAGCGCCTGGGAGTTGCCGTTGGCGTTGGCGATGTTGACCTCGTTCCAGTCGTACAGCGGCTGGGTGCCGCCGGCGGCGACGAGGTCCTTGCAGACCTGGGACACCGGGTGCTCGGGGCCCTCGGCGTAGCAGGCGGCGACGCGGCTCACGGGGTTGGTCATCGTGCCGTGGGCGCTGGCGGTACCGGCGGTGGCACCGGCCACCGCGACGACCGCGGCGCCGATCACGCCGACGGACAGGGCGGTTCGCTTGATGGACATGGGGTGGGGACTCCTCGACCGTCGTTCCGGGCGTGTGTGGGGGAACGGGCACGCCTGCCCGTTCGGGAGCCGCCGGCCCGGCGCGCGACCCCCGGGCCGAAGCGTAGGATTGGTCTGGACCAGAAGGCAATAGCCGCGCGTGCTGCGCTTGTTGACGGACTGTAGGCCCCCGAGCAGCGCAAAGGCCCGATGGACGGCTGTGGTTAGCCGTTCCATCGGGCCCCGTTAAGGCTCCGGAAAGGTCAGCGCTGCAAGCCGTGGACGCTGCCGGCCTGGATCACGAGGTCGCTGTTGACGGTCGTGCTCCCGCTGATGATGTTGATGATGTACGTCCCGCCGGGCTCCTTGTGGAACTGGCCGGGAAGGAACTCCTGGAGGATCTCGAAGAGCTCCTCGGCCGCCTCCGGGTTCGCCCGGAACAGCGCGCGCAGCCGGTTGCGAACCGCCGCGGCCTGGTCGGCCAGGACCTCCTCGTCGCCGCCCGCCTCCAGCACCTCGGCGCGGATCACCTCCAGCTCCGCGCTCGCCTCCTCGTCCCGCTCGCCGCGCCCGAGCAGCCGGGCGATCCGCGAACTGGCCTGGTTCCAGGCGGCCGTGGCCATCAGCCCGGCCACCGAGGTCGCCCCGGACCTCAGCATCTCCTGCACGAGTTCGGCGTCCATGCTGCTCCCTTGTCGTACCGCAGTGTCGGCACCACGGTAGGGCAAGGGCGGACGAGGCGTCAGAGGAACGTCTTGCCCTCGCCCCGGTACGTCGGCGCGGTCCGTACGATCCGGTCGCCCTCGACCAGGTGCAGCTCGGCGAAGCGTTCGCACAGCTCGCCCGCCTTGGCGTGCCGGAACCAGACCCGGTCGCCGATCAGCAGGTCGTCCGCCGCCGAGCCGAGCAGCGGGGTCTGCACCTCCCCGGCGCCCTCCGCCGGGTCGTAGCGCAGCCCGGCCGGCAGGTACGGCACCGGGGAGCGGTCCGGGCCGGCCGCGCCGGAGGCCGGGTAGCCGCCGCCGAGGACGGTCACCACGCCGAGGCCGGGGCGGCGCACCACCGGCTGGCCGAACAGCGCGGCCGGGCGGCCCCGGAAGGCGCGGTAGTTGTCGAAGAGCTGCGGCTGGTACAGCCCGGAGCCGGCGGCCACCTCGGTGACGGCGCGCTCGGCCACGGTGGACTCCACGCTGCCGGTGCCGCCGCCGTTGACGAACTCCAGGTCGGCCACCCGCCGCAGCCGCCGGACCGCCGCCGCGCGCCGCTCGGCCAGCTCCGTCCTGGCCTTGGCCTGCATCAACCGGATCAGCCCGGAGCGCACCGGCCGCCCGGGCACCCGGTCTCCCACCCCGGCGACGTGCCCCTCGTACGCCATCAGGCCGACCACCCGGAAGCCCCGGCGGCGCTGGACGAGCTCGGCGAAGGCGCCGAGGTCCTCGGGGGTGCGCAGCGGCGAGCGGCGGGCGCCGACCCGGACCCGGCCGCCGAGCAGCTGCAGCGAGGTGTCCAGCTCCAGGCAGACCCGCACCTCGGCGTCGCCGCCGCGGGCCTCGTCGATCAGGTCCAGCTGGGCCGGGTCGTCCAGCACGACGGTGATCTCGCGGGCGGCCTCCGGGTCGGCGGTCAGCTCGGCGAAGCCGGCCCGGTCGGCGGAGGGGTAGGCGAGCAGGACGTCGCTGACGCCGGTGCGGGCCAGCCAGAGCGACTCGTCCAGGGTGAAGCTCATCACCCCGAGGAAGCCGTCCGCGGCCAGCGCCCGGTCCAGCAGGGCCCGGCAGCGGATCGACTTGCTGGCCAGCCGGATCGGCTTGCCGCCGGCCCGGCGGACCAGGTCGGCGGCGTTCGCGTCGAACGCGGCGAGGTCCACGACGGCCACCGGCCCGTCCAGGTGGGCGGTGGCGCGGTCGTACCGGAGGCGGTCGGACACCGGGGCGGGTGCGGTCGCGGGCGCGTCGAGGATCACCATGGGCGCAGGGTGCCACAGCGCGCTACCGGTGGGTAGGGGCCGCGTGCAGGGAAATGGGGCCGTCCGCGCGCGGTGGCATAGGGTCGGGCGGGTGGACCGCAAAGACTTCTCCAACCCGGCGTTCGTCGGCAAGAGCATCCCGAACCCCGGCTTCTCCGACGACGACGGCACCGCCGACCCGGCGCTCGCCGAGGCCCTCGCCCGCTGGTCGCAGGACCGCGCGGCCGAGCCGCAGGTGCTGGCGGCGCTGCCCCCCACCCGGCTGATGGTCCCGATCGTCGCGATCCTCGGCGAGGTCGAGGTGAGCCCGGACGGGCACCGGCACGAGAAGACCAGCGACATGGCCGTCCCGGTGCTGGAGGCCCCGGACGGGCGCCGCGCGTTGCCGGCCTTCACGTCGCTCGAGGCGCTCACCCGCTGGCGCGCCGACGCCCGCCCGGCACCGACGGCGGCCCCGCAGGCCGCGATGGTCGCCTACTCGGAGCGCGCCGACACCCTGCTGATCGACCCGGCCGGGCCGGTGCCGTTTCAGCTGAGCGGCGCCCGGCTGCGGGCGCTCGCGGAGAACCGCCCGTTCCTGCCGCCGGTCCGCGACCCGGAGGTGCGCGAGGCGGTCCGTGCGCTGCTGGCGGCCGAGCCGCAGGTGGTCAGCGGGCTGCTGGCGGCCTCGGAGGGCTCGGACGGGGTGCTCGCGGTGGTGTTCGACCCGGCGCTGGACCAGGCCGGGCTGCAGGCGGCCGCGCAGCGGGTCGGGCAGGCGGTGGCCGCCGACCCGGTGCTGCGGGTGCGGCTGGACCGGGGGCTGGACCTCGCGGTGCTGCCGGCGAGTGCGGAGCTGCCGGGGGAGCCGCTCCACAGGCGTTGAGAACGCCGAAGGGAGTACCTACTGGTCCAGTAGGTACTCCCTTCGAGGTCCGGTCTCAGGAGTAGACCGGCCCGGTGAACTTCTCGCCCGGTCCGGCGCCCGGGGCGTCCGGGACGATGGACGCCTCGCGGAAGGCGAGCTGCAGCGAGCGCAGCCCGTCCCGCAGCGGCGCGGCGTGGAAGTTGCTGATCTCCGGGGCGCCGGCGGTGACGAGCCCGGCGAGCGCGGTGATCAGCTTGCGGGCCTCGTCCAGGTCCTTGTCCTTCTCGCCGCCCTCGGCGAGACCGCACTTGACGGCGGCGGCGCTCATCAGGTGCACCGCGACGGTGGTGATCACCTCGACGGCCGGGACCTCGGCGATGTCGCGGGTGAGGTCGTCGAAGCCGATCGCGTCGTCGTCCGCGCCGGGGGTCTGGGTGGGCTCGCTGCTCAAGGGAGGCTCGTTCCTTCGTGCCGTGTGGGTACACGTGGAGCGTACAAGGGCCCCAGGGGGCGCGGACGAGGCAGTGCGCCGGGGCGGAATAGCGTTCGACCCCCCGACGCTGTAAGCTTCGAGACTGACCGGCCGGGATCCCGTATGGGCACTCGGCCAGCAAGTGGAGGCTCCACCGAGGAGGCCCGAGAGGGCAACCGCGAAAGTCTCCCACCTGATCGGCCTCCGGGTCGACGGGTCCCGGTCCGCGACGGGCGCCCCTGGTGCCGAGTCGCCGCAGCGCCCCTCACCGGGCGCAGCCCCCGGTTGTGTGGAGCCCCGCTTGTACCGAGCGGGGCTTTTTTCGTGTGGCGGTGTACGTACCGGACAGCGCAGCACGAATGAAGCCCCGCCCAGTGGTCGAGTCCACTACGTGCGACCGCCGTCCGACGGCCGCATCGCAGAAGGTGCAACCGAGGAGGCCCCATCAGCACCGAGCCCCGCATCAACGACCGGATTCGCGTCCCCGAGGTGCGACTCGTCGGTCCCAGCGGCGAGCAGGTCGGCATCGTGCCGCTTGCCAAGGCGCTGGAGCTCGCGCAGGAGTACGACCTCGACCTGGTCGAGGTCGCGGCGACCGCCCGGCCGCCGGTGTGCAAGCTCATGGACTACGGCAAGTTCAAGTACGAGTCGGCCATGAAGGCCCGTGAGGCGCGCAAGAACCAGGCGCACACGGTCATCAAGGAGATGAAGCTCCGGCCGAAGATCGACCCGCACGACTATGACACCAAGAAGGGTCACGTCGTCCGGTTCCTCAAGCAGGGCGACAAGGTCAAGATCACGATCATGTTCCGCGGTCGTGAGCAGTCCCGCCCCGAGCTGGGCTTCCGTCTGCTTCAGCGGCTCGCCGACGACGTCCAGGACCTGGGCTTCGTCGAGTCCTCGCCCAAGCAGGACGGCCGTAACATGATCATGGTCCTTGGCCCGCACAAGAAGAAGACCGAGGCGATGGCCGAGGCCCGCGCCCTCGCGGACGCCCGCAAGGCCGAGCGTCAGGGCCGCACCGCCGGCTCCGACGCCCCTGAGGACGCCGAGGTCGAGGACGTCGTGACCGAGGACGTCGTGACCGAGGACGCCGTGACCGAGGACGCCGTGACCGAGGCGCAGGACGCCCCGGCCGAGGCGCCGGCCGTCGAGGCCGACGCTCCGGTCGAGCAGCCGGCCGCCTCCCAGGGCGCCTGAGCCTTCACCGGCCAGGAGGGCCCGGGAGACCGGCCCACAGGGTGACGGGGCGGCCCGCCCGGTCACCGCAGATCCATCCAGTTCACGCCCGCGTGGCAAACGCCGCGCGGGCGTGGACGGGACCGACGAGGAGATACGGCGAAATGCCGAAGCAGAAGACGCACAGTGGCGCCAGCAAGCGCTTCAAGATCAGTGGCTCTGGCAAGGTGCTGCGCGAGCGCGCCGGCCGCCGCCACCTCCTGGAGCACAAGCCCTCGACGCTGACCCGCAAGCTGGCCGGGACCGTCGAGCTGGCCCCCGCTGACGCCAAGAAGATCAAGAAGCTTCTCGGCAAGTGATCGCCCTCCCGCCCGGCGCGAGCCGCGAGCGGGGCAGCTGATCCTTCCCGACCCATTCGAATGACGGACCACGTGAAGTAGTCCGTGGTCCAACCCAAGGAGTAATCAAGTGGCACGCGTCAAGCGGGCAGTCAACGCCCACAAGAAGCGCCGGGTCATCCTGGAGCGCGCCAGCGGCTACCGTGGCCAGCGTTCGCGCCTGTACCGCAAGGCCAAGGAGCAGGTCACCCACTCGCTGGTCTACAACTTCAACGACCGCAAGAAGCGCAAGGGCGACTTCCGTCAGCTGTGGATCCAGCGCATCAACGCTGCGGCCCGTGCCAACGGCATCACCTACAACCGCTTCGTGCAGGGCCTGAAGGCCGCCAGCGTCGAGATCGACCGCAAGATGCTGGCCGACCTGGCCGTCAACGACCCGGGTGCGTTCGCCTCCCTGGTCGAGGTCGCCCAGAAGGCGCTGCCGGCCGACGTGAACGCCCCGAAGGCCGCCGCCGACGCCGCCTGATCTTCCGAGATCGGTTGAGCTCTGACCGGACCCGCAGGCTCGCCTGCGGGTCCGGTCCTGCTTTGCCCCCTCCTTCAGCGCCTCCGGAGAACGAGACCATGCCGAGCACCGACACCCCCCTGCTGACCTCCCTGCGCTCGCCGCGCGTCGTGGCCGCCCGCCGGCTGGCCAAGCGCAACCAGCGCACCAAGGAGCGCCGCTTCCTGGCCGAGGGCCCGCAGGCCGTCCGGGAGGCCATCGCCTTCGGCAGGCTGCCGGGCACCGGTGAGCACGCCGTGGTCGAGGTCTACACGACCGTGGAGGCCGCCGAACGGCACGCCGGCATCGTCGAGGCCGCCCTGGCCGAGGGGCTGCCGGTGCTGACCGCCACCGACGAGGTGATCGCCGGGATCTGCGACACGGTGACCCCGCAGGGCATCGTGGCGCTCTGCCGCTTCATCGACACCCCGTTCGACGAGGTGCTCCGGGCCCGCCCCAAGCTGGTCGCGATCCTCGCCCACGTGCGCGACCCCGGGAACGCCGGCACCGTGCTGCGCACGGCCGACGCGGCCGGCGCGGACGCCGTGGTGCTCACCGACGCCTCGGTGGACCTCTACAACCCGAAGGCCGTCCGGGCCTCCGTGGGCAGCCTGTTCCACCTGCCGGTGGCGGTCGGCGTGCCGGTCGAGGAGGCCGTCGGCAGGCTGCGCGAGGCCGGCGTCCGGGTGCTCGCCGCGGACGGCGCAGGGGAGCGCGACCTGGACCGGGAGCTGGACGAGGGCACCCTGGGCGCGCCCGGCGCATGGGTGTTCGGCAACGAGGCGTGGGGGCTTCCGGAGGAGACCCGCGCGCTCACCGACGAGGTCGTGCGCGTCCCGATCCACGGTCACGCCGAGAGCCTCAACCTGGCCACCGCGGCGGCCGTCTGCCTGTACGCCTCGGCCCGCGCCCAGCGTTCGCCCGGCGGCTGCCGTTCGAACGTCTGACGCACCCCGGGGGCGCGTCCGGATCACCCCCTTGCAAGCCCTACTGCACGGGCTCGGGAGGCGCTAGGGTCTGCCTCTGTGGGGGGAACGGCACGGTGGGTAATCGGGGAGGCAACCCATGGTCGGCAGCGGGCCCGAGCTCGACCCGGACGACCTGCCGGACGGCCTGGTGGTCGCCGACGCGCTGGGCCGGGTGGTCTGCTTCAACCGGGTCGCGGCCCGGCTCACCGGCGTGCTCCCGCAGGCCGCGCTCGGCAGTGAGCTGGAGGACGTCCTCCCGCTGGAGGACCTGGACGGCCGCCGCTGGTGGCAGCTGACCGACCCGTACGGCGGCCTGGCCATCCGCACCCGCCAGCCGGAGCGCAACCTGCTGCTGCCCGGGGGGCGCGAGGTGCTGGTCTCCGCCCGGTACGTGCGCAGCGCGCCGGGCGGGCCGCTGGAGCGCCTGGTGATCGCCCTGCGCGGCACCGAGGCCCGGCGCCGCACCGAGCGCAGCCACGCCGAGCTGATCGCCACCGTGGCGCACGAGCTGCGCTCCCCGCTCACCAGCGTCAAGGGCTTCACGGCGACGCTGCTGGCCAAGTGGGAGCGGTTCACCGACGGGCAGAAGCGGCTGATGCTGGAGACCGTCGACGCCGACGCCGACCGGGTCACCCGGCTGATCGCCGAACTGCTGGACATCTCCCGGATCGACTCCGGCCGGCTGGAGCTGCGCAAGCAGGTGGTCGACCTGGCCGCGGCGGTGCGCCGGCACGTCGAGCGCAAGGTCGCCACCGGCATCCCCGAGGACCGCTTCGACATCCGGATCAGCGAGCCGCTGACCGTCCTGTGGGCCGACCCGGACAAGGTCGACCAGGTGCTCGCCAACCTGCTGGAAAACGCGGTGCGGCACGGTGACGGAACTGTCACCATCGAGGTGGCACCGGCCAAGGAGGTCGTCGAGGCGCCCCTCTGGGAGCGCGACGGCACTCCACCCCGCATCGTGGAGGGCACAGCGGTCACCGTGAGCGACGAAGGCGGCGGGATCCCCGAGGAGTCGGTGCCCCGCGTCTTCACCCGCTTCTGGCGCGGCTCCAAGCGCGGCGGCACCGGCCTGGGCCTCTACATCGTCAAGGGCATCGTGGAAGCCCACGGCGGCTCGATCCGCGTCGACCGCGCCCCGGGCGCCGGCGCCCGGTTCCGATTCATCCTGCCCGCCGGGGTCCCGGACTTCATGCTCTAGGGCTCCGTCGGGGCGGGCTGTGGGGAAGCGGCGCCGAGCGGCGCTACACGCTGCGACTACACTCGACCTTTGGCGTTCACCCCAAGACCTTGAGCACGGACGAGCAGGAGCACGGGAAAGATAGAGATGTCGGCACCCAACAAGTCGTACGACCCGGTCGAGGTCGAGGCCCTCAAGCCCGAGGTGGTGGAGCAGGCGCGGGACGAGGCGATCGCCGCGTTCGCCGCCGCCGGCTCCCTGGACGAGCTGAAGCAGGCCAAGGTCGCCCACACCGGCGACCGCTCCGCGCTCTCGCTCGCGAACCGCGAGATCGGGGCCCTGCCCCCGCACGCCAAGGCGGCCGCCGGAAAGCTGATCGGCCAGGCCCGCGGGGCCGTCAACCAGGCCCTCGCCAAGCGGCAGGCCGAGCTGGAGGCCGAGCGGGACGCCCGCGTGCTGGTCGAGGAGGCGGTGGACGTCACGCTGCCGTACGACCGCGCCCCGCGCGGCGCCCGGCACCCGCTGACCACCATGGCCGAGCGCATCGAGGACACCTTCGTCGCGATGGGCTACCAGGTCGCCGAGGGCCCCGAGGTCGAGGCCGAGTGGCTCAACTTCGACGCCCTCAACCTGGGCCCGGACCACCCGGCCCGCTCGATGCAGGACACCTTCTTCGTCCAGGCTCCGGACGGCTCCGCCGACTCCGGCGTGGTGCTGCGCACCCAGACCTCCCCGGTCCAGGCCCGCACCATGCTCGACCGCGAGCCCCCCATCTACGTGGTCTGCCCGGGCCGGGTCTACCGGACCGACGAGCTGGACGCCACCCACACCCCGGTCTTCCGCCAGGTCGAGGGTCTCGCGGTGGACGAGGGCATCACCTTCGCCGACCTCAAGGGCACCATCGAGGTGCTGGTCGAGAAGCTGATCGGCGGCGGCCTGGAGCTGCGCTGGCGCCCCTCGTACTTCCCGTTCACCGAGCCGAGCGCGGAGATCGACCTCCAGTGCTTCGTGTGCCGCGGCGAGAGCGTCGGCAACCCGGACCGGCCGTGCCGGACCTGCTCCTCCGAGGGCTGGATCGAGCTCGGCGGCTGCGGCGTGGTCAACCCGCGGGTGCTGGTCGCCTGCGGTGTCGACCCCAACCGCTACAGCGGCTTCGCCTTCGGCCTGGGCCTGGAGCGGATCCTGATGAATCGTCACAACGTCGCCGACATGCGCGACATGGTCGAGGGTGACGTCCGCTTCACCCTCCCGTTCGGGATGGAGATCTGATGCGCGTCCCGCTTTCCTGGCTGCGCGAGTACGTCGACCTGCCGGCCGGCGAGACCGGTCGTGACGTCGCGGAGCGCCTGGTCCGGGCCGGCCTGGAGGTCGAGACCGTCGAGCAGATCGGCGCGGACCTCAAGGGCCCGCTGGTGGTCGGCGAGGTGCTCTCCATCGAGGAGCTGTCCGGCTTCAAGAAGCCGATCCGGCACTGCTTCGTGAACGTCGGCGACGCCAACGGCACCGGCGAGCCGCAGGAGATCGTCTGCGGTGCGACGAACTTCGCCGTCGGCGACAAGGTCGTCGTCGTGCTCCCGGGCGCCGTGCTGCCCGGCCCGTTCCCGATCGCCGCCCGCAAGACCTACGGCCAGACCTCGGCCGGCATGATCTGCTCCGCCCGCGAGCTGGGCATGGGCGACGACCACAACGGCATCATCGTGCTCCCGCCGGAGTACGAGGCCGGCACCGACGCCATCGAGCTGCTCCAGCTCGTCGACGAGGTGCTCGACATCGCCGTCACCCCGGACCGCGGCTACTGCCTGTCCATGCGCGGCGTGGCCCGTGAGGCCGCCGCCGCGTACGGGCTGCCGCTGGCCGACCCGGCGCTGCTCGACGTGCCGCCGGCGAACTCCTTCGGCTACCTGGTGAAGGTCAACGACCAGGCCGGCTGTGACCGCTTCGTGGCCCGTACGGTCGTCGGTCTCGACCCGAACGCCAAGTCCCCGATCTGGCTCCAGCGCCGGCTGCAGAAGTCGGGCATCCGCCCGATCTCGCTGACCGTCGACATCACCAACTACGTGATGCTGGAGGTCGGCCAGCCGCTGCACGCCTACGACAAGCAGCGCGTGGACGGCCCGATCGTCGTCCGCCGGGCGGCGCAGGGCGAGGCGCTCACCACCCTCGACGGGGTCGAGCGCAAGCTCTCCGCCGAGGACCTGCTGATCTGCGACAACAGCGGCCCGATCGGCCTGGCCGGTGTGATGGGCGGCGCCTCCACCGAGATCCTCGACCCGGCCGCAGGCCCGGGCACCACCGAGGTGATCATCGAGGCGGCGCACTTCGACGCGGTCGCCATCGCCCGCAGCGCCAAGCGGCACAAGCTGCCCTCCGAGGCGTCCAAGCGCTTCGAGCGCGGCGTCGACCCGGAGGCCGCCCGCGCCGCCGCGCAGCGCGCCGTCGACCTGCTGGTCCTGATCGCCGGCGGCACCGCCGAGGCCGGGGTCACCGACATCGCCGCCCCGCACCCGGTGCGCACCATCACCATCGCCGCCGACCTGCCCGACCGGGTGGCCGGCACCGGGTACGGCCGCGAGACCGTCACCCGGCGCCTGCAGGAGGTCGGCTGCTCGGTCTCCGGCGCCGACATCCTGCAGGTCACCCCGCCGACCTGGCGCCCCGACCTCACCGACCCGTACGACCTCGCCGAGGAGGTCATCCGGCTGGAGGGCTACGACAACGTCCCCGCCCGGATGCCGAACGTCCCCCCGGGCAAGGGCCTGACCGAGGCCCAGCGGGTGCACCGCCGGATCGGCGTGGCGCTGGCCGGGGCCGGCTACGTCGAGGTCAACAACTACCCGTTCCTCGGCGAGACCGCCTTCGAGGCGCTCGGCCTGGAGGCGGACGACCGGCGCCGCCGCACGGTGAAGCTGGTCAACCCGCTGAACGACGAGGAGCCGGCGCTGCGCACCACGCTGCTGCCGGGCCTGCTCGGCGCGCTGCGCCGCAACGTCGGCCGGGGCAACACCGACCTGGCGATCTTCGAGACCGGCACCGTCTTCCTGCCCAAGGACGAGCTGAGCGTGGCCCCGCGCCCGGCGGTCGACCACCGGCCCAGCGCCGAGGAGCTGGCCGCGCTGGACGCCGCGCTGCCGGACCAGCCGCGCCGCATCGCCGTCGCCCTCGCGGGCGAGCGGCTGCCCTCGGGCTGGTGGGGCAAGGGCGCCCAGGCCTCCTGGGCGGACGCCGTCGAGGCGGCCCGCACGGTGGCCCGGGCGGCCGGCATCGAGCTGGCCGTCCGCCAGGGCCAGCTCGCGCCGTGGCACCCGGGCCGCTGCGCCGAGCTGCTGGTGGCGGGCACCGACCGGGTGGTCGGCCACGCCGGTGAGCTGCACCCGCGGGTCGTCAAGGCGCTCGGGCTGCCGGCCCGCACCGCCGCGATGGAGCTCGACATCGACCTGCTCACCGCCGACGGCGCCGAGCGGGTCGGCGGCCCGACCGTCTCCGGCTTCCCGGTGGCGACCCAGGACGTCGCGCTGATCGTCGACACCGCCGTTCCGGCGGCCGAGGTCGAGGCCGCGCTGCGTGCCGGCGCGGGCGAACTGCTGGAGGCCATCCGGCTGTTCGACGTGTTCACCGGCGAGCAGGTCGGCGAGGGCAAGAAGTCGCTGGCGTACGCGCTGCGCTTCCGCGCGGTCGACCGCACCCTGACCGCCGACGAGGCCACCGCCGCCCGTGAGGCGGCCGTCGCCGAGGCCGTCGCCCGCACCGGCGCGGTGCTGCGCGGCGCCTGACGCGGCAGCCGGCGCGTCAGCGCCCGAGGAGGGCCCCGTCCCGGACCACGAGTCCGGGGCGGGGCCCTTTCCGTTTCCCGCCTCCTCCTCCGCGGAGTTGACGGCACCTCAGTCCGTCGTTTATCTCTTTACCTATGGAAGTAGATAAAGACGCCGACCAGCCCTCCCCGATCGAGTTCCGTCTGGACCCGGCCTCCGGTGTCCCGACCTACCTGCAGCTCGTGCAGCAGGTCGAACAGGCGCTGCGGATGGGCTGGTTGACCGAGGGGGACCGGCTGCCCCGGGTGCGCGAGGTGGTGGCCGGCCTCGCGATCAACCCGAACACGGTGCTCAAGGCGTACCGCGAGCTGGAGCACCGCGGCCTCGCGGCCGGCCGCCGGGGCCAGGGCACCTTCGTGCGGGGCCTGCCCGCCGGGGTGGTGCCGCTGCGCGAGCGGACCGCGCTGCGCCGGGGGCTGCTGGACTGGATGTGCTCGGCGCGGACCGCCGGGCTGGACGAGGAGGGGATGGCCGCGGTGTTCGAGGACGCGCTGCGCGACCTGCGCGAGGGCCGGGGCGGGGTGGTGGCCTGATGGCCGTGGACACGGTGATCGACTGCGCCGGGCTCGGCAAGCGCTACCGCCGATCCTGGGCGCTGCGGGACTGCCGGCTCGCCGTCCCCGCCGGGCACGTGGTGGCCCTGGTCGGCCCGAACGGCGCCGGCAAGACCACGATGCTCGGCCTGGCCGCCGGACTGGCCCTGCCGAGCGAGGGCGCGTTGACCGTCCTCGGCGACCAACTGCCCGGCTCGCCGCGCGCGTTGGATCGGATCGGCTTCGTCGCCCAGAACGCCGCGCTCTACCCCGGCCTGCCGGTGCGCGACCTGCTGGCGATGGGCCGACACCTCAACCGCCGCTGGGACGAGGCCCGGGCCCGTACCCACCTGGACGGCCTCGGCATCCCGCTGGACCGCAGGTACGGCCGGCTCTCCGGCGGCCAGCAGGCCCAGGTCTCGCTCGCCCTGGCCCTCGCCAAGCGGCCCGAACTCCTGCTGCTGGACGAGCCGTTGGCGTCCCTCGACCCACTCGCCCGGCACGACTTCATGGCCGTGCTGCTGACCGCGGTGGCCGAGGACGGGATGTCGGTGGTGTTCTCCTCGCACGCCGTCAACGAGCTGGAGCAGAGCTGCGACTACCTGGTGGTGCTCGGCGGCGGCCGGGTCCAGGTGGCGGGGGAGGTGGACGACCTGCTGGCCGGCCACCGGATGCTGACCGGCCCGACCGCGGAGGCCGACACGGTCGCGCGGCGGCTGCCGGTGGTCCGCGACCGCCGGGCCGGCGTTCAGTCCCACCTGCTGGTGCGGACCGGCGGCCCGGACGCTCCGGTCTCCGGCTCCTGGCGCCAACAGCGCATCGGACTGGAGGAGTTGGTGATCTCCTACCTGCGCGAACCGGCCGCCTCCGCGCTCCCCGGCCCGCGCGGGGCCGTCCCGTCGAACGAGAAGGTGCTGCTGCCGTGAGCTCCCTGTCCCTCGCACCGCCCCGCTCCGCCGTCCTGCGGGCGGCCGTGCTGCGCCACCGGCCCGCGCTGCGGACCCTGCTGGGTGTCCTCGCCGGGTTCCTCGTCCTGCTGGGCGTCACCGGGTACTACATCCACGCAGGGCTGGACCGCTCCGGTGCGGCCGGGTGCGACATGGCGCTGCGGACCTGCAACGAGCGGTGGAAGGAGTTCCTGCGCGGGTCCGGCCCCGAGCTGATGGTCGGTGGGAATGTGACGTACTTCCTCGGGGGCGCCCTCGGGGCGTTCGTCGGATCCCCGCTGCTGGCCCGGGAGTTCGAGCACGGCACGGTCCGCTTCGCGTGGACCCAGGGGGCCGGGCGCACCCGCTGGACGGTCGGCGGGCTGGTGGTCGGCGGCAGTGCGCTGGCCGTCGCGACGGCCCTGGTGGCGGCGGCGCTCAGCTGGTGGATCGAACCGATGGCGGTCCACGGGGGGCGGTTCACTCCGTTGGTGTTCACCAGTGCCCCGCCCGCGCTGGTCGGACGGGTACTGCTGGTCTTCGCGCTTTCCGCGCTCGCCGGGGTCGTGCTGCGGCGGACGGTGGTGGCGCTGGGGATCGGGGTGGTGGCCTCGGTGGTGACCACCCTGGTGGCCGAGTCGCTGCGTTTCCACTACCGCGCACCGCTCGAGGACACCCTGCACACGCTCGCCCAGACCTCGCTGGACCACCGCTGGGAGGGTGGCATCTGGGTCACCGACCCGGCGGGGAACCGACTCGACCTCGGCCGGCTCTACGACCTGGGCGGCGACTACTACGGAGCCCAGAAGCTGCTGAGCGAGGGCGGCTATTCGCTGCACGAGTCCTACCAGCCGGACAGCCGCTACTGGACGTTCCAGTTCATCGAGTTCGGCTGGATGACCCTGCTCGCCGTGGCCCTGTGCGCGGCGGCGGTCTGGTGGGTGCGGCGCAGGGCGTTCTGACCCGGCGTCCGGTCGACGGCTGCGACCTGCGGCTTCGAACTTTCCTTGAAGAGGTTCCGTCAAAACCCTTGCGGGAGTGCGGTCGGACGGCTTTCCTACTTCTCGTTAGGAAAGTTTCCTAACCCCCCGAGGAATCGGAGCGTCCCCATGCGCCCTCAGCCCCGTCGTGCCCTCCGCATCGCCCTCGCCGCCGCCCTGGTGGCCGCGCCGCTCACCGTCGCGGCCACCTCGGCGGCCCAGGCCGCCCCGTCGCCGGCCGCCGCCGTCCAGCTCAAGGGGGTCGGGCTGGACGACCCGCACAAGAAGGACATCGCCATGCAGCTGGTGTCCAGCGCGGAGAACTCGTCGCTGGACTGGAAGGCCCAGTACAAGTACATCGAGGACATCAAGGACGGCCGCGGCTACACCGCCGGCATCATCGGCTTCTGCTCCGGCACCGGTGACATGCTGGAGCTGGTCCAGCACTACACCGACCTCAAGCCCGGCAACGTCCTGGCCAAGTACCTGCCGGCCCTGAAGAAGGTCAACGGCACCGAATCGCACGCCGGCCTCGGCTCCGCGTTCGAGAAGGACTGGGCCACCGCCGCCAAGGACACCGTCTTCCAGCAGGCCCAGAACGACGAGCGCGACCGGGTGTACTTCAACCCCGCCGTCAAGCAGGCCAAGAGCGACGGCCTGCGCGCGCTCGGCCAGTTCGCCTACTACGACGCCATCGTCATGCACGGCCCGGGCAACAGCTCGGACAGCTTCGGCGGCATCCGCGCCGCCGCGATGAAGAAGGCCAAGACCCCCGCTCAGGGCGGCGACGAGGCCACCTACCTCAAGGCCTTCCTGGACGCCCGCAAGGTGGTCATGAAGAAGGAGGAGGCACACTCCGACACCAGCCGGGTGGACACCGAGCAGCTGGTCTTCCTCAACGCCAAGAACTTCGACCTCAACCCGCCGCTGAAGTGGAAGGTCTACGGCGACAGCTACGCCATCAACAGCTGACGCCACGCCGAGCACGAGGGCCCGGCGGCCGGTTCACGGCCGCCGGGCCCCGTCGTCCGGGAGCGCCGGGGGTGTCAGGCGCTCGCGGTGTAGTCGTAGAAGCCCCGGCCGGACTTGCGGCCCAGCAGGCCCGCGTCCACCATCCGGGAGAGCAGCGGGGGAGCGGCGTACAGCGGCTCCTTGTACTCGTCGTACATCGACTCGGCGATCGAGACGATGGTGTCCAGGCCGATCAGGTCGCACAGCCGCAGCGGGCCCATCGGGTGGGCGCAGCCGGCCTCCATGCCCTTGTCGATGTCGGAGGCGGTGGCCACGCCCGACTCGAACATCCGCACCGCGGACAGCAGGTACGGCACCAGCAGCGCGTTGACCACGAAGCCGGCCCGGTCACGGGCGCGGATCGGCTCCTTGCCGAGCACCTGGGAGGCGAAGGCCTCCACCCGCTCGGTGGTGGTCGCCGAGGTGGTCAGCGTGGGGATGACCTCGACCAGCTTCTGCACCGGCGCCGGGTTGAAGAAGTGCAGGCCGATCACCTGCTCCGGGCGGGTGGTGGCGGCGGCCAGCTTCACGATCGGGATCGAGGAGGTGTTGGAGGCGAGGATCGCGTCGCGGCGCTCGATCACCCGGTCCAGGGTCTCGAAGATCCCGACCTTGATGTCCTCGCGCTCGGCGACGGCCTCGACCACCAGGTCGCGGTCGGCGAAGTCGGACAGGTCGACGGTGAAGGACAGCCGGGCCAGCGCCTCGTCCCGCTGCTCGGGCGTCAGCTTGCCCCGCTTGACCGCCGTGTCCAGGGAGTTGGTCAGCCGGGTGCGGCCGAACTCCAGCGCCTCACCGCTGGCCTCCGACACCAGGACGTCCAGCCCGGCCCGGGCGAAGACCTCGGCGATGCCCGACCCCATCAGGCCGCAGCCGATCACTCCGACGCGCGCGATGTCACTCACTCAGTTGCCCTTCGACGGTGCTGGGGGTCGCCCAGCTACGGGTGGCCCAGCGAGCTGCTGGACGACGGGCCGGTGAACCGGAATGGGTGCACCGGTCACCGCCCCGACGACGTTACTACTCCGTACCGGCCAGTAGGTCACCCCCTCCCCGGCCGGGTGCCACCGCCGGGAATCCCCCGAACGGGTGAGGCGGGAGCCCCGGTCCCGTGTGCCCGGGGCCGGTTCCGCCGGTCGGCCGACAGAATGCCGCAGACGGGGGCCGGGGCCGAAGCGGACAGGGCCGGGGGCACGAAGGGAGCACAGCGTGTCGACGGGATCGCTCGCAGGACAGGTCGCCCTGATCACCGGCGCCGGCCGGGGCATCGGCCGGGAACTCGCCATCGGCCTGGCCGCCGAGGGGACGTCCGTCGGCCTGGTCGGCCGCACCCACGAGACCCTGACCGACACCCTCAAGGAGTGCGTCAAGCGCGGCTCCCGGGGCGTCGCCGTGACCGCCGACGTCACCCGCCCGGGCTCGGTGCGCGAGGCGGTCCGGGTGATCGAGCGCGACCTCGGGCCGACCACCCTGCTGATCAACAACGCCGGCCTGGTCGACCGCGCCGAGGTGCCGCTCTGGGAGACCGACGCCAACCAGTGGTGGCAGGTGATCGAGACCAACCTGCGCGGTCCCTACAACCTGCTGCGCTGCGTGCTGCCCGGCATGGTCGCCCGCCGGCGCGGCCGGGTGGTCAACCTCAACTCGGGCTTCGCGCTGCGCCCGGACGGCAACTACACGGCGTACGCCACCTCCAAGGGCGCGCTGCTCCAGCTCTCCGACAACATGGCGGACTCGCTCGCCCGCAACGGCATCGTGGTCCTCGACATCAGCCCGGGCGCGGTGGCCACCGACATGACCGCCGGGATGCCGATGTTCCGGGACACCACGGCCTGGGGCTCCATCCCGTACATGGTGGCCGTCATCGTGGACGCCGCCCGCGGCCGCTTCGACGGGCTGCACGGCCGGTTCATCCACGCCGGCCGGGACGACCTGGAGGAGCTGGTCAACCGAGCCGAGGCGATCCGCGTCGCGGACGCCCGCACGCTGCGGCTGCGCCCGTACAAGGACGACGACCCGATGGTCTGACCGGGTGTCCGGGCCGGAGCGTCCGGATGCCCGGGCCGGGGCCGGGGGTCAGGCGCAGAGCTGGCTGGCGGTCACCGGCTTGAGCCCCGCCTTGGCCAGGCCGTCCAGGATCGCGGGCAGCGCGTCCGCCGTGCACTGGTGCCCCATGTGCAGTGCCACCACCGAGCCGCCGCGCGCCGAGTTCAGTACCCGGCGCTGCAGCTCGGCGGCCGAGGGGTCGTTGTAGTCGCGCGGGTCCACGTCGAAGGACAGCACGTGCTCGTACCCGACCGCCTTGGCCTGCTCGCGCACCATCGGGGTGGCGTACTGCGCGGCGGAGGGGCGGAACCAGCGGCCGATCGAGCCGGTGAGCTTCTGCAGGCGCTCCGCGCACTGGGCGATCTCGGCACGGGCCTGCTCCGGTGTCATGGCCGAGATGTTGAGGTGGTTCTGGGTGTGGTTGCCCAGCTCGTGGCCGCCGTCCAGGATCCGCCGGGCCATCTGCGGCTGCTGGTCGAGCCAGCTGCCGACGACCATCACGGTCAGCCTGGCACCGCGCTGCTCGGCGACCTCCAGCAGCGCGGTGGCCAGCTTCGGGTCGCCGCTGCCGTGGAAGGTGAGCGCCACGTTCCTGCCGGTGCGCGGCCCGTACGCGACCTCGACCGGGGTGCCCGGCGCGAGCGGCGGCAGCACCGGCGGGGCCGGCGGGGTGGACGGCTGGGCGGCGGCGGTCGGCTCGCCGTCGGGCCCGGCTTCCGCCGGGTCGGCGGGCGTGGCGGAGGCCGGGCCCTCGCCGCCGCTCCAGGCCGGGTCGGTGGTGTGCTGCGGGTCCACGGTGCCGGGGTGCGCGGCCAGCGCCCCCGGGTCGGCCCGGCGGAGGTTCCCGGTGCCGCAGGCGGTGAGCAGGCCGCCCGCGGCGGCGAGGGCGGCGAGGCGGACGGTGGAGCGCAGTACGGTGCGGCGGTCGGCAGTCATCGGCAGCCAGCATAGAGAGGACGGCTCCGGCGGGCGATCCGGTCCGTCCGGTCGGCCGGACCGGCCTTGACGTGCACACACTCTGTCACCGGCAGTTGCGTAAACCTGAACTCCCGCTGTTTCCGCGCCGTGTCCTTGGATACGATCACCGCGCACCGCGTGTTGACAGGCGGTGGCCAAACTCTTCCGGTATTGCGCATTGGGGGCGGACAGGATGTACGAGGACGGCGCGGCGACCGGCCGGGGCACGGACACCGAGTGGGACTGGGCCAGAACCGACGACTGGCAGCCGCCGAGCGAGCTGGACACCGGCGTCCCGCACACCGCCCGGATGTACGACTACTACCTCGGCGGCAAGGACAACTTCGAGGCCGACCGCAAGGCCGCCCAGGCCGCGATAGCCGCCTACCCCGCGCTGCCGCTGCTGGCCCGCACCAACCGGCAGTTCCTCGGCCGCGCCGTGGAGTTCGTGGCGGGCCGGGGCGTGCGCCAGTTCGTCGACATCGGCACCGGCATCCCGGCCGTCGGCTCCACCAGCGAGGTCGCCCAGCGGGTCGCCCCGGACGCCCGGGTGGTGTACGTGGACAACGACCCGATCGTCGCCACCCACGCCCGCGCCCTGCTGGCGAGCCACCCCGCCGGGCACACCTCGGTGATCGAGGCCGACCTGCGGGACCCGGCCGCGATCCTCGGCCACCCCGCGCTGGCCGGCGCCGTCGACCTCTCCCAGCCGGTCGCGCTGATGCTCGTCGCCGTGCTGCACTTCATCCGGGACGAGGAGGGCGCCCAGCAGATCGTCCACACCCTGCGCGACGCGCTCGCCCCCGGCAGCGCGCTGATCCTCTCCCACGGCAGCCCGGACTTCGCCTCCCGCGAGAGCGCCTCCGAGGGCACCCGCATCTACCGCAGCGCCAGCGCCCCGCTCGTGCTGCGCCCTCGCGCCGGCGTCGAGCCCTTCTTCGGCGACTTCGAGTTCGCCGGCCCCGGGCTCGTCCAGCTCCCGCTCTGGCGCCCCACCGCGGGCCACGTCCCCACCACCGAACTCCCCGAGGGCTGGCAGGACGTGTCGGCGTACGCCGGCGTCGCCTTCAAGAAGTGACCTCAGCCGGCCTCCGGTAGTTCTCGGTCGTCCGCTCAGGTCCGGTCCCGGCGCCCCCCTCCTACGCCGGGACCGGACCGTCGAAGCCTACGGACCCCCACTGACAGTCCCTCACCGTCCCGGCTACCCTGCGGCGTGACCGCCACCGCCCTGCCGCCGCTTCCCCCGGACGTCGCCGAACTGCTGCGCGCCCTCGACGCCCCGCCCCGCCTGGTCGCCCACCTCGCCCTGGTGCACGAAGTGGCCGAGGAGATCACCGGGTTCTGCGCCCGCGAGGGCCTGGTCTTCGACCGCGAGGCCGTCCTCTACGGTGCCGCCACCCACGACATCGGCAAGACCGTCCACCCCGAGGAGCTCTCCGCCCCCGGCTCCCGGCACGAGCCCGCCGGACACGCCCTGCTGCTCGCCCACGGCGTCCCCGAGCACCTCGCCCGCTTCGCCCGCACCCACGCGAGCTGGGACGGCCCCGGTGTCACCGTCGAGTCACTGCTGGTCAGCCTGGCCGACAAGGCCTGGAAGGACAGGCGGGTCCGGGACCTGGAGGACCTGGTGGTCGAGCGCCTCGCCGCCGCCGGCGGGCGGGAGCGCTGGGAGGCCTTCCTCGCCCTGGACGACCTGCTCACCCGGATCGGCGAGGACGCCCCGCGCCGGCTCGCCGTCCAGGCCGCCCACCCGGTGCGGACCGGGTGAAAATCGGAGCGACACGGCCGGTCGGCGGGTGTTAGCTTCCGCGGCATGGAATCCCTGGGTGAGAACGAGATCCGCGCGTCCTTCGTCAACTGCTCCAAGGGCGAGGCCCGTCGGCTCAACCTGCCCCGGGGCCTGGCCGAACTGCCCTGGGAGAACCTGGACTTCCTCGGCTGGCGGGACCAGGGCGCGCCCGATCGGGCGTACCTGGTGGCGCCGTACGGGGGCGAGCTGGTCGGCGTGACGCTGCGCTCGCCGGTGATCCGGCGCAGCCTGACCAAGACCAACGTGTGCTCGCTGTGCATCACCGCGCACGCCGGGTCGGGGGTGGCGCTGCTCGCCGCCCGCCGGGCCGGGGTGGCCGGGCGCGAGGGCAACACGGTCGGCACCTACATCTGCGCCGACCTCGCCTGCTCGCTCTACGTGCGCGGGCTGAAGAAGTCCACCCTGGTCACCCGGCCCGACGAGTCGCTGCCGCTGGAGCTGCAGATCGACCGTACGGTGGCCAACCTCGACGGCTTCCTCGCCAGGGTGCTCGCCACCGCGGCCGCGTAACGGCTTCGCGGCTCTTCCGCGGCTCTTCCGCGGCTCTTCCGCACCCGAGGCCCTCCGCACCCGAGACCCCGGCGTCCGGGGCCGCTCGGTGCCCGCTCAGTGCCCGCGCAGCTGGTCCAGTTCGCGGCGCTCCCGCTTGGTCGGCCGCCCGGTCCCGCGGTCCCGGGTCCCGGCCGCCGCGACGAACTCGCGCGGCGGCCGCGGCGGGCTGTTGTCGACCAGGCACTCCGCCGCGACCGCGGCGCCGACCCGCTTGCGGATCAACTGCCGCACGACCACGACCCGCTCGTACCCCTCCTCGCGGACCCGCACCTCGTCGCCGGGCTTCAGTGCCTGCGCGGGCTTGGCCCGCTCGCCGTTCACCTTGACGTGCCCGGCGCGGCAGGCGGCCGCCGCCAGCGCCCGCGTCTTGACCAGCCGGACCGACCAGATCCAGCTGTCCACCCGGACGCTTCCCTCGTGTTCAGCCATCCTCGGAGCCTACCCAAGGCCGGGGGCCGGTCCGCCCTACGCGGCGCGCGGCGCCTCCTGGACCGCCCAGCCGTTCCCGTCCGGGTCGTTGAAGAACACGAAGTTGTTCCAGGCCTCGCCGTGCCCGTCGACCCGGCCTCCCGCCACGAAGTGCTGGACCGGGCTGACCTGCACGCCCCTGGCCTGCAGCTCGGCGTGCGCCCGCTCGATGTCGGGCACCACCAGCTGGAGCCCCTTGACCGATCCGGGCGGCGAGTCGATCACGCCCTCGCCCACCACGATCGAGCAGGGCGAGCCGGGGGGCGTCAGCTGGACCACCCGGACCCCGTCCCGCAGCAGGGTGTCGTGGTTGACGGTGAACCCGGCCTGCTCCTCGTAGAAGAGCTTCGAGCGGTCCACGTCGGACACCGGGACCACCACGACTTCGAGTTTCCACTCCATCGCCCTCACCCCTCTCGGTCGGGCCCCTTCCAGTATCCGTCCGTAATCGCCGCCGGGGGCCGTCGGATAGCCTGAGAACACGATGAATCCCCAGACCACGCCCGCCGCGACCCCGCCGGACACCGCCTTCGCCACCCCGTGGGGCACCTTCGAACTCACCCGCTTCCCCGAGGATCCGCGCGAGCGGCTGCGGGCCTGGGACGCCGCCGACGAGTACCTGCTGCGCCACCTCGCGGGCGAGGCGGACAGCGCGGCCGGCGCCGCGACCGGGCTGGCCGGCCGCACGGTCGCCGTCCTCGGCGACCGCTGGGGCGCGCTGACCACCGCGCTCGCCGACCACCGACCGTTCCAGATCACCGACTCCCACCTCGGCCGCCGGGCCACCCTGGCCAACCTGGCCCGGGCCGGCGCCGCCGTCGACGAGTCCCGGCTGCTCACCACCCGGGACACCCCGCCGGAGCGGATCGACGTGCTGCTGGTGCGCGTCCCCAAGAGCCTGGCCCTGCTGGAGGACCAGCTGCACCGGCTCGCCCCCGCCCTCCACGAGGACACGGTGGTGATCGGCACCGGCATGGTCACCGAGATCCACACCTCCACGCTCCGGCTCTTCGAGCGGATCCTCGGCCCGACCCGCACCTCGCTGGCCGCCCGCAAGGCCCGGCTGATCTTCTGCACCCCCGACCGGGCGCTCGACCCCGGCCCCAACCCGTGGCCGCACCGCTACGCGCTGCCCCCGGACATCGGCCCGGTCTCCGGCCGCACCGTCGTCAACCACGCGGGCACCTTCTGCGCCGATCGGCTGGACATCGGCACCCGCTTCCTCCTCGCCCACCTGCCCGTCCCCGCCCCGGGCGCCCGTGTGGTGGACCTGGGCTGCGGCAACGGCGTGGTCGGTACGGCCGCCGCGCTGGCCGGGCCCGGCGCGGAGCTGGTGTTCGTGGACGAGTCGCACCAGGCGGTGGCCTCCGCCGAGGAGACCTTCCGCACCAACCTGGGCCCGGACGCCGCGGCCGAGTTCCTGACCGCCGACGCCCTGGCCGCGGACGCGGTGGCGCCCGGCTCGGTGGACCTGGTGCTCAACAACCCGCCGTTCCACTCCCACCAGGCCACCACCGACGCCACCGCCCGGCGGATGTTCACCGGCGCCAAGCGGGCGCTGCGGCCCGGCGGGGAGCTCTGGGTGGTCGGCAACCGCCACCTCGGCTACCACGTCAAGCTGCGCCGTCTCTTCGGCAACTGCCAACTCGTCGCCGGGAACCCCAAGTTCGTGGTGCTGCGAGCCGTGAAGCGCTGACCCCGCCGCCCCGCCCCGGCGGAGGTCCGGCGCGAACTCCTTGCATGAATTTTCCACCGCGCGTATATTCATGCCAAGACGAAGGAGGAACGCCATGGCATTGCGAGTCGCCGTCGCCGGCGCGAGCGGTTATGCGGGCGGCGAGGTGCTGCGCCTGCTGCTCGGCCACCCGGAGGTGGAGATCGGGGCGCTGACCGGCGGCTCGAACGCGGGCACCAGGCTGGGCACGCTCCAGCCGCACCTCCTCCCGCTCGCCGACCGCGTCCTCGAGGCCACCACCCCCGAGGTGCTGGCCGACCACGACGTGGTGTTCCTGGCGCTGCCGCACGGTCAGTCCGCGGCCGTCGCCGAGGAGCTCGGCCCGAACGTCCTGGTGATCGACTGCGGCGCCGACTTCCGGCTCAAGGCCGCCACCGACTGGGAGCAGTTCTACGGCTCCGCGCACGCCGGCACCTGGCCCTACGGCCTGCCCGAACTCCCCGGCCACCGCGCCGCGTTGAAGGGCAGCAACCGGATCGCCGTACCCGGCTGCTACCCGACGGCCGTCTCCCTCGCGCTGTTCCCCGCATACGCCGCGCAGCTCGCCGAACCGGAGGCCGTGGTGGTCGCCGCCTCCGGCACCTCCGGCGCCGGCAAGGCCGCCAAGCCGCACCTGCTGGGCAGCGAGGTGATGGGCAGCGTCAGCCCGTACGGCGTCGGCGGCGTCCACCGGCACACCCCGGAGATGGCCCAGAACCTCTCCCCGCTGGCGGGCGAGCCGGTCACCGTCTCCTTCACCCCCACCCTCGTCCCGATGCCGCGCGGCATCCTCGCCACCTGCTCGGCCAAGGCCAGGCCCGGGGTGACGGCGCAGAGCCTGCGCGCCGCGTACGCCGAGGCCTTCGCGGACGAGCCCTTCGTCCACCTGCTGCCCGAGGGGCAGTGGCCGCAGACCAGCAGCGTCTACGGCGCCAACACCGCCCTGGTCCAGGTCGCCCTGGACGCCGCCGCCGGGCGGATCATCGCGATCAGCGCGATCGACAACCTGGTCAAGGGCACCGCCGGCGGCGCGGTGCAGAGCATGAACATCGCCCTCGGTCTGCCCGAGGAGCTCGGCCTTCCCGTGAACGGAGTCGCACCGTGAGCAAGAGCACGAACGTCGGAGTGACCGCCGCCAAGGGCTTCCGGGCCGCCGGCGTGACCGCGGGCATCAAGGCCTCCGGCACCCCCGACCTCGCCCTGGTGGTCAACGACGGCCCTTCGCTCGCCGCGGCCGGCGTCTTCACCGCCAACCGGGTCAAGGCGGCACCGGTGCTCTGGTCCGAGCAGGTCCTCAAGGGCGGCCGGGTCTCCGCCGTCGTCCTCAACTCCGGTGGCGCCAACGCCTGCACCGGCCCGCTCGGCTTCCAGGACACCCACGCCACCGCGGAGAAGGTCGCCGCCGAGCTGGGCCTGAACGCGGGCGAGGTCGCCGTCGCCTCCACCGGCCTGATCGGCGTACGGCTGCCGATGGACATCCTGCTCCCCGGGGTCGCGCTCGCCGCCGGCGAACTCGGCGAGGACGGCGGCGAGGCCGCCGCGATCGCCATCAAGACCACCGACACGGTGCACAAGACCGCCCAGTACACCAGCCCGGCCGGCTGGACGGTCGGCGGCATGGCCAAGGGCGCGGGCATGCTCGCCCCGAGCCTCGCCACCATGCTGGTCGTCCTCACCACCGACGCCGATCTGGACGGCGCCGCCCTGGACACCGCGCTGCGCGGCGCCACCCGCACCACCTTCGACCGGATCGACTCCGACGGCTGCATGTCGACCAACGACACCGTGCTGCTGCTCGCCTCCGCCGCCTCCGGCGTCACCCCGGAGCAGACCGAGTTCGCCGAGGCCGTCCGCACGGTCAGCGCCGACCTGGCCCGTCAGCTGATCGGCGACGCCGAGGGCGCGAGCAAGGAGATCCGGATCGACGTCACCGGCGCCGCCACCGAGGACGAGGCGGTCGAGGTCGCCCGGACGATCAGCCGCAACAACCTGCTCAAGTGCGCCATCCACGGCGAGGACCCCAACTGGGGCCGGGTGCTGGCCGCGATCGGCACCACCTCCGCCGCCTTCGACCCGAACGAGCTGGACGTCGCCATCAACGGCGTCTGGGTGTGCAAGTCCGGCGGCGTCGGCGAGGACCGCGACCTGGTGGACATGAAGGGCCGCGAGGTCGTCATCACGGCGAACCTCAACGCCGGCCCGGCGGGCGCCACGCTGTGGACCAACGACCTGACGGCCGACTACGTTCACGAGAACAGCGCCTACTCGACCTGACCGGCGTCACTTCGTCCGCGACACCCTGAGCCGCGACACCCTGAGCCGCGACACCCTGAGCCGCGACACCCTGAGCCGCGACACCCTGAGCCGCGACACCCCGAGTCGCGACACCCGATCCGCGACATCCGTTCCGACGAGGGAAACCCGTGCAGATCGCACCCAAGGGCGAACAGGCCCGCAACAACACCGCGTTGCCCAAGGCCATGACGCTGATCGAGGCGCTCCCGTGGCTGGAGCGCTTCCACGGCAAGACCGTCGTGATCAAGTTCGGCGGCAACGCCATGGTGGACGAGAGCCTCAAGGCCGCCTTCGCCCAGGACGTCGTCTTCCTCCGCTACGCCGGTCTGCACCCCGTCGTGGTGCACGGCGGCGGCCCCCAGATCAGCGCCCAACTCGACCGGCTGGGCCTGGAGTCGAGCTTCACCAACGGCCTGCGGGTCACCACCCCGGAGACCATGGACGTGGTCCGGATGGTGCTGGCCGGCCAGGTGCAGCGCGAGCTGGTCGGCCTGCTCAACGAGCACGGCCCGTTCGCCGTCGGCATGACCGGCGAGGACGCCCACACCATGACGGCGGTCAAGCGCTACGCGGTGGTGGACGGCGAGCAGGTCGACATCGGCCTGGTCGGCGACATCGTCAACATCGAGGCCGGCGCGGTGAAGGCGATGATCGCCGACGGCCGGATCCCGGTCATCTCCTCGATCGCCCGCGGCGCCGACGGCCACGTCTACAACATCAACGCGGACACCGCCGCCTCCGCGCTCGCGGTCGCGCTCGGCGCCGAGATGCTCGTCGTCCTCACCGACGTCGAGGGCCTCTACAAGGACTGGCCGAACTCCGACGACGTGATCAGCCAGCTCACCGCGACCGAGCTGGAGGAGCTGCTGCCCGACCTGGCCAGCGGCATGCTCCCCAAGATGGAGGGCTGCCTGCGGGCCGTCCGTTCCGGCGTGGGCACCGCCCGCGTGCTGGACGGCCGGGTCCAGCACAGCCTGCTGCTGGAGATCTTCACCGACGAGGGCATCGGCACGATGGTCGTGCCGGACGACGAGACGACCGTGATCGGGGGACTGGCATGACCGGCACGACCGGCGGCACCGGAGCGACCCACAACGAGCAGTTCACCGAGCGGTGGCAGCACTCCTTCACCGACAACTACGGCACCCCCCGCATCCCGCTGGTGCGCGGCGAGGGCAGCAAGCTCTGGGACGCCGACGGCAAGGAGTACACCGACCTGCTCGGCGGCATCGCCGTCAACGCCCTGGGCACCGCCCACCCGGCCGTCGTCGAGGCGGTGAGCCGGCAGATCGCCACCCTCGGCCACGTCTCCAACCTCTTCATGGCCGAGCCCACCATCGCCCTCGCCGAGCGGCTGCTGGAGCTGGACGGCCGCCCCGGCGGCCGGGTGTTCTTCTGCAACTCCGGCGCCGAGGCCAACGAGGCCGCCTTCAAGATCAGCCGGCGGACCGGCCGCACCCACCTGGTCGCCCTCCAGGGTGCCTTCCACGGCCGCACCATGGGCGCCCTCGCGCTCACCGGCCAGCCCGCCAAGCAGGACCCGTTCCGCCCGCTGCCCGGCGACGTCACCCACGTCCCGTTCGGTGACGTCGAGGCGCTGCGCGCGGCCGTCACCACCGAGACCGCGGCCGTCTTCCTGGAGCCGGTCCAGGGCGAGAACGGCGCGATCCCGCTGCCGGACGGCTACCTGAAGGCCGCCCGCGAGATCACCCGGGCCGCCGGCACCCTGCTGGTCCTGGACGAGATCCAGACCGGCGTCGGCCGCACCGGCCACTGGTTCGCCCACCAGGCGTACGAGGGCGTGGAGCCGGACGTGGTCACCCTGGCCAAGGCGCTCGGCGGCGGCCTGCCGATGGGTGCGGTGCTCGCCTTCGGGCCGGCCGCCGAGCTGCTCACCCCGGGCCAGCACGGCACCACCTTCGGCGGCAACCCGGTGGCCGCCGCGGCCGGGCTGGCGGTGCTGGACACCATCGAGTCCGAGGGCCTGCTGGAGCACGTCCGCAAGCTCGGCGAGCGGCTTCGCGACGGCGTCGAGGCGCTCGGCGACCCGCTGGTCTCGCACGTGCGCGGGGCGGGTCTGCTGCTCGGCATCGTGCTCACCGAGCCGGTATCGGCCAAGGTCCAGGCCGTCGCCCAGGAGGCGGGCTTCCTGGTCAACGCGGCCGTCCCGGACGCCGTCCGGCTGGCCCCGCCGCTGGTGCTGACCGAGCAGGAGGCGGACGCCTTCCTGGCCGCGCTGCCGGGCATCCTCCGGACGGTGCGCGAGAGCGCCCCGGCCGATGCGAGTTGACCGTTGTCCGGGAGAATAATCACATGACCGCTTCCCACTCCGGCCCGTCCGCCACCGGCCCGACGCCGCAGGTCCCGCAGACCCGCACCGCGCGCCACCGGCGGATCGTGGACCTGCTCACCCGCCAGCCCGTGCGTTCGCAGAGCCAGCTCGCCAAGCTGCTCGCCGACGACGGACTCGTGGTCACCCAGGCCACCCTCTCCCGGGACCTGGACGAGCTGGGCGCGGTCAAGATCCGCAACCGGGACGGCGCGCTGATCTACGCCGTCCCGGCCGAGGGCGGCGACCGCACGCCGCGCGCGCCGATGGGGGAGTCGGCCAGCGAGGGCCGGATGGCCCGGCTGGCCGGCGAGCTCATGGTCTCCGCGACGGCCTCCGGCAATCTGGTGGTGCTGCGCACCCCGCCGGGCGCCGCCCAGTTCCTGGCCTCGGCGATCGACCAGGCCGAGGTGTTCGAGATCATCGGCACCATCGCCGGCGACGACACCGTGCTGCTGATCAGCCGGGACCCGGCCGGCGGCCAGGCGCTCGCCGACCACCTCATGCAACTCGCCCAGGCGAAGGCGCAGTAGCGTTCCGACCCGAAGAACCCCGGCCTGACGGAGACCGTCCGGCCGGGGTTTGTTTTTCATACGGCGTCGTGCATACTTATGCCATCCACTGCACATGCATGAAGGAGCCACGCGATGACCGCCGAGCAGTCCTCCGACGTCCGCCTCTGGGGCGCGCGCTTCGCCGACGGCCCGTCCGAGGCGCTGGCCAGGCTCTCGGCCTCGGTCCACTTCGACTGGCGCCTCGCGCCGTACGACATCGCCGGCTCCAAGGCCCACGCCCGGGTCCTGCACAAGGCGGGCCTGCTCTCCGACGAGGAGCTGGCCGGCATGCTGGCCGGGCTGGACCAACTGCTCGCCGACGTCGAGGCGGGCACCTTCACCGGCACCGTCGCCGACGAGGACGTGCACACCGCCCTGGAGCGCGGCCTGCTGGAGCGCCTCGGCCCCGACCTCGGCGGCAAGCTGCGCGCCGGGCGCTCGCGCAACGACCAGATCGCCACCCTGTTCCGGATGTACCTGCGGGACCACGCGAAGACCATCGGCGGCCTGCTGCTCGACCTCCAGCAGGCCCTGGTCGGCCTCGCCGAGGCGCACCCGGACACCGCGATGCCGGGCCGCACCCACCTCCAGCACGCCCAGCCGGTGCTCTTCGCCCACCACGTCCTCGCGCACGTGCAGGCCCTCGGCCGGGACGCCGAGCGGCTGCGCCAGTGGGACGCCCGCACCGCCGTCTCGCCGTACGGCTCCGGCGCGCTGGCCGGCTCCTCGCTCGGCCTCGACCCGCAGGCCGTCGCCGCCGACCTCGGCTTCGAGGGCGGATCGGTCGGCAACTCCATCGACGGCACCGCCTCGCGCGACTTCGTCGCCGAGTTCGCCTTCGTGACCGCGATGATCGGCGTCAACCTCTCCCGGATCGCGGAGGAGGTGATCATCTGGAACACCAAGGAATTCGGCTTCATCACGCTGCACGACGCCTTCTCCACCGGCTCCTCGATCATGCCGCAGAAGAAGAACCCGGACATCGCCGAGCTCGCCCGCGGCAAGTCCGGCCGGCTGATCGGCAACCTGACCGGCCTGCTGGCCACCCTCAAGGCGCTGCCGCTCGCCTACAACCGGGACCTCCAGGAGGACAAGGAGCCGGTCTTCGACTCCTGCGACACGCTGGAGGTGCTGCTGCCCGCGTTCACCGGGATGATGGCCACCCTCACCGTGCACCGGGAGCGGCTCGAGGAGCTGGCCCCGGCCGGCTTCTCGCTCGCCACCGACATCGCCGAGTGGCTGGTCAAGCAGGGCGTGCCGTTCCGGGTCGCGCACGAGGTGGCCGGTGCCTGCGTCAAGGTCTGCGAGGCGGAGGGCATCGAGTTGTCCGACCTGACGGACGAGCAGTTCGCCGCGATCTCGGAGCACCTGACGCCCGAGGTGCGCTCGGTGCTCAACGTCCACGGAGCCATCGCCGCCCGCAGCGGGCGCGGCGGAACCGCCCCCTCGGCGGTCGCGGTCCAGCTCGCCGAGGTGAAGGCGGACCTGGCGCGGCAGCAGGAGTGGTCGCGGGGCTGAGCCCCGACCCGGGGGCCGATCCCCGGCGCGACGGGAGAGGGGCGCGGCGGTCCGACCGGCGCGCCCCTCCCGCGTCCGCGCCTCGGCCCGGGCGTAACCGGCCCCGTCCCGGACCGTCATGCACGGTGTGTGCACCGCCCTTCCACCCGTCCCCTCCGCCGAGGACGTCTACCTCGCCGAACACCGCCGCCGCGTGGTCCGCGAGACCGTCGCCGCCCTGCCCGGCCGCTGCCCGCAGCTGATCGCCGCGCTCGCCGAGGACCCGCCGCCCACCTACCGTGAACTCTCCGAGCGGCTCGACATGCCGCGCGGCTCGATCGGCCCCACCCGTTCCCGCTGTCTGGCCTGCCTGCGGATGCTGCTCCACGCGGAGCGGTACCCCTGACCGCGGGCCCGGACGACCGGGCGCGGCACACCCGGCCCGGCAGGTGACCCTCCTCACGTCCGCCCCCGCGAAGGTTGAGCGGAGCTGACACCCGGGTAGAGCGCTGGCGAACGCGGCTCTTGACGGTGGCGCGATCGCTCGGATACTGAGCGTGAGCGCGCGCCACCCTCTGCGCGCCGGGCACGACGACTGGGGAGGCCCCTCCACATGGGCATGAGCGTGATCATCTCGGCTGCTGAGGCCGAGGACGCGGAGCAGATCCTCAAGCTCCAGTACCTCGGCTACCAGCCCGAGGCCGAGCTGTACGGCGACTGGGCGATCGAGCCCCTGACGCAGAGCCTGGAGAGCCTGCGCGCCGAGCTGTCCGAGCAGCACTTCCTGGTGGCCCGGCTGGGCGACGAGGTGGTCGGCACCGTCCGCGGCCGGGTCGGCGCCGACGGTGTCGCCCGGATAGGGCGCCTGGTCGTCCACCCGCGGATGCAGCGCCACGGCCTCGGCGGCCGCCTGCTGGACGCGCTGGAGCGCCGCATCGCCCAGGACGGCCCGGTGAGCGCCTACCGGCTGTTCACCGGCCACCGCAGCCTCGGCAACCTGCGGCTGTACGCTCGACAGGGGTACCGGCAGACCGAGGTCGAGCAGGTCAACAGCCGGCTGAGCTTCGTCCACCTGGAGAAGCCCGCCGCGACCGCGACCGCGCTCGCCGCGACGGCCTGAGCCCGCCGCCCCGCGCCCGCCTCCCGGCGCCGCCACCATCCGGACCACCGGTGGCGGCGCCGAGTCATGTCTCCGCTGGTCAAGACGCCGCATGTCCGCATTGCGGACAGCTCGGCGAAAAGATTGGGCGGAATTCGACCCATCTGTTTTACTGGCTCACATGACTGCGACGACGAACTGGACCCCCACCGGCACCCTGCCGGCAGGTGAGCGTGCCATGTGTCGTCGAATGTGTCACTGCTGAGGGCCATCGCCCCCGGCACCCGCTGAAGGTGCCTCCCCCTCGCGCCCCGAAGCGAGACTCCGGCGCCGCTCCCGCCCGTGCGAGCGCGCCGTTCCTCCCGAACCCCTTCCTCGGCCGTGCCCGCCCACCCGCGGGCCGGGTGACTCGTCAGGGCCACGCCGTCGCGCGGCCCGGCCCTGCCACGGCCACGACCGAGGGAGTCGAGTCCGGATCCCCCCGGCGCAGCGCCGTGACACCGTCGACCGCACGCCGGTCGGACGGTCGATCCACGCCGCCCGCCCCCGACCCACGGAAAGCCGCTGTGATCACCACCACGGACCTGACGAAGGTCTACCGTTCCCGAGGCCGCGAGGTGACCGCCCTCGCCGGCGTCGACCTGCACGTCCGCCCGGGCGAGGTCTACGGAGTCGTCGGCACCAGCGGTGCCGGCAAGTCCACCCTCATCCGCTGCGTGAACATGCTGGAGCGCCCGACCTCCGGCACGGTCACCGTGGACGGGCTCGAGCTCACCGCGCTGTCCGGCGGCGAGAACCGGGCCGGCAGGGAACTGCGCGAGGCCCGCCGCCGGATCGGCATGGTCTTCCAGCACTTCAACCTGCTCTCCTCGCGGACCGTGCAGCAGAACGTCGAACTCCCGCTGGAGATCGTCGGACTGGACCGCACCGAGCGCCGCCGCAAGGCCGCCGAACTGCTCGACCTGGTCGGCCTCGGCGACAAGGCCCGCAGCTACCCGCACCAGCTCTCCGGCGGCCAGAAGCAGCGCGTCGGCATCGCCCGGGCGCTGGCCGGCGACCCCAAGGTGCTGCTCTCCGACGAGGCCACCTCGGCGCTCGACCCGGAGACCACCCGTTCGATCCTCAAGCTGCTGCGCGACCTCAACCAGCAGCTGGGCCTCACCGTCCTGCTGATCACCCACGAGATGGACGTCATCAAGTCCGTCTGCGACTCCGCCGCCCTGATGCGCGGCGGCCGGGTGGTCGAGTCCGGCGAACTCACGGACCTGCTGGCCCAGCCCGGTTCGGAGCTGGCCCGCGAGCTGTTCCCGCTCGGCGAGTTCGGCACCGGCCGCCCCGCCTCCACCGTGGTGGAGATCACCTTCCAGGGCGACAGCTCGGCCCAGCCGTTCGTCTCCCAGCTCGCCCGCACCTACCAGATCGACATCAACATCCTCGGCGCCGCGGTGGAGACCATCGCCGGCCGGACGGTCGGCCGGATGCGGGTCGAGCTTCCCGGCAGCCGCCAGGACAACGTGGTGCCGATCGGCTACCTGCGCGAGCAGGGCCTGCAGGTGGCCGTCCTCGACTCGGACGGCGTCGGTGTGACGAACGGAGCGGTGGCATGACCTGGGACCAGATGCAGGAGCTGATGTGGCCCGCCACCCTGGAGACCTTCCAGATGGTCGGCGTGTCGACCCTCTGCACCGTCCTCCTCGGACTGCCCCTCGGCATCCTGCTGGTGCTCACCTCCAAGGGCGGGGTGCTCCAGAACCAGCCGGTGAACAAGGTGCTCGGCGCGGTCGTGAACCTCACGCGCTCGATGCCGTTCATCATCCTGATGATCGCGCTGATCTCCTTCACCCGCTGGCTGACCGGCAACTCCCTCGGCTGGCAGGCGGCCACCGTGCCGCTGACCGTCGGCGCGATCCCGTTCTTCGCCCGGCTGGTCGAGACCTCCGTCCGTGAGGTCGACCGCGGCCTGGTCGAGGCCGTCCACGCGATGGGCGGCGGCACCTGGACCCTGGTCCGCAAGGTGCTGGTCCCCGAGGCCCTCCCCGGCATCGTCGCCTCCGTCACCACCACGGTCATCGCGCTGATCGGCTACTCCGCGATGGCCGGCACCGTCGGCGGCGGCGGCCTCGGCGACCTCGCCTACCGGTACGGCTACCTGCGGTTCGAGACCACCTTCATGTGGATCATCGTGGCGGAGATCGCGGTCATCGTCACCGTGATCCAGCTGGCCGGCGACTACGCCGTGCGCCGGCTGGGCAACCGCGGCCACGGCGGCGGACGCACCCGACTGCTGCGCAGCCGCCCCGCCGCCCCCGCCGACGAGGACCTCGTCGCCCCCTAGACCTCCCTCGTCCGACCCCGGACGCGGCTCCCCGTTCCACGCAGAAAGGCACTTTTCGTGCGCAACGCCCTGAAGTTCACCAGCATCCTCGCCACCGCCGGCGTCGCCCTCTCGCTCGCCGCCTGCGGCAGCTCCGGGTCCTCCTCCTCGGACCCGAACGCGCCGCTCAAGGTCGCGGCGACCCCGACGCCGCACGGCCAGATCCTGAAGTTCGTCAAGGACAACCTCGCGGAGAAGGCGGGCCTCAAGCTCGACATCAAGGAGGTCACCGACTACGTGACCCCCAACACGGCGGTGCAGGACGGTTCGGCCGACGCCAACTACTTCCAGCACCTGCCGTACCTGGAGGACTTCAACAAGAAGAACGGCACCGACCTCGTCTCGGTCGAGAACGTGCACCTGGAGCCGCTCGGCGCCTACTCCAAGAAGGTCAAGTCGCTCGCCGACCTGCCGGACGGCGCCACCGTGGGCCTGCCGAACGACGCCACCAACGAGGGCCGCGCACTCAAGCTGCTCGCCGACAACAAGCTCATCACCCTCAAGGACGGCGCCGGCACCGCCGCCACCCCGGCCGACGTCACGGGCAACCCGAAGAACCTCAAGTGGAAGGAGCTGGAGGCCGCCCAGCTGCCCCGCTCCTACTCCGACCTCGACGCCGCCGTCATCAACAGCAACTTCGCGATCCAGGCCGGCCTGAAGCCGACCACCGACGCCCTGGTGCTGGAGAAGGCCGAGAACAACCCGTACGCCAACATCCTGGTCGTCAAGAAGGGCAAGGAGAACGACCCGCGGGTGAAGAAGCTGGAAGAGCTGCTGCACTCCGACGAGGTCAAGAAGTACATCGCCGACACCTTCCAGGGCTCGGTCATCCCGGCCTCCTGAGCCGGACCCCGTCCGCGCCCCGATCCCGACCGGGCCCCCGCCGCACCTCGGCGGGGGCCCGGTCGGGCAGTATGCGGCAGGGACGCTCCGGCCGGCCGCGTTCTGACGTACCGTCGTGCGGGCGGCGCACCGCGTGGCATCCGGGGCACGACGGAGGCGTACGGTGTTGTGTTCACGACCCGGCGAGGAGAGACGGCATGGCAGCGAGCTTCCCCGAGACCGCCATCAGCACCGAACGGCTGCTGCTGCGCCCCCTGGCGGAGGACGACGCCCCCGGCCTGGCCACGATGATGGCCGACGACCTCGTCCTCGCCTGGACGGACCTGCCCCACCCCTTCACCGAGGCGTACGCGGCCGAGCTCGCCCGCACCCTCGCCCCCGCCCACCGGGCCGCCGGACGCGGCATCGTCTTCGCCGTCACCGAGCACCTGACCCAGCGCCTGGTCGGCCTGGTCGAGCTGCGCAACACCGACTGGCGGCTGCGCAGCACCGAGATCTCCTACGTCACCGCCGTCTGGGCGCGCGGCGAGGGCTACGCGCCGGAGGCCGTCCTCGGCGTCGCCCAGTGGCTGTTCGAGGACCGCGGCTTCCTGCGCCTGGAGCTGCGCACCGCCGCCGGGAACACCGCCGCCCAGCAGGTCGCCCAGAAGGTCGGCGGGATCAGCGAGGGCGTGCTGCGCAGCGCCTGGATAGTCCGCGGGGAGTCCGGCGAGGTGGTGGGGGCACCGCCCGGCCGCCAGGCCGGGGGAGAGAGCCGCAGCGACCTCATCCTGTGGAGCCTGCTCCCGGAGGACCTGGAGTCGCCCGAAGCGCACCGCGCCGGCTGGCACGGCGACCACCGCTACGTGCTGCGCGACTGATCGCCCCCGCCCTCGTTCACCCGGCACGCACATGTGTGCGAGATGTCGGGCTCCGGGGTACCACACCCGGTAGCCTCTGGACCGGCACCGCACGACAGCGGATCGAGTGGCGCACCGAGGCGAGGGAGAACGGCCGCAGATGGCTGACCGGATCACGGTCATCGGGTGGGACGGCACACCGCCGACCGAGGCCGCCGGCGCGGCCCTGGCCGCGGCGACCCTGGTGGCGGGCGCCCCCTACCAACTGAACGCGCTCCCGGTGCCGGAGTCCGCCGAGCGGATCACCCTCGGCAACGTCCGGCAGGCCGCCCGCAGGATCGCCGAGCACCGCGGCGCCGCCGTCGTGGTCGCCGAGGGCGACCCGGGCTTCTTCGGGGTGGTGCGCACCCTGCGCCGCCCCGAGTTCGGCCTCGAACTGGAGGTGCTGCCCGCCGTCTCCTCGGTGGCCGCCGCGTTCGCCCGGGCCGGCATGCCCTGGGAGGACGCCCAGGTGGTCAGCGCGCACGGCGGACGGCTGCGCCGCGCCGCCAACATCTGCCGGGCCCACCCCAAGGTCGCGGTGCTCACCGCGCCGGGCGCCGGGCCCGCCGAACTCGCCCTGATGCTGCGCGGGGTGCACCGGACCTTCGTGGTCTGCGAGGCCCTCGGCACCCCCGAGGAGGACGTCACCGTCCTCACCTCCGACCGGATCGCCGACCACGTGTGGCGCGACCCCAACGTGGTGCTGGTGATCGGCGGCGGCGCCCAGGCCGCGGCGGTGGACGAGGCGGCCGGCTGGCTCGCCGGGCGCCCGGTCGGTTACCCCGGCGTGGAACGCGGCTGGGCGCTCCCCGGTGACGCCTACACGGGCGCCGGGCGCACGGAAGGCGAGCCGGGCGCGCCCGAGGCACTCCCCGCCCATGTGCGCGCCCTGGTGCTGGCCCGTCTGGGTGCACGTCCCGGGGACCTGGTCTGGTCGGTCGGTGCCGGCAGCGGCGCCCTCGCCGTGGAGGCGGCCCGGTTCGGTGCCGCGGTGGTCGCGGTCGAGGGCTCCCGTTCGGCCTGCGCCCGGCTGACCGTCAACGCCCGCCGCTACGGCGTCGAGGTGGAGGCGGTGTACGGGAGCGGACCCGAGGTGCTGGGCGGCCTGCCGGAGCCGGACGCGGCCGTGGTGGAGTCCGGCGGCCTGGACGTGGTGCGCGCGGTGCTGGCCCGCCGGCCCGAGCGGTTCGTCGCACTGCCCCGGACCCTCGCCGAGGCGGAGGAGGTCCGCCGGGCGATCGCCGGGGCGGGGTACCGGGCGGACGGCGCGCTGCTCCAGGCGACCCCGCTGCGGCCGGTGGACGAGGGCGACGGGCTGGCACTGGGCACGGGCACGACCGGCGCGCTGGTGCTCTGGGGTGAGCAGATCGTGTGAAGGCCGTGGGCGCGCGCCGGTGCCGTCCGCTGCCGTCGACGGTGATCCAGGTCGCATCCGGACACCGATTCGAGAGGTGACCGCGCGGTGCCGGTAGTGTGACGTCCTGGGCGGCTGCATCGGTCGGCGACCCACCCGATTCGGTCGGTTTGTCACCTTTTTGACGTGGTGCAATCCGATTCCGCTCGGAGTGTGGGCAATTCGACGGGCCTCGTGCCGGACCTGGAGAATGCCGTAGGGTCCGGTGCGGTCGTGCCGGTTGCTCCGGGTTGTCGTTGTTTCAGACGATGTGCCGCCCCGTACGGGCGGTGCGCCGGGCCGGGGTGCCGCAGTGCGCCGGATGGACTTGGGCCGCAGCGCCACGGCGCGGCGGCCGCGTGTGGTTAGGGGCGGGTCGGTGCTGGTTCGGCCCGCGCGGATGGGCGCTGCGATCGGTGATCGTGTCGCCGAGGGCGCGGCAGCGGCCTGGAAGGAGCTTTGACAATGACCGATGGCGGCCACGTCCCGGGCGAGGGACTGCCCGAGCACCTGCACGCCGGGCCTGACCCGCTCGGCGGACCGGAGGGCGTCGCGGGCGTTGCACCCCTCCACGGCGTCGCGACGGACGGCGGGGTGATCCCCAACCCGGCGGCCCCGCTCGGCGGCGTCCCCGGTGCGATGCCCCCGGGCCCGGGTGTCATCCCGCCGCAGGGCCAGCACGGCTACGGCGTTCCCGGCGTGCCCCAGCCCGGTCACCCGGGCGAGGGCTGGGCCGTCGACCAGGGCGCCCCGCGCCCGGCCTTCCACTTCCTCGACCAGCCGGACGGGCTGGACGACGATGACGACGTGCTGCTGATGCCGGGCCCGCAGGGCTCCTGGGGCGAGCCCGCCGCGGCCGTCCCGGCCGATCAGATGCCGCTCGCGCTGCAGCAGGACGGCACCCCGGTCGAGCCGTCCTGGCCGCCGGTGGACCCGCCGGTGCTCGGCGCCGAGCACGCCGTCCAGCAGCAGCCCGTCCAGGTGCAGCCGCAGCAGCCGATGACGCAGGCTCAACAGCCGCGCCGGCCGCTGCACGCCGGTCCGCCGATCCCGGACCCGTCGCTGATGACCGGCCAGGTGCCGGTCCGCTCGCTGGCCGACCGCGGCCCCTCGCAGGGCGGCACGCCCGCGCACGGCATCCCGGTGGTCGGCCGCCCGCCGATGGCCGAGGCCGCCGCCCAGGCTCCGGCCGCCGCGCCGCAGGCCGTCCCGGTGGCGCCGGTCGCTCCGGTGGCCCAGGGGATCCCGGTCGTCGACGGGCAGCAGCTGCCGCAGACGCCGGACTTCCAGCAGGCCCACGGTGCCCAGCAGGTGCCGCTGGCCGCGCCGCCGGTCGAGACCGTGTTGGCCGTCGAGACGGTCGGGGCGATCGAGGTGATCGAGGTCGTCGAGCTGCCGGAGGCCGTCCAGGCCGCCCCGGCCCAGCCCGCGCAGGACGTGACGGCGGCCCAGGCCGCCGAGACCGTGGCGGTTGTCGAGACCGCAGCGGAGGCCGTCGCGGTCGCGCCGCAGGCCGTCGTGGCCGAGCAGGCCCAGCCGGCGGCCGGGGTTGCCGAGGCGCCCGTGGCCGAGGCCGTCGCCGTCGAGGGCGTCGCCGCTGAGGGCGCCGCCGTGCCCGCCGAGCAGCCCGAGGCCGTGGCCCCGGCCGGTCAGCCGCGCCGGATCTCCGCCTTCCTCGCCGCGCCCACCCCGCACGGCCTGCCCAAGGTCGAGGCGGCCCAGCAGGCTCCGGTCGTCCAGGAGGCGGCCCCGCAGGAGTCCGCGCCCATAGCGGCTGCCGAGGCCCCGCAGGCCGTGGAGACCGCCGAGGTCGTGGCGGGTACCGAGCCCGCCCCGGCTGTGGAAGCCGCCGAGGTCGTCGAGGCCGCTGAGCAGGCCCCCGTCGCCGGGGCCGCGCCGGAGGCCGTCGCTGAGCCGGTCGCGCAGACCGCCGCGGGCACCGGCGAGATGCCCTCCGGCCAGGCCGTCACCGAGCCCGTTGTCGCCGAGCCCGTCGCCGCCGAGCCCGTCGCCGCCGAGCCCGTCGCCGCCGAGCCCGTTGTCGCCGAGGCTGGGCAGCCGCAGCAGCAGGCCGAGGTCCCGGCCGAGCCGGTCGCGGAGCAGCCCGTGGAGGCGCCCGTGGAGGTGCCTGCGGAGGCCGACGCCACCGCCGTTGCCACCGCTGCCGAGCCGGCCGCCGAGGCACCGGCCGAGGCCGCCCCCGAAGCGGAGCCGGCGCAGCCCGCCGAAGCCGCCGAGGAGCCCGCCGCCGAGACCGCCGCGCCCGCCGAGGAGGCCGCACCCGCCGAGGGCGTCGCCGAGCAGCAGGCCGCCGCCCCCGAGGCCGAGACTCCCGCGGAGCAGCCCGCCGAGCCCGCCCGGACCCAGGCCCCGGCCGAGGTCGAGGCCGCCGTCGCCGAGCCCGTCCAGGAGCAGCCCGCCGAGGCCGAGCCCGTCGGCGAGCAGGCCGCCGAGGCGACGGCGGAGCCCGTCGAGCAGCCGCAGGCCGAGCAGCCCGCCGCCGAGACCCCCGCGGAGCAGGCCGCCGAGGCGTCCGAGGCCGCCGAGGCCGTCGCGGGGCAGCCCTCCGCAGAGGAGGCGCAGGAGGCCCAGGAGCAGCCGGAGCAGCAGCCCGAGGAGCCCGCCGAGCCGCGCGGCCCGGCCGCCCCCGGCTACGACGAGGCCGGCCGCGAGGCCGTCCACCAGGTGATCCGCGAGCGCCGCGACGTGCGCAACGGCTTCCGCCCGGACCCGATCCCGCACGAGGTGCTGATCCGCGTCCTGGAGGCCGCCCACACCGCGCCCAGCGTCGGCTACTCGCAGCCCTGGGACTTCGTGGTGATCCGCTCGGCGAAGACCCGCCGGCGGATGCACGCCCTGGCCGAGCGCCAGCGCGAGGCGTACGCGGACTCGCTGCCCAAGGGCCGGGCCAAGCAGTTCAAGGAAATCAAGATCGAGGCCATCCTCGACACCCCGGTCAACATCGTGGTGACCGCCGACCGTACCCGTGGCGGCCGGCACACCCTGGGCCGGCACACCCAGCCGCAGATGGCCCCGTACTCGGCCGCCCTGGCCGTGGAGAACCTCTGGCTGGCCGCCCGCGCCGAGGGCCTGGGCGTCGGCTGGGTGAGCTTCTTCGACGACGAGGAGCTGGTCCGCGAGCTCGGGCTGCCCGAGCACCTGGAGGTCGTCGCCTACCTGTGCGTCGGCTTCGTCGACGAGTTCCCGGACGAGCCCGAGCTGGAGCAGCAGGGCTGGGCCAAGAAGCGCCCGCTGTCCTGGGTCGTCCACGAGGAGCAGTACGGCAACCGCGCGCTGCCCGGCGAGGAGCCGCAGAGCCTGCTCGCCGAGACCCTGCGCGGCATCCGCCCGCTGGACGCCAAGGCGCTCGGCGAGGCCTGGGACCGGCAGAAGCGGATGACCAAGCCGGCCGGTTCGCTCGGCATGCTGGAGATCATCTCCGCCCAGCTGTGCGGGCTGTCCCGCAAGTGCCCGCCGCCGATCCCGGAGCCCGCCTGCGTGGCGGTCTTCGCGGCCGACCACGGCGTGCACGCCCAGGGCGTCAGCCCCTGGCCGCAGGAGGTGACCGCCCAGATGGTCGCCAACTTCCTGGCCGGGGGAGCGGTGATCAACTCCTTCGCCAAGCAGATCGGCACCGAGGTCTGCGTGGTCGACGTCGGCGTCGCCGCCGAACTGCCGGAGGCCGTCCAGCAGGGCCGCGCGACCGGTCTGCTGCCGCGCAAGGTCCGCCCCGGCACCGCCGACATGACCCAGGGCCCGGCGATGACCCGCGAGGAGGCCCTCAAGGCCATCGAGGTCGGCATCGAGACCGCCCGCGACCTGGTCGCGGCGGGCAACAAGGCGCTGATCACCGGCGACATGGGGATCGCCAACACCACCGCCTCGGCCGCCCTGATCTCGGTGTTCACCGGCCTCGACCCGGCCGAGGTCACCGGCCGCGGCACCGGCATCGACGACGAGACCCACGCCCGCAAGATCGAGGTCGTCCGCGCCGCGCTGGCCCTGCACCAGCCCGACCCGAGCGACCCGGTCGGCGTCCTCGCCGCCGTCGGCGGCCTGGAGCACGCCGCCCTGGCCGGCTTCCTGCTGGGCGCCGCCTCGCTGCGCACCCCGGTGGTCCTGGACGGCGTCATCGCCGGTTCGGCCGCGCTGGCCGCCAAGGCCATCGCCCCCGAGGTGCTCGCCGCGTGCATCGCCGGCCACCGCTCCGCCGAGCCCGGCCACCAGGCCGCGCTGGCGAAGCTCGGCCTGCGTCCGCTGATCGACCTGGACCTGCGGCTCGGCGAGGGCACCGGTGCCCTGCTGGCCCTGCCGCTGGTGCAGAGCGCTGCCCGGGCGATGCACGATGTAGCCACCTTCGACTCCGCCGGGGTCACCGAGAAGGCCTGAGGCATCCCGTCACCGCTCCGCGGACCGGCCCGAGGGCGCGCCGGACCGCGGAGCGGTGACGTGCCGTACCGTCCCCACACCCTCACCCCCGATCAGGAGCACCGCCGATGACCGCGCCCACCCCGCACCCGAGCACCGAGGGCCGCACCCCCTACCCGGTGGGCCTGCTGCTGGCCGGCCGCCGCGTCGTCGTGGTCGGGGGAGGCCAGGTCGCCCAGCGGCGGCTGCCCGCCCTGATCGCCACCGGCGCCGACCTGCACCTGATATCGCCCGCCACCACCCCGGCCGTCCAGGCCATGGCCGACGCCGGCGAGCTCACCTGGCACGCCCGCCCGTACCGGGACGGCGACCTGGCCGACACCTGGTACGCCCTGGTCGCCACCGACGACCCGGCCGTCAACGCGGCGGTCAGCGCCGAGGCCGAGCGCGAGCGGGTGTTCTGCTCCCGCAGCGACGACGCCGCCGCGGCCACCGCCTGGACCCCGGCCAGCGGCCGCGACGCGGGTGCCACCGTCGCCATCCTCACCGGCGACCCGCGCCACTCCGCCGCCCTGCGCGACGCCATCGTGGACGGCCTGCGGGACGGCTCGCTGGCCGCCCGCCAGTACCGCTCGCACGGCGCCGGCGTGGCCCTGGTCGGCGGCGGCCCCGGCGACCCGGACCTGATCACCGTGCGCGGCCGCCGGCTGCTCGCCGACGCCGACGTGGTCGTCGCCGACCGCCTCGCCCCGCGCGAGCTGCTCGCCGAACTGCCCGAGCACGTCGAGGTGATCGACGCCTCGAAGATCCCGTACGGCCGGTTCATGGCCCAGGAGGCGATCAACCGCACCCTGGTCGAGCACGCCAAGGCCGGCAAGTTCGTGGTCCGGCTCAAGGGCGGCGACCCGTACGTCTTCGGCCGCGGCGGCGAGGAACTGCTGGCCTGCGTGGAGGCCGGGCTGCCGGTCACCGTGGTGCCCGGGATCTCCAGCTCGATCAGCGTCCCCGCGGCGGCCGGCGTCCCGGTCACCCACCGCGGCATGACCCACGAGTTCACCGTGATCTCCGGCCACGTCGGCCCGGACGACGAGCGTTCGCTCACCAACTGGGAGGCCGCCGCGAAGATGAGCGGCACCCTGGTGCTGCTGATGGCCGTGGACAAGATCGGCGCGATCGCCGCCCGGCTGGTCGAGTACGGCCGTCCGGCGGACACCCCGGTCGCCGTCGTCCAGGAGGGCACCACCGCCGCCCAGCGCCGGGTGGACGCCAACCTGGGCACCGTCGCCGCAGTGGTCGAGGCCGAGGGCGTCAAGCCCCCGGCGGTCATCGTCGTCGGCGACGTCGTCAACGTGCTGGCCGCGGCCTTCCAGCCGTAAGGCCGCACGGGAGCGGTCCCCCCCAGGAGTAGGAAGTCGGCCCGACCGACTTCCTACTCCAGCGGTTGCTCCGTCCAGATGACCTTCCCGGTCGCCGTGTAGCGCGTCCCCCAGCGGTCCGCGAACTGCGCGACCAGGAACAGCCCGCGCCCGCCCTCGTCCTCGGTCGCCGCGTACCGCAGGTGCGGCGAGGTGCTGCTGCCGTCCGACACCTCGCAGATCAGCGAACGGTCCCGCAGCAGCCGCACCCGGATCGGCCCGGCGCCGTACCGGATCGCGTTGGTCACCAGCTCGCTCAGGATCAGCTCGGTGACGAACGCCGCCTCCTCCAGCCCCCACGCCGTCAGCCGCTCCGCCACCGCGGCCCGGACCCGGCCCACCGCGGCCGGGTCGGAGGGCACCTCCCACTGCGCCACGTGGTCCGGCGCCAGCACCCTGGTCCGGGCCACCAGCAGCGCGATGTCGTCCTGCTGGTGCGCCGGCAGCAGCGCCGCCAGCACGTCCGCGCAGGTCTGGTCCGGGGAGTGCGGCGGCCCGGCCAGCACCGCCCGCAGCAGCTCCAGCCCCTCGTCGATGTCCCGCTCCCGGTCCTCCACCAGCCCGTCCGTGTACAGCACCAGCCGACTGCCCTCGGCCAGCTCCAGCTCCGCGGTCTCGAACGGCAGCACCGCCAGACCCAGCGGCGGCCCGGTCGGCAGCTCCGGGAACACCACCCGGCCCTGCGGGTCCACCACGGCCGGCGGCGGGTGCCCGGCGCTGGCCAGCGTGCAGCGCCGCGACACCGGGTCGTAGATCGCGTACAGGCAGGTCGCCCCGGCCAGCTCCGCGCGCTCGCCGCCCGCCGCCTCGTCCTGGTCGATCCGGTTCACCAGCTCGTCCAGGTGCCCCAACAGCTCGTCCGGCGGCAGGTCCAGGGTCGAGAAGTTGTGGATCGCCGTGCGCAGCCGGCCCATCGTCGCCGCCGCGTGCAGCCCGTGCCCCACCACGTCCCCGACCACCAGCGCCACCCGCGCGCCCGGCAGCGGGATCACGTCGAACCAGTCGCCGCCCACCCCGGCCTGGGCCGGCAGGTAGCGGTGCGCCACCTCCAGCGCCGACTGCTCCGGCAGGGTTCGGGGCAGCAGGCTGTGCTGGAGCGTCACCGCCATGGTGTGCTCCCGGGTGTAGCGGCGGGCGTTGTCGATGCACACCGCGGCGTGCGCCACCAGCTCCTCGGCCAGCGCCAGGTCCTCCGCCTCGAACGGCTCCGTCCGCTGAGCCCGCCAGAACCGGACCACCCCCAGCAGCACCCCGCGCGCCCGCAGCGGCACCCGCACCAGCGAGTGCACCCCGTACGCCAGCACCTGCGCCGACCCCTCCGGGTCCTGCTCCCGCCACTGGCCGGCGTCCGTCAGGTGCGGCTCGACGGCCGGCTCCCCGCTGTGCAGCGCCACCGCCAGCGGGGTCGAGGGCACCACGTCCAGCACCGTGCCGACCGGATAGAACGGCGCGTCGTCCTCGACTCCCGCCACCGCGACCCGGCGCATCCGCCCCAGGGAGGGGCCCGGCGGTGGCTCCTCGCCGGTCAGCACCTGGTCCGCCAGGTCCACCGTGACGAAGTCCGCGAACCGCGGCACCGTGACCTGCGCCAGCTCCTGCGCCGTCCGCGTCACGTCCAACGTGCTGCCCACCGTGACCCCGGCGTCGTACAGCAGCCGCAGCCGCCGCTGGGCGCGCTCGGCCCGGCCGGACAGCGCCGCCAGCTCGGTGGAGTCGCGCAGCGTGGCGACGCAGCCGGGCGGACCGCCGGGCCGGTCGATCAGCCGGACGTTCACCGCCAGCAGCCGCTCCCCGGACAGCACCACCTGGTCGGTCACCGGGCGCCCGGCGGTCAGCAGCTCCAGCGGCGCCTGCTCCAGGCCCAGCTCGCTCACCGGGCGGCCCTCGGCGTCCGGCGGCAGGTCCAGCAGCCGGCGCGCCTCGTCGTTGCAGAGCAGCAGCCGCCCGTCCCCGCCGACGATCATCACGCCCTCGCGCACGGCGTGCAGCACCGCCGCGTGGTGCTCGTACATCCGGGTCATCTCGACCGGGCCCAGCCCGTGCGTCTGGCGCCGCAGCCGCCGGCTGATCAGCGCCGTCCCGAGCGTGGCCAGCCCCACCGCGGCCGCCGCCGCGCCCAGCACCACAGGCAGCTGCCGCTCGCTGGCGCTGCTGATGTTCCTCAGCGTGACGCCCGCCGAGACCATCCCGACCACCGAGCCGTCCGGCGCGTGCACCGGGACCACCGCCCGTACCAGCTGGCCGAGGGTGCCCGCGACGTTCTGGGTCACCACCTGCCCGTGCAGCGCGGGCTCGTAGACGCCGGTGAACTTCTGGCCGATCCGGGCCGGGTTCGGGTGGGTGTAGCGGATGCCCTGGTCGTTCAGCACGACGATGAAGTCCACCCCCGAGGCGACCCGCGCGGCCTCCGCGCTCGGTTGCAGGAGGGCCGTCGGGTTCGGGGAGCGCAACGCGTCGACGATGCCCGGGGAGTTGGCGAAGGTCTGGGCCACCGCCACCGAACGGTTGCGCGCCTCGTGATCGGCGTCGTTGCGCGACTGCACCACCAGCGCCACCGCGGCCGCCGCCACCAGCAGCAGCACGACCACGACCTGGAGCGCGAACACCTGTCCCGCCACCGACCGGCGCCACACCGGCCACCGCGGCTTCGCGCGCGCCAGCTGTGGCCGACCGTGTGGGCCCCCACCGGGGGAGCCGGCGGAGTCAGCGGCACCAGAGGCCGACGAAGCCCAGGATCGGCCCGGATTTCGGGCCATACGGTCATGTTTGCACTACGACCAGCCGGGGACCACCCCGCTCCCTCGGCCGTTTGGCCTTCCCCGCCCGGGCTTGGCAAGATCGCAGGGTGTCCGAACCCCGCACCATCACCGACCCCGCCGACCCCCGCCTCGCCGACTACGCCGGCCTCACCGACGTCGAGCTGCGCCGCCGCCGTGAACCCGCCGAGGGCCTCTTCATCGCCGAGGGGGAGAAGGTCATCCGCCGCGCCCTCGCCGCCGGCTACCGGATGCGGTCGATGCTGCTCACCCCCAAGTGGCTGGAGGTGATGGGCGACGTCATCGCCGAGGCCGACGCCCCCGTCCACGTGGTCGAGCCCGCCCTCGCCGAAGCCGTCACCGGCTACCACGTGCACCGCGGCGCCCTCGCCTCGATGGAGCGCAAGCCCCTCCCCGACGCCGCCGAGGTGCTAGCCGGGGCCCGCCGGGTCGCCGTGCTGGAGGGCCTGGTCGACCACACCAACCTCGGCGCCATCTTCCGCAGCGCCGCCGCCCTCGGCATGGACGCCGTCCTGCTCTCGCCCGACTGCGCGGACCCGCTCTACCGGCGCGCCGTCAAGGTCTCCATGGGAGCCGTCTTCGCGGTCCCGTACGCCCGCCTGGACCCCTGGCCCGCCGCCCTCGACACCGTCCGCGAGGCCGGCTTCACCCTGCTCGCCCTCACCCCCGCCGACACCGCCGTCGACCTCCACACCCTCACCCCGCACAGCCTCCCCAAGGCCGCCCTCATGCTCGGCGCCGAGGGCGACGGCCTCACCCCCCGCGCCATCGCGGCGGCCCACCACCCCGTCCGCATCCCCATGGCCCACGGCATCGACTCCCTCAACGTCGGCGCCGCCGCAGCCGTGGCCTTCTACGCCGTCACCACCCCCACCCCCTGACCCCGCCCCCGCGCATGAGAAGTCGGCCCGTCCGACTTCTCGTGCGCGCGCCTTTTCCCCATCCCGCCCGGAGCCCTCCCACCGCGCGAGAAGTCGAGCCGGCCACGTACCCGGCGCCCGCCGCAGCGCCCCTCGGCACGGCCCCGCCCCAGAAGTCGGCGCGCGCCTTCCCCTTCCCACCCGGCGCCCGCCTCCACAGGGCTCTCCCGCCGCGTGCTGCTCGGGCCCCGGTAGGGGCTCTTGCTGCGCGAGAAGTCGACTGGGCCGACTTTTCGTGAGTGCGGCCTTGCCGGGGCCATGTACTGGGGCGCCTGGCTGTGGTGGTTCTCGGGGCGGCCGGCACCGGAAGTCGGCCTGGTCGACTTCTGGCGCGCTCTACCCGCCGTGCCCTCGCCGCCAGATGTCGGCCGGCCCGGCTTCTCGTGACGCGGGCGTCAGCCGATGGGGGAGGTGGGTGGGGCCGGTGCGGCGGCGGGGGGAGGGGTCGTGGCGCCGGGCCAGGATTCGTCGAGGGTGCCGTCGGGGCGGACGGCGTAGCGGGTGGAGGTGACGGTGCCGGTGGCGGCCGCGCGCTCCTCGCGGACGACCGTGCTGCTGTCCAGCCGCCAGGTGGCCGCCGCCTGCGGGTCCGCCACCGAGGTGCGGGAGGTGACAGCGACGGGGGTGTCCCCGGTGAAGGTGTAGAGCTGGACGAGGTCGACCGAGGTGGAGCCCTCCGCCCGCCGCAGGACGACCACCGCGGCCGGCAGGCCCTTGTACCGGGCCGGCAGCACCGCGCTCAGCGCGACCTGCGGCCCGGCCCCGACGGAGTGCCCGTTCTGCAGCGCGATGGCCGGCCCGCCGGCTCCGTCGGGGTAGCTGCGGTTGGGCCAGTCGACCGCCGGTACCGGTGCCTGCGGCGGCGTCAGACCGGCGTCGGCACCTGCGCGCGCCGCGGCCGGGAGCGGCGCGGTCGCGGCCGGCGGTGCGACGTCCGCCGAGGTCCCCGGCACCGCCTGCTCGCCGCCGGAGCCCGTGGTCGCCACCACCCCGGTCGCCGGCCGCACGCTCCGGTTGTCCCGGTTCTCGCACCCCTGAGCCGCGGCGATGGCCAGCGCCACTCCGATGGTCACCGTGACGAAGACGACCAGCCGCTGCCGGAGCAGCCGCTGCCGGGCGGTGCCGGGCCGTCCGCCGGGGGCGGGGGTGTGCTGGCGGTCCCGGGGGCGTGCCCGGTCGCGGGGGCCGGGCCCGGGGCCGGGGCGGGCCGGCGGCGGGGTCTGCGGACGGTCCGGACGCTCCCGCAACGGGCGGGTCACCGGTGTCGGCTCGGGCCGGGGGGCGGGTGCGGTCGGCCCCTGCTGCGGGCGGCGCCCGGCGGATCCGGCCGCCTGTGCGCCGGGGCGGCCCGCCGCCGCCCTGGCCCGTGCCGCGGCGGGCGGCTCGGGGGAGCGTCCGGGGGCAGGTACTCCCTGACGGCCGTTCTCCTGCCGGGCCGGAGCCGGAGCCGGAGCCGGTGCGGCCGCGCCCCGCCCGGGCCGCGGCGCGCGGGTGCTGCCGCCCGCCGCTCCGCGCGCCGCCAGCTCGCTGAGCCGCTCGTGCAGCGCGGCGGCCCCGGGCCGCTCGGCGGGCTCCTTGGCCAGGCAGGCGCGGATCAGCGGCGCCAGTTGCGGTGGTACGGCCGAGAGGTCGGGCTCCTCGTGGACGACCCGGTACAGCATCACTTCGGAGGACGCCCCGGAGCCGAACGGGGTGTCCCCGGTGAGGGCGTACGCGAGGGTGGCGCCGAAGGCGAACACGTCGGTGGCGGGCGTGACGGCGGCTCCGCGCACCTGCTCGGGCGCGAGGAAGCCGGGGGAGCCGACCGCGGTGCCGACGTGGGTGAGCGTGCTGGCGCCGCGCGACCAGGCGATGCCGAAGTCGATGATCCGCGGGCCCCGGGGCGAGAGCAGGATGTTGGAGGGCTTGAGGTCCCGGTGGACCACGCCGGCCTCGTGCACCTTGACCAGTCCGTCGGCCAGTGCGGCCCCGATCCGGGCCGCCTCGGGCCAGCTCAGCGGGCCTTCGTCGCCGACCCGCTTGTAGAGCGAGGGCCCCGGCACGTACGCGGTGGCCAGCCAGGGGCGTTCGGTCTCGATGTCCGAGCCGACCACGCGCGCGGTGCAGCCGCCCCGGATCCGGGAGGCGGCGGCGATCTCGCGGGCGAAGCGGGTGCGGAACTCCTGGTCCTCGGCGAGCTCGGCGCGGATCAGCTTGAGGGCGACGCGCTGCCCGCGACGGTCGGACCCGAGGTAGACCACGCCCATGCCGCCGGCGCCCAGTCGCCGGTGCAGGCGGTACGGCCCGACGATGCGGGGGTCCTCACGCCTCAGCCGCATCATCGCCATGTTTCGTTCCCCGTCAGCCGGTGGGTGAGGCCCCGTCGGTTGGGCCATCGTCAGTTCCTGTCTGGCACAGCTTACGGACTGCCCGCTGCGGTGTGCTGATACGCAACACCTGAAGCCACCGTGCGATTGTCCGATCTTGCGCTGACCTGCAGGTCGCAGGGGTGTCGAAGCGCTTCTCGGGGTTCCCCCTCAGGGTTCCCTCGGGGGTCGGATGAGCCTTCCGTCCCCCTGCGGTAGTAGGTCCCGAGTCTGATCGTCATCCTCCCGGACGTCCGAGGAACAGTACGACGGCATGACGCCCTGAGGACCCCCCGACCAATAGCGTTGTGCTCAGCGGTGGACGGGGAGCTCGTCCCCCGAGGTAAGCCGTCCACCGCGCCAACTCGACCGGATCAGGAGCAAGGACATGCCACCGCAGCTCACGGGAACCCCCCGCCGCCGTCGGCCGGCCTTCGTCCAGTCCCGGTCCGCCGAGCAGCCCACGCGGCACCCCGCCGTGGCGCTGGCCATGGCCCTGCCGTGCGCCGTGCTCCTGGTGCTGCTCTTCGGCGGGTGGGAGCAGATGGCGAGCCAGGCCCAGGCCGTCGCCGATCTGATCGCCCGCTGAGCAGGAAGAAGGACACCGGCCTCGAGGCCGGTCGAAGACGGGCACCGAACCCCTGGGGACGGGGAGCGGTGCCGCCGGGGAGGCCGCGGCCGCGATGACACGCGGACGGGCGAGGAGCGGTGCGCAGAGCGCCCCGGCAGGCGGAGATGCCGCGTGCGGACGTCGGTGAGGGCGTCCGCACGCGGCTCTTCTCTTTTCTTTCCCCGACGCTCCCCGGCACACGGCACGGCGGCGGGGCAGGGCCGCAGACAGACGACAAACGGCCGGGGCCGCGACCCTGACGGATCGCGGCCCCGGCCGTTACTGTGCGCGATACTGGGATTGAACCAGTGACCCCTACCGTGTCAAGGTAGTGCTCTCCCGCTGAGCTAATCGCGCCTGATGTGGCGGTCCTGC
>NZ_JBICZE010000006.1:142017-177106 GCF_043201735.1 Kitasatospora sp. NPDC048286
CAGCGGACCCCGACGGGTCCGACGTGCGCGATACTGGGATTGAACCAGTGACCCCTACCGTGTCAAGGTAGTGCTCTCCCGCTGAGCTAATCGCGCCGGGTGCGGCGGTGTTGCAGCAGACCCTGAAGGGCCCGTTACTGTGCGCGATACTGGGATTGAACCAGTGACCCCTACCGTGTCAAGGTAGTGCTCTCCCGCTGAGCTAATCGCGCCTGGTGTGGCGGTCCTGCAGCGGACCCCGACGGGTCCGACGTGCGCGATACTGGGATTGAACCAGTGACCCCTACCGTGTCAAGGTAGTGCTCTCCCGCTGAGCTAATCGCGCGGGGAGGTCTCCCGGTGGAACCGGGGGAACCTCTTGGAGGTGGAGACGGGATTTGAACCCGTGTACACGGCTTTGCAGGCCGTTGCCTCGCCTCTCGGCCACTCCACCAGGCAACACATGAAGAACGATCTTACACTGTTCTCCACCGAGCGGACGACGAGATTCGAACTCGCGACCCTCACCTTGGCAAGGTGATGCTCTACCAACTGAGCCACGTCCGCCTGTCTCCCAGGGCCTTCACCGCTTTTCTTCGGCTGCGCTCCCTGGCGACGTGTTGAACTCTAGCGGATTCCCGGGCCAGCTAAAAATCCGTTCCCGCAGCATGCCGAGGGGATGGTCGACGAGTGCCGTCCCGTCAGCCCTCCCGGCAGGTCACCGGCCGCCACCTGCGGCGCTCCCGGACGATCATCCGCAGGTCACCCGGCGCACACCCGGGTGACGCACACGGGTGCTCGTACGCGGGGCGCGAGCCGGTCCGGGCCCCGCGCCCCCGACCTACACTTCAGACACCGCCGCCCAGCACCACCGCGCAGGAGAACCGTGTCCGGCCACCCCGACCCCCGCACCCCGCTCGCCCGCTTCGGAGGCCGCCTGGCCACCGGACTGCGCGACGTCACCTCGGACCCGGCCGCCCTCGACTCCGCCGGCTACTGGGCCGTCGCCTACGACTTCGAGGGCCGGCTCACCTGCGCCCGCTTCGACGAGGTCCGCCCCGCCCCCGCCCCGCCCTCCGGCGCGGGCTGGCGCGGACCGCAGGCCGGCAGCTGGCACAGCTCCCTCGACCGCGCCGCCTACACCGCGGGCGTGCGCCGCATCCGCGAGCACATAGCCGCCGGCGAGGTCTACCAGGCCAACCTCTGCCGGGTGCTGTCCGCACCGCTGCCCGACCCGGACCGCAGCGACGTCGACGCCCTCACCGGCCTCCTCGCCCACGGCAACCCCGCCCCCTACGCCGGCACCATCCGCCTGCCCGGTCACGGCGTCGAGATCGCCACCGCCTCGCCCGAGCTCTACCTGCGCCGCACCGGCCGCACCGTCTCCTCCGGCCCGATCAAGGGCACCGGCCGCACCGAGGACGACCTCCTCGACAAGGACCACGCCGAGAACGTGATGATCGTCGACCTGGTCCGCAACGACCTCGGCCGGGTCTGCGAGACCGGCAGCATCACCGTCCCCGACCTCTGCGCCGTCGAGAAGCACCCCGGCCTGGTCCACCTGGTCTCCACCGTCGAGGGCGCCCTGCGCGAAGACGCCGGCTGGCCCGAGCTCCTCGCCGCCACCTTCCCGCCCGGCTCCGTCACCGGAGCCCCCAAGTCCAGCGCCCTGCGGATCATCGAAGCCCTGGAGACCGCCCCGCGCGGCCCCTACTGCGGCGCCGTCGGCTGGGTCGACGCGGACCGCGGCGAGGCCGAACTCGCGGTCGGCATCCGCACCTTCTGGATCGACCGGACGGACCCGGGCGCACCCGTCCTGCGCTTCGGTACCGGTGCCGGCATCACCTGGGGCTCCGACCCCGAGCGCGAATGGGCCGAAACCGAACTGAAGGCCGCCCGCCTGGTCGCGATAGCGTCGGGCAACGAAACCGGAGCCGAGCCCGCAGCCGAAACCGGAGCCGAGTCCGGTCGCGGATCCGAGCCGACCGGGGCCTGAGCCCCCACCGCCTAGGAGCAGCCCGATGCACAACCGCACCACGAGCTGGGTCAACGGCACGCTCGTCGACTCCGCCGACGCTGCCGTCTCCGTCCTCGATCACGGCCTCACCACCGGCGACGGCGTCTTCGAGACCATGAAGACGGTCGACGGCCGGGCCTTCGCGGTCACCCGCCACCTGGACCGGCTCACCCGCTCCGCCCGCGGCCTCGGCCTGGCCGACCCCGACCACGACCTGGTCCGCGAGGCCTGCACCCGGGTCCTCGCCGCCAACCCCGCACCGCTCGGCCGGCTGCGCATCACCTACACCGGCGGCAACGGCCCGCTCAGCTCCGAGCGCGGCACCACCGGCCCCACCCTGGTCGTCGCCCTCAGCCCGATCACCCACCGCCCCGACGAGACCGCCGTCACCGTCGTCCCCTGGCGCCGCAACGAGCACAGCGCCGTCGCCGGCCTCAAGACCACCTCGTACGCCGAGAACGTCGTCGCCCTGGCCGCCGCCCACCGCGCCGGCGCCTCCGAGGCCCTGTTCGCCAACACCGCCGGCCTGCTCTGCGAGGGCACCGGCTCCAACGTCTTCGTGGTCCTCGACGGCCGCCTGCTCACCCCCACCCTCGCCTCCGGCTGCCTGGCCGGCATCACCCGGCAGCTCGTCATCGACTGGTGCGGCGCCGAGGAGGCCGACCTCCCGCTCGGCGCCCTCCGGAACGCCGAGGAGGTCTTCCTGACCTCCACCACCCGCGACGTCCAGGCCGTCACCCGCGTCGACGACCGCGAACTGCCCGGCACCGGCACCGGCCCCGTCACCGCCAAGGCCATGGCCGTCTTCGCCGAGCGCAGCGGCGACGACCTCGACCCGTGACCCCCGACCCGCGGAGCGCGCGCCGACCGGGTGGATAACCCTCCGCACAGGGGGAAGGGACCACCACATGACCACCACGCTGCGCCCCGAGGGCCCGGAGACACCCACCGCGGCCGGCGGCCGCACCAGACGCTGGCTGATCCTCTCCAACGGTCACCCGGTCGGCGCGCTGCGCACCACCGCCGATCCGCAGGGCAGTCAACTCTGGGGCCGGATATCCGAGTTGGAGATCACCGAGGGACGCGGCCGGGGCCGGGGCACGTTCGGCGCCCTGGCCGCCGAGGAGGTACTGCGCAACTGGGGCTGTACCAGGGTGGACGTCGGCGTCCCCGGGGCGGCCGCGACGGCGCGCGGGCTCGCCGTCGCCCTCGGCTACACCGAGCGGGCCCTGAGCATGTCCAAGCGGCTGGTCGCCGCCCCCGCGCTGCCCGCCGGGGTGAGCGCGCGCCCCTTCGACCCGGCCGACCTCGACGACTGGCTCGCCCGGTCGGCGGAGGGCTACCGCCGGTCGCTCGTCGGGTCCGGTCTCACCGAGGAGCAGGCCCGCGCCAGGACCGGCGGCGACGACCCGCCGAACCCTGTCCCGCAGGGCGTCGACACCCCGGGCGTCGTCCTGCGCAGGCTGTACGGCGCCGACGGCGGAGAGGGTCCGTACGGCTCGATCTGGGTGCAACTGCGGCTGCGCGACCTGCCGGACGGCGAACCGCTCGCCTGGGTGATGGGCGTCGAGGTGTCCCCGGACCACCGGGGCCGGGGACACGGACGCACACTGATGCTGCTCGCCGAACGCGAGTGCCTGGCCGCCGGGGTGCACGACCTCGGCCTCAACGTCTTCACCCGCAACGAGGTCGCCGTCCGGCTCTACGACTCGCTCGGATACGAGGTCACCGAGCGCCTCTACGGCAAGCCGCTGTGACCTGACGTGTCGTCAGGACTCCTTCGCCGCCTCGATGACGGCCACGATCCGCTCGCGCAGCCCGTCCTGGCTCTTGCCGCCGTCGAGGCGCTTCCCGCCGATCACGTACGTCGGAGTGCCGGTGACCCCGATCGCCTTGCCCTCGGCCTGGTCGGCGTCGACGGTCAGCATGTGCCGGCCGTCGACCAGCGCGGTGTCCACCTCCTCGACGTCCGCCCCGACCTCCCGGGCCACGTCCAGCAGCACCTGCTGCCCACGCGCGTCCAGCTCCGCGGTGCGGGCCAGCAGCGCCTCCACGAACGGCCAGCCCAGCCCCTGCGCGAACGCCTCCTCGGCCGCCTCCGCGGCGGCGTAGGCGTGCTTGTGCTTCTCCAGCGGGAAGTGCCGCACCTCCACGGGCAGCGCGTCGCCGTACTGCGCGCGCAGCGCCCGTACGTCGTCCAGCGCGGTGTGGCAGTCCGGGCACTGGAGGTCGCACCAGAACTCGAGGCGGGGGAGGGAACCATCGATCATTGCCCCAGTGTTCCACTAATGGGCGCCCGCTCCGGCCGGAGGTGCGCCCGGAGGCGGACCGAGAGGAAGGCACCGATGACCAGGACGACCGAACACGAAGGAGCGCTTCCGTGCTGAGTGCGGCGATCAGTTTCGTCCTCACCGCGGGCGGGGTGGCCTTCGCGGGACTGCGGGCCTACCGGCGGCGCTTCCTGTCGGCGACCCGCTGGTTCGCGGTGGCCCTGCTGCCCGCCGGGCTCTACCTGACCGGCCTGTTCCCGCTGGCGAGCACGATCGCCGGGGAGTTCGCCGACTGGGCGGCCAAGCTGGTCTTCGACCCCCGGGTGTGGACGGGCATCGCGCTGCTCGGCGTCTCCGCGGTCCTGCTGGTCATCACCCGCTGGGTGGGCCGCCGGGGCGGCGCGGCGGCGGTGGAGGGCGCCCCGGAGCGCCCGGCCGCGGCCCGCCCGGCGCCCGAGCGCCAGGCGGTGGCGCCGACGCCGCCCGCGGCCCCGAAGAAGCAGGCCGCGGGCAAGCGGGACGACGGCCTCGGCGACTTCGCCGACATCGAGGAGATCCTCCGCAAGCGCGGGATCTGAGCGGCGGGGCCGGCGGGTCAGGCGGAGGGGACGGCCTCCGCCGACCGCTGGCGCGCCCGGTAGGCGGCGACGTGCAGCCGGTTGCCGCAGGTGCGGCTGTCGCAGTAGCGCCGCGAGCGGTTCCGGGAGAGGTCCACGAAGACCCGCGCGCAGTCCGGCGCCTCGCAGCGGCGCAGCCGCTCCCGCTCGCCCGCCACCAGGATGAAGGCCAGCGCCATGCCCAGCTCGGCCGCCAGGTGGTCGCCGAGCGCGGCGTGCGGTGCGAAGTAGTGGATGTGCCAGTCGTGGCCGTCGTGGTCGGTCAGCCGGGGCGTCGTGCCGGCGGCCGCGACGATCGAGTTGACCAGTTCGGCGGCCTCCGCGGTGGACTCCGTCGCGAACACCTCGCGCAGCCGGGTCCGCAGCTCGTGCACCCGCCGCAGGTCGTCCTCGGTCAGTGAGTCGATCTCGCTGATCTCCTGGCGGACCACGAAGGCGTCCAGTGCGGCGACATCCGACAGCCGCTCGGCGCCGCACACCTCGGGCGCGGTGTTGAGCAGCTTCACGAGGATGCTCAGCGCGCACTCGGTGTCATGGGTGATCAGCACGTTGGGGGCTCCTCGCGCAGGGGGACTCCGATACCCCGCGTCCGCGGTTACCCCAGACCATACCGGGCCCCGTGCCGGTGGGGCGGCGCCTTCTTTCGAATGCGTGTACGCAGTACGTCAAGGCGTACGAAACCGGGCGCCGTCCGGGGCGGCGGGCCCCGGGTCGGGGTGTGCGGACCCCGGCGGACGCGGCCGCCGGAACACGTCGACGCCCGGCGCCGAGGCCGGCCACCCGTGAGGATGGCCGGCCTCGGCGCCGGGCGTCTGCGGTGCTGGGGACCGCTCCGGTGGGAGCAGAACCGTTTCACCGGCCCCGAGGCCGCGTCGTGCGCGGCTGAGTCCGCTGCCGTGCCCCCGAGTAGGACGGCTGCGGTGACGGCAGGGGCTGCGGCCCCGCCGACAGCGGGGCGTGACCGCCTCCGGACGGAGTCAGCTTTCGGCGAGGATGTGGGACAGCTCCCGGTCGAGGTCGAAGTGACGGTGTTCGGTGCCGGGGGGCACCGCGGCGTCCGTCCGCTTGAGGAACGACTCAAGCGCCCGGGCCGGGGCCTCCAGCAGGGCTTCTCCTTCCGGAGAGCTCAGGGCGATGCAGACCACCCCTTGCCCGTGGCTGCGCGACGGCCACACCCGGACGTCGCCGGTACCAGTGGGTCGGTGCAGCCCCTCCGCGAGGAGATCTCGGGCGAACACCCACTCCACGGTCTCGTCGGCGCCCGTGTGGAACGTGGCGTGCACGGCGTAGGGGTCGGCAGTGTCGTAGCGCAGGCCCGCTGGGACGGGCAGTGAGGATTCGCTGGACACGATGAGGCGCAGGTGCAGCTCGCAGCTGACCGTGGTGTTCATAAGCGCCATGGCCTTTCGCTCAGTGTGCGCTCGGGGAATCGCACGTCGGCGAACGGACCATCCCACCTCCAAGACCGATGTAAACCCCTCTGTCCCGATTCGGGCGCGAGTCGTACCCCTTACGGCGCATTGCGGATTCGCTCCGCAGCGGCCGGGCCGGGCAATACCCGGGCGCTTCTTGGTTAGTTTCCTGGCATGACTGTGCGAAACGACAAGACCGGCGGGAACACGGGAACGGGTGAAGCGGCCGAGGCTGTTGACGCGGCCGTCGACGGTGGGCGGGCGGTCGGTTCGAGGGCCCCGGCCTTCGTCCGCCGCTCGCCGACGCTGCACCGGATCTGGCAGGTGGCGATCTTCCTGGCCGGCCTCGCGGTGGTGGTGCTCGGGCTGGTCATGCTGCCGCTGCCCGGCCCCGGCTGGCTGGTGATCTTCCTCGGCATGGGGATCTGGGCCACCGAGTTCGTCTGGGCCCAGCTGGCCCTGCGCTGGACCCGCCGCAAGGTCGCCGAGGCCGCCCAGCGGGCCATGGACCCCCGGGTGCGCCGCCGCAACCTGACGCTCACCGCGATCGGACTGGCCGCCCTCGTCGGGGTGGGCGGCTGGTACTTCGCCCGCTACGGCCTGGCCGTCCCCTGGCAGCCGGACGAGAGCTGACCTGGCCGGGTGCGGGGTCCGGGGGCCGGGAGGGTGGTCGGAGCACCCTCCGGGATGCGGTAATGTTTTCTCTGCACCCGGGCGATTAGCTCAGCGGGAGAGCACTTCGTTCACACCGAAGGGGTCACTGGTTCGATCCCAGTATCGCCCACCGGAATGCATTGTGATACGTGAGGCCCAGCCGATTATCGGCTGGGCCTCACGTGTATTTCCGGAATCCGCCTGAAGAGCCGTCGGTAATCGGCTGAGGCGCAGTCATCTTCCGTGCGGAGCGCGAGTTCTGCGGCGGTGCCGGTGCTACCCGGAAGGGCGAGTTGTACGACCGGCCCCGAATGGTGCTACAGTTCTTCTCGTTGCCCGGGCGATTAGCTCAGCGGGAGAGCACTTCGTTCACACCGAAGGGGTCACTGGTTCGATCCCAGTATCGCCCACCGGACAGCACGCAGGCCCTGACCAGGAAACCGGTCAGGGCCTGCGGCGCGTTCCGGGCCCGGGATCCCGGGGCCGCCCGCTACGCCGCCGCCTCACACCCGTGCTCCGGCTCCAGCCGGCGCCCACAGCCGCACCGGGCCGGCCGCAGCGGCCAGGACAGGTCCACCCGCTCCGGCGTCCCCGAGCGGTCGAACCAGTGCTGCAGCCCGCGCGCCTGCGCCGCGTGCCAGATCGCCTGCCGCAGGTGCAGCTCCGCCGCCGACAGCCCGCCCAGCGCCGCCGGGTAGCGGGCGCCTATCCGCCGGGTCAGCGCCAGCGCCGCCGTCGCGTCCGCCGCCGCGTCGTGCGCCCCGGCCAGCTCCACGCCGTAGTGGGCGCACAGGTCGGTCAGCGTCCGACGGCCCTTGCGGTAGCGGTCCACGTGCTTGTCCAGCACCCGGGGATCCAGCACCACCAGGCCCGCCGCCGCCAGCCCGCCGGCCAGCGTCACCCCGTGATGGCGGCGCAGCTCCCGGTCCAGCAGCGTCAGGTCGTAGGGCGCGTTCATCACCACCACCGGGCGCCCGGCCCGCGCCTCGGCCGCCAACGCGCGGGTGACCTCCGCCACCACCGTGCCGGCCGGCCGACCGTGGGCGCGCACCTGCTCGTCGGTGATGCCGTGCACCGCGCGGGCGCCGTCCGGGATCGGAACCCCCGGATCGGCGAGCCAGGTCGTGGTCCGGGCCGGTGCGCCGGGCGCGAGCTGGACGACCAGGGCGGCCGAGACGATGCGGTCGTTCTCCACGTCCACGCCGGTCGTCTCGGTGTCGAAGGAGGCGAGCGGGCCGGTGTACCAGTGCTGCTGCATGACTGCCCCTCAGACGAGCGTTGCGCCCGGTTGATACCCGGTCCTGACGCCCCTTCAACCCGTTTGGCCCAAGCCCGGCCGGGGATCCTGCCCATGACCGTCCCGTTCGAATCGACTGCCCGTCCGGACCGGGACGGGCCCGGAACCGGGGGAGGCCACGGGGCGATGGCACTGACCCAGCCGCAGCCCGAGGAGACGGCGACGACGGCGGTACTGCGGGGGAACCTCGCCGTCACCGCCTGCATGGAGACCCTGCAGGTCGGCTACCTGCACGCGGTGGCGGCCGCGGCCGGCTGCTCGCTCTCCCAACCCTTCCCGGACAACGGCATCGACTGGCACGTCAGCCACGGCTCCCGCGAGCACGAGGTGGACGACGAGGTCACCGTCAAGATCCAGCTCAAGGCCACCCAGCAGGTCGCGCCCGACCCGGCCGGGCCGTTCTTCAGCTTCACCCTGGACAACGACCACCTGCGCAAGCTCGCCCGGCCCCGGGTCGCGGTGCCGCGGATCCTGGTCGTGATGCTGCTGCCGCGCCGGGTCGACCACTGGCTGCGGGCCCGCCCGGACGCCCTGGAACTGCGGCACTGCTGCTACTGGGTCAACCTGGCCGGCCACCCCGTCACCGGGAAGCGGCGCACCAACGTCCGGCTGCCCACCGAGCGGGTCTTCGACGACCGCGCGCTCTGCGACATCATGGCCCGGGTCGGCGCGGGCGGCAGCCCGTGACGGCCCGGCCCCGGCAGGGAGGAACCGGACCCATGACACCGCCGTACGGACCGGGCGAACCGGCCCCGCCCCTGCCCGACCCGGCCACCGTCGACCCGAAGGTCCTGGCCACCCTGCTCGCCCGGCACGGCTGGGTCCGCCGCGGCGGACCGGCCGCCCGCTACGGACGCTGGACCCCGCCCGACGGCGAACCCGGCACCAGCCTGCTCGTCCCGGCCGGAGACGGCTTCGACGACGCCGTCGACCTCCTCACCGACGCCGTCACCGCGCTCTCCCGCTCCCGCACCCCCTCCGCCCGCGCCATCCTGCTCGCCCTCGCCGTCCCCGGCGACGAACTGCGCTGGCACCGCGAACCGCCCGGCCCCGACGGGACCACCGCCTGGGGCGAGGCCGAGCGGCTCCGGCGGGCGGCCCGCGGCATGCTCGCCGCCGGCGCCAAGGCCGCCCGCACCAGGGCCGGCTACTTCGGCGCCCGGCTGGACGGCCCCGCCGGGGACTTCCTGGACCGCGTCCTGCTGGTCGAACAGGGCGCCGCCCTCACCGCCCACACCCCCGCCCCCGAGGGCCGCGCCGCCGTCACCACCCTGGTCCGCGCCCTGGAGGCGCTGCGCGACGCCGTGGACTACCGCCGGGTCAGCGGCGGGCCCGAGGCCTTCGGGAACGCCGTCCGGTCCGGGGTCAGCCGGGAGCTCGTCCAGTCCGTCGAGGAGTTGGTGCGCGACGCGACGGCCGCCCGGCTCAGCGTCTCCTGGTCACCCGCCGCCGGAACACCGGGCGGCTTCGGGGACCGCCGGATCGACCTCGACTTCTCACCCGGCGACCTGCCCGCCCTGGTGGAGGCCGCCGACCTGCTGGAACGGATCGAACCCGCCGTCGCCGTCACCGTGCTCGGCGTCGTCACCCGGCTCAAGCGCGCCGACCCCACGGGCCCCGGCTCGGTACGGCTGCGGGTGCTGGCAGGCGCCGACGTCCGCGAACTCAAGCTCCGCCTGCCCGACCCCGACTACCGGCTCGCCGCCGAGGCCCACCTCGCGGGCCTGCCCCTGCGGGTCTCCGGCCGGCTGGACCGGCACGGCGGCTTCCGCCGGCTGACCCGCCCGCACGGACTGGAACTCCGCGGCTGGGAGGAAGGGGACCGCGAGCGCCTGCTGAAAGCGCTCGGGGAGCCGGCGGAGGGAGGGGGAGAAGGGGCGTAGGTGGACGGCAGGGGCGGCGCTCTCGGTACCATCGTCACGCGCAGCGCAGTGTTGCGTCCTCTGAAATCCAGCACGTCAGGAGAGACCGGTGACGGACGTCCGGGTAATCATCAGCCGCGAACCCGATCGGGAAGAGCGCGTGGTGACGACGGGCACCACGGCCGCCGAGCTCTTCGCCGACGACCGCTCGATCATCGCCGCCCGCGTCGGCGGCCAGCTCAAGGACCTCGCGTACGTCCTCCAGGACGGCGAGGAGGTCGAGCCGGTCGCGATCGACAGCAAGGACGGCCTCGACATCCTGCGCCACTCCACCGCGCACGTCATGGCCCAGGCCGTGCAGCAGCTCTACCCCGAGGCCAAGCTGGGCATCGGCCCGCCGGTCAAGGACGGCTTCTACTACGACTTCGACGTCGAGAAGCCCTTCCACCCCGATGACCTCAAGGCCATCGAGAAGCGCATGCAGGAGATCATCAAGCGCGGGCAGAAGTTCTCCCGCCGCGTGGTCACCGACGAGTCCGCCCGCGAGGAGCTGGCCGCCGAGCCGTACAAGCTCGAGCTGATCGGCCTCAAGGGCTCCGCCGCCACCGCCGGGGAGGGCGCCGACGTCGAGGTCGGCGCCGGCGAGCTCACCATCTACGACAACCTGGACGCCAAGAGCGGCGAGCAGTGCTGGGGCGACCTCTGCCGCGGCCCGCACCTGCCCAGCACCCGGCACATCCCGGCGTTCAAGCTGATGCGCAACGCCTCCGCCTACTGGCGCGGCAGCGAGAAGAACAAGCAGCTCCAGCGCATCTACGGCACCGCCTGGCCGACCAAGGACGAGCTCAAGGCCCACCTCGACTTCCTCGTCGAGGCCGAGAAGCGCGACCACCGCAAGCTCGGCAACGAGCTCGACCTCTTCTCCATCCCCGAGGAGATCGGCTCCGGCCTCGCCGTCTTCCACCCCAAGGGCGGCATCATCCGCCGCGCGATGGAGGACTACTCGCGCAAGCGGCACGAGGAAGAGGGCTACGAGTTCGTCTACACCCCGCACGCCACCAAGGGGAAGCTCTTCGAGAAGAGCGGCCACCTCGACTGGTACGCGGACGGTATGTACCCGCCCATGCAGCTCGACGAGGGCGTGGACTACTACCTCAAGCCGATGAACTGCCCGATGCACAACCTGATCTTCGACGCGCGCGGCCGCTCGTACCGTGAACTGCCGCTGCGCCTCTTCGAGTTCGGGACGGTGTACCGCTACGAGAAGTCCGGCGTGGTGCACGGCCTCACCCGTGCCCGTGGCTTCACGCAGGACGACGCGCACATCTACTGCACCCGCGAGCAGATGGCGGAGGAGCTCGACTCCACGCTGACCTTCGTACTCAACCTGCTCCGCGACTACGGTCTGACCGACTTCTACCTGGAGCTGTCGACCAAGGACCCGGTCAAGTACGTCGGCAGCGACGAGACCTGGGAGGAGGCCACAGCCGTCCTGGCGAGCGTGGCCGAGAAGCAGGGCCTGCCGCTGGTGCCGGACCCGGGCGGCGCGGCCTTCTACGGCCCGAAGATCTCGGTGCAGGCGCGGGACGCCATCGGCCGGACTTGGCAAATGAGTACGATTCAGTTGGACTTCAACCTGCCCGAGCGCTTCGACCTGGAGTACACGGCGGCGGACGGCTCGCGTCAGCGTCCGGTCATGATCCACCGCGCGCTCTTCGGCAGCATCGAGCGGTTCTTCGCGGTGCTGCTGGAGCACTACGCCGGCGCCATGCCGCCGTGGCTGGCCCCGGTCACCGTCACCGGCATCCCGATCACCGACGAGCACGTGCCGTACCTGCTGGAGGTCTCGGCGAAGCTCAAGAAGCACGGGATCCGGGTCGAGGTGGACACCTCGGACGACCGGATGCAGAAGAAGATCCGCAACGCTCAGCGCAGCAAGACGCCGTTCATGCTGATCGCCGGCAACGACGATGTCGAGGCGGGCGCGGTGTCCTTCCGCTACCGCAACGGTGAGCAGAAGAACGGCGTCCCGGTCGACGAGGCGATCGCCGAGATCGTAGACGCGGTGGAGCGTCGCATCCAGGTGTGAGGTAGGCCCCGCACAAGCGGGGGTGGCCCTATGCACGAGATGATCAAGCTGGGGCAGAAGTTGTAGGCCCCGCCCTGGCGGGTACCGCGCGGGGCAGGCTCTCGAAGAGTCTGCCCCGCGCGGCTTTGCAAGCACCGTCGGGCGAATATGCTGATCAGCATGACGACTGAGCCGGAACTGCAGCGGGGCGTCGGTGAGCCGGACGGCTTCCGCCGCCTGTGGACCCCCCATCGGATGGCCTACATCCAGGGTGAGAACAAGCCCACCGGCCCGGCTCCGGACGACGGTTGCCCGTTCTGCTCGATTCCGTCGCTGAGCGACGAGGACGGCCTGGTCATCGCCCGGGGGAGCGCCGTGTTCGCGGTGCTGAACCTGTACCCGTACAACGGCGGGCACCTGATGGTGGTCCCGTACCGCCACGTGGCCGACTACACCGACCTGGACGAGGCCGAGACGGCCGAGCTGGCGGACTTCACCAAGAAGGCGATGACGGCGCTGCGGGCGGCCTCCGGGGCGCACGGGTTCAACATCGGGATGAACCAGGGCGCGGCGGCCGGGGCCGGGATCGCGGCGCACCTGCACCAGCACGTGGTGCCGCGCTGGGGTGGGGACACCAACTTCATGCCGGTGGTCGGCCACACCAAGGTGCTGCCGCAGCTGCTGGCGGACACCCGGAAGATGCTGGCCGAGGTCTGGCCGCAGGGCTGAGCCCTGGCGACGCGTGCGAGAGGGCCCCACCGGGATGCTCGGTGGGGCCCTCTCGTGTGCTCCGCGCCGGGTCAGCCGGCGTTGAAGGTGTCCACGTCGTACGGGCGGGGGCTCTGCGCCTCGGCCTTGATGATCGAGGTGCGGTTCTTGAAGAAGCGGTCGGCGTCCAGGTCGTGCTCCTCCAGGAACTCCAGCGTGGCCGCGTGGACGGCGGCGAGCACCGGGACGGAGGCGTTCTGGGCGTTGTCGACCATGGAGCGGTTCTCCCAGGCCCGGCCGGCCCAGATGTGCCGCAGCCCGAAGGGCTCGGGCAGCCCGAGTCCGCCGCCGAGCCAGCCGAGCAGGCCGGGCATCCGGTAGAACGGGGCGCGGACGGCCTGGCGGACGACCTCGTCGTTGTCGATCAGGGGGAGCTTGACGGTGCGCTCCTCCCAGAACTTCACGGTCTTGGCGACCGACTTCTCCTTGTCCTTGGGCTTGTCGAAGAAGACGCCCTTGACCGGGCCGAGCGCGTAGCCGGACACCGTGATGTTGAGGACGTTGGCGAGCAGGGTGACGGTGACGGTGAAGGTGAGGACCAGCTTGCCGTCGTGGGTGATGAACTGGGTGGCGAGGTAGTGCCGGGGGCCGCCGGAGAAGGTCTGCTTGTCGGCGACGCTCTGCACGGCGAAGTCGCGCATCCGGTCGCCGTCCATGTCGGCGTTGCCGGGGCGGCTGATCTCGTCGGCGCCCTCGCCGATGTCGAAGACCACCCACTGCTTGATGGCGACGTTGGGCATGCCGCTGTTGGCGACGTGGCTGACGCCGAGGCCCTTGAGGTGGGAGGAGATCCGGCGGACCAGGTCCCAGGGGTGGAAGGCGCGGAAGTCGGCGTGGCCGTCGGCGGGGTGGAGGGTGTCGGCGAGGCGCCACTCGCCCCAGCGGCGGCCGGCACCGAGGATGCCCTTGGGGCCGGCGTAGTGGTGGATGTTGGTCTCCTGCTCGGCGTCCAGGCGGCCGAGCTTGTCGCGCAGGTCGGTGGCCTTCTTGTCGAGGTCGTCGCGGGGGACGGCCTTGGCGACGGAGGCGGCCACCACGCTGCCCTCGACCAGCGACTGCCAGCGGGAGCGCAGGTCCTTGGCGGAGCGCTCGACGATCCGGCGGGCGAGGTACCAGCCGATGACCGGCGCGAGCATGGTGACGCGCAGGTAGATGCCGAGGTAGCCGGCGGCCGGTGGGCGCAGCAGGAGCAGGACGGCGAGGGCGGCGGTCGCGGCGAGCACGATGCCGCCGTAGACGGCCGCGTTCTTCGGGTTGTCCCGCTTGAGCCAGGCGCGGAGCTGGAAGGCGCCGAGCCAGATCAGGGTGCCGGGGAGGAAGAGCACGCCGGTGACGACGGAGACGGTGCTGAGCTGCCGGTCGCGGGTGTTGCGCAGTTCCTCGGCGGCCAGGCAGTGTTCGACGACCTGGCGGGTGTCGACTCCGAAGGCCGGGACGAGGGGTTTGCGGCCGCCGCCCAGGGCGCGGGAGATCAGCGCTTTGCTGAAGGCCTCGCCGAGGTTGGGGCGGAAGAGCGCGAAGCGGCCCTTCTTCTCCTTGGCGTCGGTGACGGCGCCGACGAAGGCGCCGATCTCGCCGTCGCGGTAGGCGGTCGAGGAGAGTCCCTGGGTGATGGCTGTCTGCGGGCCGGCGTCGGTCCGGGGTATCTGCGCACCCGGGGTCATGTCGAGTGTGGTCACGGTGGCGTCCCCTCCTCCCCTTGTCAGCGGCAGGTTACCGTGCCGTGGCACCCCCGCGCGGATGATCGTCTGAAGTGCCGTCACCGGAGGCCTGAGGGGCATGATGCCCAGCTTCGGGCGGGTCGATACCCGCCGGGGTGCTCCTGGTGGCGGTGGGGCAGGATGGACGGTGGAGCAAGGGAAGGGGAACGGCCGTGAAGGATCCGGTGCTGGTCTTCGACGGGGACTGTTCGTTCTGTTCGTCCTGCGTGCGCTGGGCGGAGCGGTACCTGCGGCAGACGCTGGCCTCGGGGGGCTGGGCGGCGGTGCCGTTCCAGTTCGCGGACCTGGCGGGGCTGGACGGGCTCGCCGGCGGCCGGGGCGAGGTGTCGGCCGAGCGGGCGGAGCGCGAGGTGCTCTGGGTGACGCCGACCGGCCGGGTGTACGGGGGCGCGCAGGCGGTTGCGCGGCTGCTGATGCGCTCCGGCGGGGCGTGGGCGTATCTGGGCGCCGTGTTGACGGCGGCGCCGGTGCGGCCGCTGGCGGGCCTGGCGTACCGCTGGGTGGCGCGCAACCGGCACCGGATGCCGGGGGGTACGGCGGCCTGCGCGCTGCCGGTCCGGAAGCCCGCCCAGCCGTAGGGCCGCCGGACCGCGGGGGCGGTCGTCAGTCGGTGTAGCGCTCGGCCAGGGCGGCGGGCATGGGTTCGTGGCGCAGGTAGGCGCGGGAGAACTCGGCGGTGCCGTGGGTGAGCGAGCGCAGGTCGACCGGGTAGCGGACGAGTTCGAGTTCGGGGACCTCGGCGCGCAGCAGGGTGAGTCCGGTGCCGCCGGTCTCGGTGCCGAGGACGCGGCCGCGCCGGGCGGAGAGGTCGCCGAGGACGGCGCCGAGGTAGTCGTCGGGCAGCAGGACGCTGACGGCGGCGACGGGTTCGAGCAGGCGGATGACGGCGTGCTCGGCGGCGTCGCGCAGGGCGAGGGCGGCGGCGTTCTGGAAGGACGCGTCGGAGGAGTCGACGGAGTGGGCCTTGCCGTCGGTGAGGGTGATCCGGATGTCGACGAGCGGGTAGCCGGTGGTGACGCCCTTGGCGAGCTGGGCGCGGACGCCCTTCTCGACGGAGGGGATGAAGTGCTTGGGGACGGCGCCGCCGACGACGTGTTCCTGGAACTCGAAGCCGGAGCCGGCCGGGAGGGGTTCGACCTCGAGGTCGCAGATGGCGTACTGGCCGTGGCCGCCGGACTGCTTGACCAGGCGGCCGTGACCGGCGGCGGCGGTGCCGAAGGTCTCGCGCAGGGCGACCCTGGGCTCGACGGTGTCGACGTGGACGCCGTGGCGGGTGCGGAGGCGGTCGAGGACGACGTCGGCGTGGGCCTCGCCGGTGCACCAGAGGACGAGCTGGTGGGTGTCGGGGTTCTGTTCCAGGCGTAGCGCCGGGTCTTCGGCGGTGAGGCGGGCGAGGGCCTGGGAGAGCTTGTCGTCGTCGGCCTTGCTGTGGGCTTCGATGGCGATCGGGAGCAGCGGCTCGGGGAGGCTCCAGCCCTCGAGGTCGACGGGGTGGCCGGGGTCGTGGACGGTGTCGCCGGCGCGGGCGGTGGTGAGTTTGGCGGCGCAGACGAGGTCGCCGGCGACGGCGTGCGGGACGGGGCGCTGGAGTTTGCCGAAGGGGCTGGTGAGGGCGGTGACCCGTTCGTCGCCGTCCTGGTCGGCGGTGTGGGCGGGGCCGACGAGGTGGATCCTGGTGTCGGGGCGCAGGGTGCCGGCGTAGAGGCGCAGCAGGCTGATCCGGCCGACGTAGGCGTCGCCGGTGACGCGGACGACCTGGGCGGCGAGCGGGGCGTCGGGGTCGCACGCGGGGGCGGGGCGGGTGCGTTCGGTGGGGTCGGGGAAGGTGTGGGCGATGAGATCGAGGAGTTCGGCGGCGCCGAGTCCGTTCTCGCTGGTGGGGACGGCGGGGTGGAGAGCGCAGGAGAGGACTTCGCGGCGCAGGCCGGCCTCGAGGGAGTCGGTGTCGAGGGGGTCGCCGGAGAGGTAGCGCTCCATGAGGGTGTCGTCCTGGCCGGAGATGGCTTCGACGAGGCTGTCGTGGGCGGGGGCGGTGTCGGGCAGGGGGTCGGCGGCGCCGTAGGTGTCGCCGGTGAGGAGGTCGACGCTGCCGTCGGGGTGTCCGTCGTGGTGGACGGGCAGGAAGAGCGGGCGGAGGGTGTCGGGGCCCAGCTCGAAGGCGTCGTGGCAGGCGGTGAGGATGTCGTCGAAGCCGGTGCGGGCGAGGTCGAGTTTGGCGACGGCGATGGCGCGGGGGATGCCCTCGGCGGCGCATTCGCGCCACAGGGCGCGGGTGGGGGCGGTGACCGGGTCGGTGGCGGAGACGACGAAGACGGCGGCGTCGGCGGCGTGCAGGGCGGCGCGCAGGTCGGCGGTGAAGTCGGGGTGGCCGGGCGGGTCGATCAGGTTGATCTTGACGCCCTTCCACTCGAGGGGGAGGAGCGAGAGCTGGACGGAGCGCTGCTGCTGGTGCTCGATGTCCTCGTGGTCGGAGACGGTGGTGCCGTCGGTGACGCGGCCGACACGGCCGGTGGCGCCGGCGGCGAGCGCGAGGGATTCGGCGAGGGTGGTCTTGCCCACACCACTGGGGCCGATGAGGACGACGTTGCGCAGGTCCTTCGGGCCGCTGACGGCGGGTGCCTGGCCGGCTCGTGCCGTGCTGCGGTCGGGCATCGGGGTCTCCTCCCGTGGCGCCGAGGCTGTCCTTCGCAGTCTAGGGGCGGGTGTCGCCGGTGGCGCGTGCCGTACGGCCGGTCGGGTGCGGGTGGTCGGGTGCCGTACGGCCGGCCGGTGATCGGACGTGTGCGTACGGTGGGCGGGGGCGGCGTCCGGCGGTGCGTGCGCCGGAGCGTGTCCTCGGCGTGGCTACGATGGGTGCGCCGGACGGGCTGATCCGCCCGGCCCGTCTGCCGCGCGTGCTGCGCAAGGCGGGTATCTGGGAGATCGGAGCGGCTGGGAAGGCCATGCTCAACAAATACGCGCGTGGCTTCTTCACACGTGTCCTGACCCCGTTCGCCGCGTTCCTGATCCGCCTGGGCGTGAGCCCGGACGCCGTGACGCTGATCGGTACCGCCGGTTCGGTGGCCGGTGCGCTGGTGTTCTTCCCGCGTGGGGAGTTCTTCTGGGGCACCATCACGATCACGCTGTTCATCTTCTCGGACCTGGTGGACGGGAACATGGCCCGCCAGCTGGGCCGGAGCACGAAGTGGGGGGCGTTCCTCGACTCCACCCTGGACCGGGTCGCGGACGCGGCGATCTTCGGCGGTCTGGCGATGTGGTACGCGGGCAAGGGTGACGACGACCTGCTCTGCGCGGTGGCGATCTTCTGCCTGGCGAGCGGTCTGGTGGTGTCGTACACGAAGGCGCGGGCGGAGAGCCAGGGCCTGCCGTGTGACGTGTCCGGGCTGGTGGAGCGGGCCGAGCGGCTGGTGGCCAGCCTGGTGGCGGCCGGGGTCGCGGGTCTGCACAAGTTCGGTGTGCCGTACGTGGAGTGGCTGCTGCCGGTGGCGCTGTGGCTGGTGGCGGCGGGCAGCCTGGTGACGGTGTTCCAGCGGATGCTGACCGTGCGCCGGGAGGCGTTCGAGGCCGACCGAGCGGCGGCCGGGAGCTGATGGGGGGAGTCCTGCGGTGACGGACCGACTGGTGTACTGGGCGTACGCGCTGGGGTGGGGGCTGTTGAAGCACCTGCCGGAGCGGGTGGCCCGGTGGCTGTTCGACCGGCTGGCGGACTACGCGTGGCGCAGGCGCGGCAAGCGGGTGCTGCAGTTGGAGGCGAATCTGCGCCGGGTCCGTCCCGGGGTGGAGGAGGCCGCGCTGCGGGAGCTGTCCCGGGCGGGGATGCGCTCGTACCTGCGGTACTGGATGGAGTCGTTCCGGCTGCCGGTGTGGAGCCGGGAGCGGGTGGCCAGGGACGTCCAGGTGGAGGGCTTCGAGCACCTGCGGGCGCAGCTGGAGGCCGGGCGGGGCGCGCTGATAGCGCTGCCGCACATGGGCAACTGGGACCTCGCGGGCGCCTGGGTGGCGCAGCAGGGCTATCCGTTCACCACGGTCGCGGAGCGGTTGAAGCCGGAGCGGCTGTTCGACCGGTTCGTGGCGTTCCGGGAGGGCCTGGGCATGGAGGTCCTGGCGCTGACCGGTGGTTCGGTGAACGTGATCGGGACCCTGGCGCGGCGGCTGCGCGAGGGCGGGCTGGTCTGCCTGGTGGGGGACCGGGACCTGTCGGAGGCGGGCATCGGGGTGTCGTTCTTCGGTGAGGAGACCCGGATGCCGGCCGGTCCCGCGGCGCTGTGCCAGCGGACCGGGGCGGCGCTGCTGCCGGCGACGCTCTGGTACGACGGCCCGGTGCTGCGGGCGCGGATCCACCCGGAGGTGCCGGTGCCCGAGGAGGGCGACCGCAAGGAGCGCACCCTGGCGATGACCCAGGCGATGGCGCAGGTGTGGGAGCGGGGCATCCGCGAGCACCCGCAGGACTGGCACATGCTGCAGAAGTTCTGGCTGGCCGATCTGCCGGTCCGTGAGACGGTGAAGGCGGCGCCCGTGGAGCGGGTGGAGGCGGCCGCGGAGCCCGCGGCCGAGGCCTCCGGGTCCTGAGCCGTCCCGCCGTCCCCGCCCGCACGACTGTCCGAAGGAGCTTGAGGAACCCGTGAAGATCGGCATCGTCTGCCCGTACGACTGGGACGTCCCCGGTGGGGTGCAGTTCCACATCCGGGACCTGGCCGAGCACCTGATCGGTCTGGGGCACGAGGTGTCGGTGCTGGCGCCGGCCGAGGACGACGAGGCGCTGCCGCCGTACGTGGTCCCGGCGGGGCGGTCGGTGGCGGTGCCGTACAACGGGTCGGTGGCGCGGCTGAGCTTCGGGATCCTGTCGGCGGCGCGGGTGCGGCGCTGGCTGCACGACGGGCGGTTCGACATCCTGCACGTGCACGAGCCGGCCGCGCCGAGCCTGTCGATGCTGGCCGCGTGGTCGGCGACCGGGCCGATGGTGGGGACGTTCCACACGTCCAATCCGCGGTCGCGGGTGATGATCGCGGCCTCGCCGATCCTCCAGCCGGGGCTGGAGAAGATGCGGGCCCGGATCGCGGTGTCGGAGTACGCCCGGCGGACGCTGGTGGAGCACCTGGGCGGGGACGCGGTGGTGATCCCGAACGGCGTGGACGTGGGTTTCTTCGCGCAGGCGGAGCCGGACGAGCGCTGGACCGGCGGCGCGGCGAAGGGGGAGCCGGGCACGATCGGCTTCATCGGCCGGATCAACGAGCCGCGCAAGGGCCTGCCGACGCTGCTGGCGGCGCTGCCGAGGATCCTGGCGGAGCGGCCGGGGGTGCGGCTGCTGGTGGCGGGCAAGGGCGACGAGGAGGAGGCCGTCGCGGGCCTGGCGCCCGAGGTGCGCGCGCAGGTGGAGTTCCTCGGCATGGTGAGCGACCGGGACAAGGCGCGGCTGCTGCGCAGCGTGGACCTGTACGTGGCACCGAACACCGGTGGCGAGAGCTTCGGGATCATCCTGGTCGAGGCGATGTCGGCGGGCGCGCCGGTGCTGGCGAGCGACCTGGACGCGTTCAAGCAGGTGCTGGACGGCGGGGACGCGGGGGAGCTGTTCCCGGTGGAGGACGCGGACGCGCTGGCCCGTATGGCGCTGCGGCTGCTGGGTGATCCGGCGCGGCTGGAGGAGCTGCGGGAGGCGGCGTCGCGGCACGTGCGACGGTTCGACTGGTCGACGGTGGGCGCGGACATCCTGGCGGTGTACGAGACGGTGACGGCCGGCGAGGCGGCGGTGGTCGAGGAGGACGTGCGCAGCGGTCGGCGCGGCCGGTTCGGGCTGGCGCGGGACTGATCCCCGCGGGCGGGTCCGGGTGTCGGTGGGGTTAGGGTCGGGCGTCCGTACCACTGCGATCCACGGGGGCGACGATGCCGCAGATCTCCGTCGACTACTCGGCCGACCTGGCCGGCACCTTCGACCGCCGGGGCCTGGGCCTGGCGATCAACCGGCTGGCGGAGGCGACGATCGACGCGAAGCCGGAGTCCTGCAAGACGGTGTTCCGGCAGAGCGAGGTGCTGGTGGTGGGCACCAGCGGGGCGGCCGCCGACACCCAGGTGTTCGTGGAGTTCCAGATCTTCCCCGGCCGTACGCCGGAGGCGAAGGCCGCGCTGAGCGAGGGCGTGCTGGCGCTGTTGGCGCAGTACGTCCGGCCGAAGCCGGGCACCCGGCTGTTCACGGCGGTGAACATCGCGGACATCGACCGTGAGAGCTACCGGAACGCGACCGCCCGGGGCTGAACCGGTGACACCCGGTAACGTAGCGGCCCGTGACTACCTGGATCTGGGCCGGCGTGGCCGTGGTGCTGTTCGGCATGTACCTGAGTTGGACGGCCGGTCGGCTGGACCGGTTGCACGCCCGGATCGACGCCGCGCGGGCGGCGCTGGACGCGCAGCTGGTGCGCCGGGCGTCGGTGGCGATGGAGCTGGCGACGTCCTCGCTGCTGGATCCGGCGGCCTCGCTGCTGCTGCTGGACGCGGCGCACGCGGCCCGGCAGGCCGAGGACGAGCAGCGCGAGGTGGCGGAGAGCCAGTTGAGTCTGGCGCTGCGGGCGGTGTTCGAGGAGCCGGAGCAGATGGCGGCGCTGGTGGCCGAGCCGGGCGGTGAGGACGCGGTTCGTGACCTGACGGCCGCGGTGCGGCGGGTGCCGATGGCCCGTCGGTTCCACAACGACGCGGTGCGGGCGGCGCGGGCGGTGCGCGAGCACCGTCTGGTGCGGTACTTCCGGCTGGCGGGGAAGGCGCCGTTCCCGCTGGCGTTCGAGATGGACGACGCCCCGCCGCCCGCTCTCACGCCCGAAGGAGCGCCCGCTTAGGGTGTCCCCCGGATACGGCCTGATTGTCGTGTCCCGTCGTCCTGGCTGGACTTGGTGGCGCATGGAGGCGTCACCCGTTCTGCCTACCATAGGGCGATAGCACTGATTCATCTTCGAGTGAGGTCTCACGTGTCCACCACCCCCACCACCGCAGACCAGCCGCAGATCGGCACCGCCCGCGTGAAGCGCGGCATGGCCGAGCAGCTCAAGGGCGGTGTGATCATGGACGTGGTCAACGCCGAGCAGGCCAAGATCGCCGAGGACGCCGGCGCGGTCGCCGTCATGGCCCTGGAGCGGGTCCCGGCGGACATCCGCAAGGACGGCGGCGTGGCTCGCATGTCCGACCCGAACATGATCGAGGAGATCATCGCGGCGGTCTCCATCCCGGTGATGGCCAAGTCCCGCATCGGCCACTTCGTCGAGGCGCAGGTGCTCCAGTCGCTGGGCGTCGACTACATCGACGAGTCCGAGGTCCTGACCCCGGCCGACGAGGTCAACCACTCGGACAAGTTCGCGTTCACCACCCCCTTCGTCTGCGGCGCCACCAACCTGGGCGAGGCCCTGCGCCGCATCGCCGAGGGCGCGGCCATGATCCGCTCGAAGGGCGAGGCCGGCACCGGCAACGTCGTCGAGGCCGTCCGCCACCTGCGCCAGATCAAGAACGAGATCGGCCACCTGCGCGCCCTGGACAACAACGAGCTGTACGCCGCCGCCAAGGAGCTGCGCGCCCCGTACGAGCTGGTCAAGGAGGTCGCCGAGCTCGGCAAGCTGCCGGTCGTGCTGTTCTCCGCCGGTGGCGTGGCCACCCCGGCCGACGCCGCGCTGATGCGCCAGCTGGGCGCCGAGGGCGTCTTCGTCGGCTCCGGCATCTTCAAGTCGGGCGACCCGGCCAAGCGTGCCGCCGCCATCGTCAAGGCCACCACCTTCTTCGACGACCCGAAGGTCATCGCGGACGCCTCCCGCAACCTGGGCGAGGCCATGGTCGGCATCAACTGCGACACCCTGCCGGAGACCGAGCGCTACGCCAACCGCGGCTGGTAGTCACCCGCAGTTTCCGGGCCGGCCCGCCGCAGCGCCTCGGCGCGCGGCGGGCCGCGCCACGTAGTCCGTCGTAACGATCGATAGAGGTTGAAGACCGTGAGCACTCCTGTCATCGGCGTCCTCGCCCTCCAGGGCGACGTCCGCGAGCACCTGGTGGCGCTGGCCGAGGCCGACGCGCTCGCCCGTCCGGTGCGTCGCGCCGAGGAGCTGGCCGAGGTCGACGCGCTGGTGATCCCCGGCGGGGAGTCCACCACCATGTCGAAGCTGGCCCTGCTGTTCGGCGTGATGGAGCCGCTGCGCGAGCGGGTCGCCGCCGGGATGCCGGTCTACGGCACCTGCGCGGGCATGATCATGCTGGCGGACAAGATCCTGGACGGCCGCGAGGACCAGGAGACCGTCGGTGGCATCGACATGACGGTGCGCCGCAACGCCTTCGGCCGTCAGAACGAGTCCTTCGAGTCCGGGATCGACTTCGCCGGCCTGGACGACGCGCCGGTGCACGGCGTCTTCATCCGCGCCCCCTGGGTCGAGTCGGTCGGCGCGGGCGTCAGGGTCCTGGCCGAGCTGCCCGCCGCGGACGGCCCGGACAGCCGGATCGTGGCGGTCCGCCAGGGCAACCTGCTGGCCACCTCCTTCCACCCGGAGCTGACCGGCGACCACCGGGTGCACGCGTACTTCGTGCGAATGGTCGAGGAGCACCTCTCCGCGGCCGCGCGCTGACCGTGTGCGTCTCACCGGTGGCGACACCGGTAAGATCTCATCTGTTCATTTCCCTTTGGCGACGTAAAGGAGCTGGCGATGTCCGGCCACTCTAAGTGGGCTACCACCAAGCACAAGAAGGCCGTGATCGACGCCAAGCGCGGCAAGCTCTTCGCCAAGATGATCAAGAACATCGAGGTGGCGGCGCGCACCGGCGGTCCCGACCCGGCGGGCAACCCGACGCTCTACGACGCCATCCAGAAGGCGAAGAAGAGCTCGGTCCCGATCGACAACATCAACCGTGCCGTCAAGCGTGGTGGCGGCCTGGAGGCCGGCGGCGCCGACTACCAGACCATCATGTACGAGGGCTACGGCCCGAACGGCGTCGCGGTCCTGATCGAGTGCCTCACCGACAACCGCAACCGCGCCGCCTCCGACGTGCGCGTCGCGATGACCCGCAACGGCGGCTCGATGGCCGACCCGGGCTCGGTGTCGTACCTGTTCACCCGCAAGGGTGTCGTCATCGTCCCCAAGGCCGACGGCGTGGACGAGGACAAGCTGTTCGAGGTCGTCCTGGACCAGGAGCCCGAGGAGATCAACGACCTCGGCGACTCGTTCGAGATCGTCTCCGAGGCCTCGAAGATGGTCGCCGTGCGCACCGCGCTGGTCGACGCCGGCGTCGACTACGACTCGGCCGAGGCGAACTTCCTGCCCAGCATGCAGGTCGAGCTGGACGTCGACGGCGCCCGCAAGATCCTGAAGCTGATCGACGCGCTCGAGGACAGCGACGACGTGCAGAACGTCTTCGCCAACTTCGACATCTCCGACGAGGTCGGTGCGCAGCTCGACGCCGAGTGACACGGCATCGATCGATCGACGGCGAGTGACCGTTCTCACTGCCCGGCCCGGTGGTCCCTGGACCACCGGGCCGGTGTCGTCGGTCGGGTTGTCGGACCCGGGCGGTAGCCTGCGGGGGTCCTTCGAGTGGCGAGTGGCAGGGAGTCGGAGCGAGTGGTGCGGGTACTGGGCGTGGACCCGGGGCTGACCAGGTGCGGAGTCGGCGTGGTCGAGGGCGCGCCGGGCCGGCCGCTGCGGATGGCCGGGGTCGGCGTGGTGCGCACCCCCGCCGAGGCGGAGATCGGGCAGCGGCTGCTCCTGGTGGAGCAGGGCCTGGAGGCCTGGCTGGACGAGCACCGGCCGGACCTGGTCGCCGTCGAGCGGGTCTTCGCCCAGCACAACGTCCGCACCGTGATGGGCACCGCCCAGGCCAGCGCGGTCGCGATGCTCTGCGCCACCCGGCGCGGCATACCCGTCACCCTGCACACCCCCAGTGAGGTCAAGGCCGCCGTCACCGGCTCGGGCCGGGCCGACAAGGCGCAGGTCACCGCCATGGTGCAGCGCCTGCTGCGGCTGGACGCGCCGCCCAAGCCCGCCGACGCCGCCGACGCGCTGGCGCTGGCCATCTGCCACATCTGGCGCGGCGGGGCGAGCAACCGACTGGAGGCCGCGGTCCGGGCCGCCCGCACCACCCCCCGCTCCACTCCTCCGAAAGGCACCGTCCGATGATCGCCTTCGTGCAAGGGCCCGTGGCGGCCGTCTCCTCCGGGATCGCGGTCGTCGAGGTGGGCGGCGTCGGCATGGCCGTGCAGTGCACCCCGAACACCCTGGCCGGGCTGCGGCTGGGCGAGCCGGTCCGGCTGGCCACCTCGCTGGTGGTCCGGGAGGACTCGCTGACCCTGTTCGGCTTCGCGGACGACGACGAGCGCGCCGTGTTCGAGATCCTCCAGGCGGCGCCCGGCGTCGGCCCCAAGCTGGCGCAGGCGATCCTCGGCGTGCACAGCCCCGACGCGCTGCGCGCCGCGATCGCGGGCGGCGACGAGAAGGCGCTGGTCGCCGTGCCGGGCATCGGCAAGGCCAAGGCGGCCAAGCTGCTGCTGGAGTACAAGGACAAGCTCGGCGCCCCGCACGGCGCCGTCCCCGCCCAGAAGCCGATCGCCGCCGGTCCGGCGCCGTGGAGCGAGCAGCTGCACTCCGCGCTGACCGGCCTCGGCTACGCCCCGCGCGAGGCGGACGAGGCGGTCGCCGCCGTCACCCCGGAGGCCGAGGCGCAGCCGACGCCGGACGTCGGAGCCCTGCTCAGGCTCGCCCTGCGCGGCCTCAACCGCGCCCGCTGATCACCTGACGATCTGTCCGTTTGTCGACACTGGAGACTCTGGAGCCCGCGAGGATGTACGACTCGGAACCCGCCGACCGGCTGGTCACGGCCGCCGCCGACGGCGAGGACCAGGCGGTGGAGGCGGCGCTGCGCCCCAAGCTGCTGGACGAGTTCATCGGCCAGGAGCGGGTGCGCGAGCAGCTGTCGCTGGTGCTCCAGGCCGCCCGCAAGCGCGGCAGCGCGCCCGACCACGTGCTGCTGAGCGGCCCGCCCGGGCTCGGCAAGACCACTCTGTCCATGATCATCGCCGCCGAGCTGGGCGCCCCTATCCGGATCACCTCCGGCCCGGCCATCCAGCACGCGGGGGACCTCGCGGCGATCCTCTCCTCGCTCACCGAGGGCGAGGTGCTCTTCCTCGACGAGATCCACCGGATGTCCCGGCCGGCCGAGGAGATGCTCTACATGGCGATGGAGGACTTCCGGGTCGACGTGATCGTCGGCAAGGGGCCGGGCGCCACCGCCATCCCGCTGGAGCTGCCGCCCTTCACCCTGGTCGGCGCCACCACCAGGGCCGGCCTGCTGCCGCCGCCGCTGCGCGACCGCTTCGGCTTCACCGGGCACATGGAGTTCTACGCCCCGGCCGAGCTCCAGCGGGTGGTGCACCGCTCGGCCACGCTGCTGGACGTGGAGATAGACCCGGCCGGTGCGGCCGAGATCGCCGGGCGCTCGCGGGGCACCCCGCGCATCGCCAACCGGCTGCTGCGCCGGGTCCGCGACTACTCCCAGGTCCGGCACGACGGCCTGGTCAACGCCGAGATCGCCGCCCAGGCGCTGGACGTCTACGAGGTGGACGCCCGCGGGCTGGACCGGCTGGACCGCGCGGTGCTGGACGCGCTGCTGCGGCTGTTCGGCGGCGGTCCGGTCGGTTTGTCGACACTCGCCGTCGCCGTGGGGGAGGAGTCCGAGACGGTCGAGGAGGTCGCCGAGCCCTTCCTGGTCCGCGAGGGCCTGCTCGCCCGCACTCCGCGCGGTCGGATCGCCACCGCGGCCGCCTGGCAGCACCTCGGCATGACTCCGCCGGTCCAGGCCACTCGCAGAGGTGTTCCGGCGCAGTCGGAGCTGTTCCCCGCCGACGAAGGTTGACCGCCATCGGCTGAACGGGTGAGATCGACGGGTCGGTTCCCGTCCGGTGCTCCCGTGGTGGCGTGGGGAGTGGCCCCGAGCGAAGTCCGGTGAAACTGTGCAGGCGGAGGGTCGCCACTTTCGGCGGCAGGATGCGATGCTTGGCGTTGTCCGATCGATTCGGGGTCGCCTAGACTCCGCCGGACCGCCCCTCTCACCTGACGGGCCGACCAATACCACACAGGCCGCCGGTCGGCGGCCCGTAAAGGACCCTGGCTGCAGTGAACCTCATCATCCTTCTCCTCCCGATCATCGCGATCGTGCTCATGTTCCGGTCGCAGAAGAAGCGCCAGCAGCAGCAGCAGCAGATGCAGACGGCGCTGGAGCCCGGGGCGGGGGTGCGCACCATCGGTGGCCTGTACGCCCAGGTGAAGGCGGTCAACGAGGAGACCGTCGAGCTGGAGATCGCGCCCGGCGTGGTCACCCACTTCACCAAGAGCGCCGTCGCGGCCGTCCTGGACCCCCAGGAGTACGACGCGATCATCAACGGCCGCCCCGCCGATGACGAGCTGCCCGAGCCGGAGGCCGAGGACGCCGACGCCGCGCCGGTCGAGGACAAGCCGCTGACGCTCACCAAGGACAGCGCCGCGAAGGGCGATGCCGAGGGCGGGGCTCCCGAGAGCAAGTAGTACGGCCGGGCAACCCGCTCGGCCGCGCGGCATCCGCCGCGAGCCCACAGGACCTCAGGGCCGCAGAACCGCCGTACCCCCGTCCCGACTATCGCCGGCCGGGGGTACGGCCGGGAAAGTGGCATGGACAGGGAGAAACGAGCAAGGTGGCAACACCCAAGTCGCGCCCGCGCGACGGCTACCCAGGGCGGGCGCTGGCCCTCATCCTGGTCGTCACCGTCGGACTGGTCGCCCTCATGTTCGGGACGGGCACCACCAAGCCCCGGCTCGGGATCGATCTCGCCGGTGGCACCAGCATCACGCTGACCGCGAAGTCGTCCGATCCCAAGGCTCTCACCAAGTCCAACATGGACATCGCCGTCGGGATCATCGAGCGCCGCGTCAACGGCATGGGTGTCTCCGAGGCGGAGGTCCAGACCCAGGGCTCGGACACGATCATCGTGAACATCCCCAAGGGCGGCGACCGGCAGAACGCGGCGGACCAGGTGGGTACCACCGCGAAGCTGTTCTTCCGCCCGGTCCTGGCCGTTGCCCCCAGCGGCATCTCCGCACCGGAGCCGACCGGCACCCCGTCCGCGGCCGCCACCGGCACCCCGGGCACCACGCCGGCCGCCACCCCCGCCGCCGGTGCCCCGTCCGCGGCCCCGAGCGCCACCAAGCAGGGCCGCCCCGCGAGCGAGGCGCTGGCCGCCGAGGGCGCCAGCCCGACCGCCGCCGCCACCGGTGCCGCACCCGCCGCCACCGGCAGCGCGGCCCCGGCCGCCACCGGCGCCCCGAGCACCCCGGCCGTCCCGCAGACCCCGGCCGACATCAGCAACGCGATGACCCAGGGCACCGTGCCGCCCGAGCTGGCCGCCGCCTTCGCCGCCCTGGACTGCTCCAAGCCCGACGTCCGCGCCGCCCAGACCGGCGCCGAGGACAAGGCCGTCGTCGCCTGCTCCCAGAAGGCCGAGAACGGCTACTACGAGAAGCTGGCCCTCGGCCCCGCGGCCGTGAAGGGCGCGGACGTCTCCAAGGCCCAGGCCAGCATCGACACCCAGACGGGTGCCGGCTGGCAGGTCCAGCTGCAGTTCAACGGCACCGGCACCGACGCCTTCGCCAAGGTCACCGGCCAGCTGGCCGCCCAGGCCCCGCCGACCAACCAGTTCGCCATCGTGCTGGACAACCAGGTGGTCTCCCACCCGCAGGTCAACGGGCCGATCCCGGGTGGCAGCGCGGTCATCACCGGCCGCTTCAGCCAGGCCGAGGCACAGGACCTCTCCAACGTGCTGAGCTACGGCGCCCTGCCGCTGGAGTTCGCCAAGAGCGACATCACCACCGTCTCCCCGGCGCTCGGCAGCGACCAGCTCAAGGCCGGTCTGGTCGCCGGCCTGATCGGCATGGTCCTGGTGGTCGCCTACTCGCTGATCTACTACCGCGGCCTCGGCCTGGTCTCGATCGCCGGTCTGCTCGTCTCGGCGGCCCTGACCTACTCGATCATGAGCCTGCTCGGCAACGCGATCGGCTTCGCGCTGAACCTGCCGGCGGTCTGCGGTGCGATCGTCGCGATCGGCATCACCGCCGACTCCTTCATCGTGTACTTCGAGCGCATCCGCGACGAGGTCCGCGAGGGCGCCCCGCTGCGCCCGGCGGTCCAGCGGGCCTGGCCGCGCGCCCGGCGCACCATCCTGGTCTCGGACTTCGTGTCCTTCCTCTGTGCCGCCGTGCTCTACGTGGTCTCGGTCGGCAAGGTCCAGGGCTTCGCGTTCACCCTGGGTCTGACCACCCTGCTCGACGTGGTGGTGATCTTCCTCTTCACCAAGCCGATGATCACGCTGTTGGCCCGCCGGAAGTTCTTCCTGAACGGCCACCCGTGGTCCGGCCTGGACCCGAAGCGGCTGGGCGCCCGCCCGCCGCTGCGCAGCAGCCGTCGCCGTAGCCCCTCCTCTGCCGCCGTGAAGGAGGCCTGACACCGTGTCACGCTTCTCCAACCTGGGCCACCGGCTCTACCAGGGCGAAGTCAGCTTCGACTTCGTCGGACGCCGTAAGCTCTGGTACTCCATCTCCGGCGTGATCGTGCTGGTCGCGGCGATCGGCCTGGCCATGGGCCTGCACCTGGGCATCGAGTTCAAGGGCGGCTCGGTCTACACCGTGTCCAAGCCCGGCCTGACGGTCTCCCAGGCGCAGGACACCGCCAACGGGGTCGTGTCCACGCACCCGCTGGTGCAGTCGACCGACAGCGGCAAGATCCGTATCCAGGTCAGCACCGAGGAGTCGAAGAGCTCGGACGAGATCCGCTCCGAGCTCTCGCAGAAGCTCGGCGTGCCGCTGGACACCGTCGAGGCCCAGGTGATCGGCCCCAGCTGGGGCAAGCAGATCTCCCAGAAGGCGCTCACCGGTCTGATCGTCTTCATGGTCCTGGTGACGGTCTACCTGGCGATCGCCTTCGAGTGGCGGATGGCGGTCTCCGCCCTGGTCGCCCTCATCCACGACCTCCTGATCACCATCGGCGTGTACGCCCTGGTGGGCTTCGAGGTCACCCCGGGTACGGTGATCGGCTTCCTGACCATCCTCGGTTACTCGCTCTACGACACGGTCGTCGTCTTCGACACCGTGAAGGAGAACACCAAGGGGATCACCAAGCAGAACAAGCTCACCTACAGCGAGGCCGCCAACGCCGGCCTCAACCAGACCCTGGTGCGCTCGCTCAACACCACCGTGGTGGCGCTGCTGCCGGTCGCCGCGCTGCTGTTCATCGGTGGCGGCCTGCTGGGCGCCGGCACCCTGAACGACATCTCGCTCGCGCTGTTCATCGGCCTCGCGGCCGGTGCCTACTCCTCGATCTGCGTCGCCACCCCGCTGCTGGCGCAGCTCAAGGAGGAGCAGCCGGAGATGAAGGCCCTGCGCAAGCGGGTCCTGCAGCACCGGGCCGCCGCAGCCGCCAAGGCCGAGGCCGCGGACGGTGCCGAGGCGGACGGGGAGCCGACGGACGAGGAGCAGCCTGCGGGTATGGTCGGACAGCGTGGCCGGTCGGCCGGCACCGCCCGTGCCAAGGGCCGTCCGTCCACCAAGCGCTGACCCCGGGCACGACCCAGGGGCCCCACCGGACCGTTAAGGACAGAACCGTGACCACCGTCGACACCGCACTGGCCGAGCTGCTGAACAGCCGGATCCGGGACGTCCCGGACTACCCGAAGCCGGGTGTGCTGTTCAAGGACATCGCGCCGCTGCTCGCCGACGCCGAGGCCTTCGGCGCCCTGACCGGCGCGCTGGCGGACCGGGCCAAGCAGCTCGGTGCGACCAAGGTGGTGGGCCTGGAGGCGCGCGGCTTCGTGCTGGCGGCTCCGGCGGCCTTCGCGGCCGGCCTCGGCTTCGTGCCGATCCGCAAGCAGGGCAAGCTGCCCGGCGAGGTGTTCCGGCGCTCGTACGAGCTGGAGTACGGCTCGGCGACGCTGGAGGTGCAGTGCGACGCCTTCGCTCCCGGTGAGCGGGTGCTGGTGGTGGACGACGTGCTGGCCACCGGCGGCACCATCGGCGCCTCGCTGGACCTGGTGAAGGAGGCCGGGGCCGAGCTGGCGGGCGTCGTGGTGCTGATGGAGCTGGGCTTCCTGGACGGCCGCGAGCGGCTGGCCGGGCACCTGGACGGCGCTCCGCTGGAGACGCTGGTCACGGTCTGACGGACACCTCGGGAGGACGGCGGTCGGAACATCCGACCGCCGTCCTCCCGTTTCCTGGCACGGCCGGATGAACACCCCGGCGCCCGGCTCGGTACCATGAAGATTCATCCCCTCCCGGTTCTGCCCGACCGTTCGGGTCCCGGCAGGGGTCGGCCCCGGTGCCCCGAGGAGTTGTCCTTGCCCGACGAGGTTGTGCCCACGGCCGCAGCGGCCACCCCCGAAAACCGTCCCACGCCCTCGGGGGCCACCCCGGCACGCCCGGCGCCGACCTCGTCGCGTTCGCTCGGCCCCTCCGGCCGCGGCTCCACCGGCGGCATGCGAGCCCGGCTGGCCCGCCTGGGCGGCCAGCGCTCCAGCGTGCTCAACCCCGTCCTGGAGCCGCTGTTCCGCTCGATCCGGGCCAACGACCCCAAGGCCGACCCGGCGCTGCTGCGCGACATCGAGAAGGCGTACGCGGTCGCCGAGAAGTGGCACCGCGGCCAGAAGCGCAAGAGCGGCGACCCGTACATCACCCACCCGCTGGCCGTGGCGACGATCCTGGCCGAGCTCGGCATGGACGCCCCGACCCTGATGGCCGGGCTGCTGCACGACACCGTCGAGGACACCGACTACGGCCTGGAGACCCTGCGCAAGGACTTCGGCGACTCGGTGGCCCTGCTGGTGGACGGCGTCACCAAGCTGGACCGGGTCAAGTTCGGCGAGGCCGCGCAGGCCGAGACCGTCCGCAAGATGGTCGTGGCGATGGCCAAGGACCCGCGGGTCCTGGTGATCAAGCTGGCCGACCGCCTGCACAACATGCGCACGATGCGCTACCTCAAGCGGGAGAAGCAGGAGAAGAAGGCCCGCGAGACGCTGGAGATCTACGCCCCGCTGGCGCACCGGCTGGGCATGAACACCATCAAGTGGGAGCTGGAGGACCTCGCCTTCGCGATCCTCTACCCCAAGATGTACGACGAGATCGTCCGGCTGGTCGCCGAGCGCGCCCCCAAGCGGGACGAGTACCTGGCGACCGTCATCGACCAGGTCCAGGCGGACCTGCGCGGCGCCCGGATCACCGCCTCCGTCACCGGCCGGCCGAAGCACTACTACTCGGTCTACCAGAAGATGATCGTCCGGGGCCGGGACTTCGCCGAGATCTACGACCTGGTGGGCATCCGGGTCCTGGTCGACACCGTCCGCGACTGCTACGCGGCGCTGGGCACCATCCACGCGCGGTGGAACCCGGTGCCGGGGCGGTTCAAGGACTACATCGCGATGCCCAAGTTCAACATGTACCAGTCGCTGCACACCACGGTGATCGGTCCTGGGGGCAAGCCGGTCGAGCTGCAGATCCGCACCTTCGACATGCACCGGCGGGCCGAGTACGGCATCGCCGCGCACTGGAAGTACAAGCAGCGCGCGGTGGCCGGGGCGTCCAAGGTGCGTACCGACACCCCGACCCAGGTCCGCAAGGACGACAAGGCCGGCGCCGTCAACGAGATGGCCTGGCTGCGGCAGCTGCTGGACTGGCAGAAGGAGACCGCCGACCCGGGCGAGTTCCTGGAGTCGCTGCGCTTCGACCTGGCCAGCAACGAGGTCTTCGTCTTCACCCCCAAGGGCGACGTGATAGCCCTGCCGGCCGGGGCCACCCCGGTCGACTTCGCCTTCGCCGTGCACACCGAGGTCGGCTACCGGACGATAGGCGCCCGGGTCAACGGGCGGCTGGTGCCGCTGGAGTCGACCCTGGAGAACGGCGACACCGTCGAGGTGTTCACCTCCAAAGCGGAGAACGCCGGCCCGTCCCGGGACTGGCTGGGCTTCGTCAAGTCGCCGCGTGCCCGCAACAAGATCCGCGCCTGGTTCTCCAAGGAGCGCCGTGAGGAGGCGATCGAGCACGGCAAGGAGGCGATCGTCCGGGCGATGCGCAAGCAGGGCCTGCCGATCCAGCGGATCCTGACCGGTGACTCGCTGGTCACCCTGGCCCACGAGATGCGCTACCCCGACATCTCCTCGCTCTACGCCGCGATCGGCGAGGGCCACGTCGCCGCGCCGAACATCGTGCAGAAGCTGGTGCAGGCGCTCGGCGGCGAGGAGGGCGCGACCGAGGACCTGGCGGAGACCGCCACCCCGACCCACGACAACCGCCGCGCGGTGCGCCGCCGGGCCAAGGGCGACCCGGGTGTGATCGTCAAGGGCGTCGAGGACGTCTGGGTCAAGCTCTCCCGCTGCTGCACCCCGGTGCCGGGCGACCCGATCGTCGGCTTCGTGACCCGCGGCAACGGCGTCTCGGTGCACCGCGCCGACTGCGTCAACGTGGACGCGCTGAGCCAGCAGCCGGAGCGCATGATCGACGTCGAGTGGGCGGCCACCCAGTCCTCGGTCTTCCTGGTGGCCATCCAGGTCGAGGCGCTGGACCGCTCCCGGCTGCTCTCGGACGTCACCCGGGTGCTGTCCGACCAGCACGTCAACATCCTGTCGGCGGCGGTGCAGACCTCCCGGGACCGGGTGGCGATGAGCCGCTTCACCTTCGAGATGGGCGACCCGAAGCACCTGGGCCACGTGCTCAAGGCGGTGCGCGGCGTCGAGGGCGTGTACGACGTCTACCGCGTCACCTCCGCCCGCAAGTAGCGGTGCCGCCCCGTCCTGGGGCGGCAAGAGCGCGGAAGGCCCCCCGGGAGTGCTCCCGGGGGGCCTTCGCCGTTCGGCGGGTCAGGGCGATCAGCCGCTGAACTCCTCCTGGCTCTTGTGCGCCTGGTCCAGCAGGGTCCGCACGCCGGCCAGCTCGGACTCCAGCTTGGCGACCTTGGAGGAGTTGCCGGCCGCGCGGGCCTTGTCCAGGTCGGTCTGGATCTTGTCGGCCTTCGCCTGGAACAGGCCCACCATGCCGGCCGCGCGGGCCTTGGCCTCCGGGTTGGAGCGCTTCCACTCGGCCTCCTCGGCCTCGCGGATGGCCCGCTCGACCGTGTTCAGCCGGCCGTCCAGCTTCGGACGGACCTCGCGCGGCACGTGGCCGATGGCCTCCCAGCGCTCGTTGACCTCGCGCAGCGCGGCCTTGGCGGCCTTGAGGTCGGTGATCGGCAGGATCGCCTCGGCCTCGGTGGCCAGCGTCTCCTTGAGCTTCTGGTTCTCCACCTGCTCGGCGTCCCGCTCGCTGAACACCGAGGAGCGGGCCTGGAAGAAGACGTCCTGGGCGCCGCGGAACCGCGCCCACAGCTCGTCCTCGATGTCCCGCTGGGCCCGGCCGGCGGCCTTCCAGCGCGCCATCAGGTCGCGGTAGGAGGCGGCGGTGCTGCCCCACTCCGTGGACGAGGACAGCGCCTCGGCCTCGGCGACCAGCGACTCCTTGGTCTGCCGGGCCTTCTCGCGCTCGGCGTCCAGGGTGGCGAAGTGCGCCTTGCGGTGCTTGGAGAAGACCGAGCGGGCGTGCGAGAAGCGGTGCCACAGCTCGTCGTCGCTCTTGCGGTCCAGCCGCGGCAGGCCCTTCCAGGTGTCCACCAGGGCGCGCAGCCGGTCCCCGGCCTCCCGCCACTGGGTGGACTCGGCGAGCTGCTCGGCCTCGGAGACCAGGGCCTCCTTGGCCGAACGGGCCTCGTCCTGGGCCTTGGCGCGAGCGGCCTTGCGCTCCTCGCGCCGGCTCTCGATCTCACCGGCGAGCGTGTCCAGCCGCTTGGCCAGGCCCTCCAGGTCGCCGACCGCGTGCCCCTCGACCACCTGGGCACGCAGGTGCTCCAGCGCGGTCTGGGCGTCCTTCGCGGCCAGGTCGGTGGTGCGCACCCGCTTCTCCAGCAGGCCGATCTCCACCTCGATGCCCTGGTACTTGCGCTCGAAGTAGGCGAGGGCCTCCTCGGGCGAGCCGGCCTGCCAGGAACCGACGACGCGTTCACCGTCGGCCGTCCTGACGTAGACCGTGCCCTGCTCGTCCACACGGCCCCACGGGTCGCTGCTCATAGCGCGTCCTCCACATGACGTCGCGCCCGCGCCGGGGCGGCGCGCGTCCGTCGTCCACAGTTGATGTGCGACGGACCGAAAGAGTCCGCCGTCCCCGTCCGCCGTGCCTTGCTGCCGAGGGTGACGGCTAGGCGGGTCCGGGCACCCTATACAACGCCAACATAGGCGACCAGGACCGGTGCTGTCCGCATCCGGGCCGGGCGATTTCGGTCCGGGGCCGTGGGGGGGGGGGGGGGGGCGGCGCGCCCCCCCCCCCCCGGCGGGGGGGGGGGGGGAAGCGCCCCCCGCCGGGGTCTCGGTGGTGTGGGCGG
>NZ_JBICZE010000006.1:177116-380858 GCF_043201735.1 Kitasatospora sp. NPDC048286
CCGCCCCCCACCCCCCGGGCGGGGGGGGGGGGGGGGGGGGGGGGGGGGGGGCGGGGGGGGGGGGGGGGGGGGGGGGGGGGGGGGGGGGGGGCGCCGCCCCCCCCCCCCCCCCACGGCCCCGGAGTCGGTCAACCCTTCGCCACCGTAACGGAGTTGAAGGTGACGTCGGCCATCGGGTGGCCGTCCGGCGAGCCCTCCAGGGTGCCCGCGGCGGCGATCTTCTGCACCGCGTCCAGACCGCCGGTGATCTTGCCGAAGGGGGTGTAGTTCGGCGGCAGCTTGGTGTCCTTGTAGACCAGGAAGAACTGGCTGCCGTTGGTGCCCGGGCCCGAGTTGGCCATCGCCACGGTGCCGGCCGGGTACGTCGCGCCGGCCAGGTTCTCGTCCGCGAACTTGTAGCCGGGACCGCCGGTGCCGCCCGGGACGGTCGCGCTGGCGGTCGGGTCGCCGCACTGGAGCACGAAGATGCCGTCGGTGGTGAGGCGGTGGCACTTGGTGTGGTCGAAGAACTTCTCGCCGGCGAGGAAGGCGAAGGAGTTCACGGTGTGCGGGGCCTTGGCCGCGTCCAGCGCGATCGTCACCTTGCCGCAGTTGCTGTCCAGCGTCATGGCGTACGAGCCGCTCGGGTCGATCGTCATCGGCGGCTCGGCCTGCCACTGCTTGCCGCTGGGCGCGCCCGGCGCCGGGGCGGCGCAGCCCTCGACCGGCTTGCGGGTCGGGGTGGTCGGCTCCGCGGTCGGCGCGGCCTGGGCGCTGTTCGCGGCCGAGGCCTTCTTGTCGCCCTTGTCGTCCGAACTGAACGCGCCGGTGGCGATCAGGGTGCCACCGCCGGCCAGCACCACGACCGCGAGCGAGGCGCCCAGGATCGTGTTGCGCCGCTTGCGCGCGGACTCGGCCGCGACGCGGCGCTCCAACTGGCGCTCGTACTTCTCTCGGGCGAGCTGCCGCCGCCGCTGTTCGCTGCTGACCACCGGCCGTGTCTCCTACGGATGTGCGGGAAAAGTGGATGGATTCCGGAGCGGATCATCGCATCCCTCGGCGGCCAAGTGTAGGGACCCGGCCCGTAAGAACGCGGTGAACCTGTCAGGCCGCGTGCCCCGCGACCGCCATCTGGTTCGCAACCGGACCCGGACCGCCGGTAGGCTGCGCTTACACCACTTGACTTGCATCCCGTAGCCGTCGCCGACCACATCACGAAGGACGAGCGTGTTCATCGCCGGATTCCCCGCTGGAGCCTGGGGCACCAACTGCTACCTGGTCGCTCCGGCGGCGGGCGAGGAGTGCGTCATCGTCGATCCCGGCCACCAGGCGGCCCGGGGCGTCGAGGAGATGGTCCGCGAGCACCGGCTGAAGCCCGTCGCCGTGCTGCTCACCCACGGCCACATCGACCACGTGGCCTCGGTGGTCCCGGTCTGCGGCGCCCGCGGCGTCCCGGCCTGGATCCACCCCGAGGACCGCTACATGATGTCCGACCCGGAGAAGGCGCTCGGCCGCTCCCTGGGCACCCAGCTGATGGGCGAGCTCACCGTCGGCGAGCCCGACGACGTGCGCGAGCTCACCGACGGCAGCGTGCTGGAGCTGGCCGGCCTGAAGCTCACGGTGGACCACGCCCCGGGCCATACCGGGGGGTCGGTGACCTTCCGGACGCCCGGTGCCGAGGACCTCCCCCCGGTGCTGTTCTCGGGCGACCTGCTGTTCGCCGGCTCCATAGGGCGTACCGACCTCCCGGGCGGGGACAGCGAGGCGATCATGAACTCGCTGGCCCGGGTGTGCCTGCCCCTCGACGATTCCACCGTGGTCCTCTCCGGCCACGGCGGTCAGACCACCATCGGCCGCGAGCGCGCCACCAACCCCTACCTCCGACAGGCAGCAGGGGCGGCGGGCGCCCCGGCTTTCCCGCGACGAGGAATGTGACGGAAGAGAAGTTGAGCACCTTCACCGCCCCCAAGGGCACCTACGACCTGCTGCCCCCCAGCTCCGCGACCTTCCTGGCGATCCGCGACCGGCTCTCCGGGCCCTCCCGCCGGGCCGGTTACGGCTACGTCGAGACCCCGGTCTTCGAGGACGTGAAGCTGTTCTCCCGCGGTGTCGGCGAGTCCACCGACATCGTCTCCAAGGAGATGTACACCCTCACCACCAAGGGCGGCGACGAGCTCGCGCTGCGCCCCGAGGGCACCGCCCCGGTGCTGCGCGCCGCCCTCCAGGCCAACCTGCACAAGCAGGGCAACCTGCCGGTCAAGCTCTGGTACTCCGCCTCGTACTACCGCTACGAGCGCGCCCAGAAGGGCCGCTACCGCCAGTTCTCCCAGGTCGGCGCCGAGGCGATCGGCGCGGAGGACCCGGCGCTCGACGCCGAGCTGGTCATCCTGGCCGACGACGCCTTCAGCTCGCTCGGCGTGCGGAACTACTCGCTGCTGCTCAACAGCCTCGGCGACAAGCAGTGCCGCCCGGTCTACCGCGCCGCGCTGATCGAGTTCCTCTCCGGCCTGGACCTGGACGAGGAGACCCGTCGCCGCGCCGAGATCAACCCGCTGCGCGTCCTCGACGACAAGCGCGAGTCCGTGCAGGCCCAGCTGGTCGACGCGCCGATGCTGCGCGACTACCTGTGCGAGGAGTGCAAGGCGTACCACGAGAAGGTGCGCGAGCTGCTCACCGCGGCGGGCGTGGCCTACGTGGACGACCCCAAGCTGGTGCGCGGCCTGGACTACTACACCCGCACCACCTTCGAGTTCGTGCACAACGGCCTCGGCGCCCAGTCCGCGATCGGCGGCGGCGGCCGCTACGACGGCCTGTCCGAGATGATCGGCGGCCCGGCGCTGCCGTCCGTCGGCTGGGCGCTCGGTGTGGACCGCACCTTCCTCGCGATGGAGGCCGAGGGCATCACCCTCGACCTGCCGTCCGCCACCGCCGTGTTCGCCGTCGCGCTCGGCGAGGAGGCCAAGGACGTCCTGTTCGCCAAGGTGACCGAGCTGCGCCGGGCCGGCGTGGCCACCGACCTCGCCTTCGGCGTCAAGAGCATCAAGAACGCCATGAAGTCCGCCGACCGGTCCGGCGCCCGCTTCGCCCTGATCGCCGGGGACCGGGACCTCGCCGAGGGCGTCGTCCAGCTCAAGGACCTGAGCACCGGCGAGCAGACCCCCGTCGCCCTCGACGCACTCGTCACCACCCTGAAGGAGAAGCAGCTGTGATCCGCACGCACGACGCGGGCACGCTCCGCCCGGAGCACGCAGGCACCACCGTCACCCTGGCCGGCTGGGTCGCCCGCCGCCGCGACCACGGCGGCGTCGCCTTCATCGATCTGCGCGACGCCTCCGGCACCGTGCAGATCGTGGTCCGCGACCTCGACTCGGTGCACGGCCTGCGCGCCGAGTACTGCGTCAAGGTCGTCGGCGACGTCCGGGTCCGCCCCGAGGGCAACGAGAACCCCGACATCCCGACCGGCGCCGTCGAGGTCGTCGTCAGCGAGATCGAGGTGCTCTCCGAGGCCGCCCCGCTGCCCTTCCCGGTCGCCGAGTACGAGCCGGGCACGGTCAACGAGGAGGTCCGGCTGCGCTACCGCTACCTGGACCTGCGCCGTGAGGGCCCGGCCAAGGGCCTGCGCCTGCGCTCCAAGGTCAACAACATCATCCGCCGGGTGATGGAGGAGAACGACTACCTCGACATCGAGACGCCGTACCTCACCCGCTCCACCCCCGAGGGCGCCCGCGACTTCCTCGTCCCGGTCCGCCTCCAGCCCGGCCACTGGTACGCCCTGCCGCAGTCGCCCCAGCTGTTCAAGCAGCTGCTGATGGTGGCCGGCATGGAGCGCTACTACCAGATCGCCCGCTGCTTCCGCGACGAGGACTTCCGCGCCGACCGGCAGCCGGAGTTCACCCAGCTGGACATCGAGGCCTCCTTCGTCGACCAGGAGGACATCCTGGCCCTCGGCGAGAAGATCATCGGTGCCATCTGGCGCGAGGTGCACGGCTACGAGGTCCCGAACCCGCTGCCGCGGATGACCTACGCGGACGCCATGGGCCGCTACGGCTCGGACAAGCCGGACGTCCGCTTCGGCCAGGAGCTCACCGACCTGACCGAGTACTTCAAGGGCACCGACTTCCGCGTCTTCCAGGCCCCGTACGTCGGCGCCGTGGTCATGCCCGGCGGTGCCTCGCAGCCGCGCAAGCAGCTGGACGCCTGGCAGGACTGGGCCAAGGCGCGCGGCGCCAAGGGCCTGGCGTACGTCCTCATCGACGCCGAGACCGGCGAGCTGCGCGGCCCGGTCGCCAAGAACCTCTCCGAGGAGCACCTGGCCGGCCTCGCCGCCGCCGCGGGCGCCAAGAACGGCGACGCGGTCTTCTTCGCGGCCGGCAAGGAGCGCGCCTCGCAGGAGCTGCTCGGCGCCGCCCGTCTGGAGATCGGCCGCCGCTGCGAGCTGATCGACGAGTCCAAGTGGGCCTTCCTCTGGGTCGTCGACTTCCCGATGTTCGAGCCGATCGAGGACGACAAGGGTCAGTTCCAGGGCTGGCACGCGGTGCACCACCCGTTCACCGCCCCGACCGCGGAGTCGCTGGCCACCTTCGACACCGACCCGGGCTCGGCGCTGTCCAACGCCTACGACCTGGTCCTCAACGGCTCGGAGCTGGGCGGCGGTTCGATCCGTATCCACCAGCGCGACGTGCAGAAGCGGGCGTTCGACGCGATCGGCCTCTCCGAGGAGGAGGCGGCCTCGCAGTTCGGCTTCCTGCTGGACGCCTTCAACTACGGCCCGCCGCCGCACGGTGGTGTCGCCTTCGGCCTGGACCGCATCGTCACGCTGCTGGGCGGGTACGACACCATCCGGGACGTCATCGCCTTCCCGAAGACGTCCACCGGCGGCGACCCGCTGACCGGCGCCCCGACCCCGATCACCCCGGCGCAGCGCCGCGAGGCCGGCGTGGACGCCCAGCCGAAGGTCCGCGAGGACGCCAAGGGCGAGGCTCAGCCCAAGTCCTGACACCGCGTCATCCGCTAACCTGCAACGGCCCCGGACGGTCCACCCACCGTCCGGGGCCGGTCCACAACGGTGTGTGACACAGGGAGGGTTGACTCAATGCAGGTCACAACGAGAGTCGAATGTCCGGACGATGCCCCGGCGACCAGGCGCGTCCACATGGCCGCGTTCCCCGGCCCGGACGAGGCGGACCTGGTGGACGCGCTGCGCCGCGATCCCGCCTGGCTGCCCGGCCTGTCCGTGGTGGCGGTCGACCGGACCGGGCTGGTGATCGGGCACGCGCTGCTGAGCCGGCTGCGGGTCGGCGACGGCACGGGGCTGGCGCTCGCGCCGGTCGCGGTGGCGCCCGAGTGGCAGCGCCGGGGGGTCGGCGAGCTGGTCGTCCGGGCCGCGCTGGCGGCGGCCGAGGACGCGGGCGAGAAGCTCGTGGTCGTCCTCGGCGATCCGGAGTACTACAAGCGGTTCGGCTTCGCGCCGGCCGGGCGGCACGAGGTCACCGGCCCGTTCGAGGTGCCGGAGACGTACTTCCAGGCGCTGCCGCTGACGGGGTACGACGGCGGCCCGCGCGGGCTCTGCAGCTACCCCGAGCCCTTCCTCGCCCTCTAGGGGCCCGTCTCCCTCGGGGGCCTCTCCCAGGGCCGGTCCACGAGACCGCCCCGGTCGCCACGCCCCGCCGACCTGCGGATCCGGCCAGCGGCGCCTACGGTGAGTGCTCATCAGCATTCGACCGAACGGAGGACCCGAGGGTGGGCGAGCAGCAGCGCGGCGGCAAGCCGGAGAAGCTGGCCAAGAGGCCGTACGAGAGGGAACTGCTGCGGCTCCAGCAGGAGCTGGTGAAGCTCCAGGAGTGGGTGCGGGTCGAGGGCGCCCGGCTGGTGGTGGTCTTCGAGGGGCGTGACGCGGCGGGCAAGGGCGGAGCGATCCAGCGGGTGACGGAGTACCTGAACCCGCGCATCGCCCGGGTCGCGGCGCTGCCCACGCCGACCGAGCGGCAGAAGACCCAGTGGTACTTCCAGCGCTACGTCGAGCACCTGCCGGCCGCCGGGGAGATCGTGCTGTTCGACCGCAGCTGGTACAACCGCGCGGGTGTCGAGCGCGTGATGGGCTTCTGCGACGACGACGAGTACTGGCAGTTCCTGCACCAGTGCCCGACCTTCGAACGGATGCTGATCGAGTCGGGCATCCTGCTGCGCAAGTACTGGTTCTCGGTGAGCGACACCGAGCAGGAGCGGCGGTTCCGGGACCGACTGGAGGACCCGATGAAGCGCTGGAAGCTCTCCCCGATGGACGTCGAGTCGATCACCCGCTGGGAGGACTACTCGCGGGCCAAGGACGAGATGTTCCTCCACACCGACATCCCGGACTCGCCCTGGCACGTGGTGGAGAGCGACGACAAGCGCCGGGCCAGGATCAACATGATCGCCCACCTGCTGTCCACCGTGCCGTACCAGGAGACGAAGGTCCCGCAGATCAAGCTGCCGCCCCGCCCCGCGTCGCGCGGCTACCAGCGCCCCCCGCGTGACCTGCAGAAGTACGTCCCGGACCACGCCGCCGCGCTGGAGTAGCGGCCCGGGCTGTCCGGGGCCTCGCATAGGCTTCCGGTGTGGACGAACCGGACCTCTTCACCGCCGCAGCCGAGGAACGCCAGACCAGGGAGCCCGGCCGGGCGCCCCTGGCCGTACGGATGCGTCCGCGCACCCTGGACGAGGTGGCCGGGCAGCGGCAGCTGCTGAAGCCCGGCTCGCCGCTGCGCCGGCTGGTCGCGGGCTCGCGCGGCCCGGCGGCGACCAGCTCGGTGATCCTCTGGGGGCCGCCCGGCACCGGCAAGACCACCCTGGCGCACGTGATCAGCCAGGCGGTCGAGGGCCGCTTCGTGGAACTGTCCGCGATCACCGCCGGGGTCAAGGAGGTCCGGGCGGTGATCGACGGCGCCCGGCGGGCGGTCGGGATGTCCGGCCGGGAGACCGTGCTCTTCCTGGACGAGATCCACCGCTTCTCCAAGGCCCAGCAGGACTCTCTGCTGCCGGCCGTGGAGAACCGGTGGGTCACCCTGATCGCGGCGACGACGGAGAACCCGTACTTCTCGGTGATCTCCCCGCTGCTGTCCCGCTCGCTGCTGCTCACCCTGGAGTCGCTGACCGACGAGGACATCCGGGCGCTGCTGCGCCGCGCGGTGGCCGACGAGCGCGGCCTGGAGGGCGCGCTGGAACTGTCCGCGGAGGCCGAGGACCACCTGGTGCGCCTGGCCGGCGGGGACGCCCGCAAGGCGCTCACCACCCTGGAGGCGGCGGCCGGGGCGGCGCTGGAGGAGGGTGAGCCGAGCATCACGCTGGCCCTCACCGAGACGGCGGTCAACCACGCGGCGGTGCGTTACGACAAGGACGGCGACCAGCACTACGACGTGGCCAGCGCGCTGATCAAGTCGATCCGCGGCAGCGACGTGGACGCCACCCTGCACTACCTGGCCCGGATGATCGAGGCGGGGGAGGACCCGCGGTTCATCGCCCGCCGGCTGATGATCTCGGCCAGCGAGGACGTCGGCCTGGCGGACCCGACGGCCCTGCAGACGGCGGTGGCGGCGGCCCAGGCGGTGGCCCTGATCGGCTTCCCGGAGGCCCGGATCATCCTCTCCCAGGCGGCCATCGCGCTGGCCCTCGCGCCCAAGTCCAACGCCGCCTACCTGGCGATCGACGCGGCGCTGGCGGACGTCCGGCAGGGCCTGGCCGGCGCCGTCCCGTCCCACCTGCGGGACGCCCACTACGGCGGCGCGGGCAAGCTCGGCCACGGCAAGGGCTACCGGTACCCGCACGACCTGCCGGAGGGCATCGCCGCCCAGCAGTACGCGCCGGACGCGGTGCACGGCAAGGAGTACTACCAGCCGACCAGGCGCGGCGGCGAGGCCCGGTACGCGGACGTGGTGGAGTGGACGCGCGGGCGGCTGCGGGGGGAGCGCAGGGTGGAGAAGAGGGACGGGAAGAAGCCCGAGGAGCAGCCCGGGGAAAAGGGCGAGTGATCCACCGGTATACTTCGTCGGAGTGCCATGTCCCGGGACGGCGGCGGGGGAGACCCCACCGACCGGCCGCACCAGCGGGGCATCGGCGGTAGGCCTCCTCCGGGAGGCCCGCACCAGGAGCGTCGCGCACCGTCACCGGTGTCGCGGGCGGCCCGGGTTCCCGGGTCGGTCCGTGTGACCAGCACTTCCGTGCCCGGCTCCGGAGAGCGGCTGATCCCATCGCGCAGGCGGTGGGGTTTTCTCCGGGTCGCGACATGCGACCTCCGTCAACACCTGGTGAAGCCGTATTCGTAAGCAAGGAAGGTTTGGTTCATGGCGAACCAGAAGCGTCCCAAGGTCAAGATCGCGCGCGCGCTCGGTGTGCCGCTGACCCCGAAGTCCGTCAAGTACTTCGAGGCCCGCCCGTACCCGCCCGGCCAGCACGGCCGTGGCCGCAAGCAGAACTCGGACTACAAGGTCCGTCTGCTCGAGAAGCAGCGTCTGCGCGCTCAGTACGACCTGAGCGAGAAGCAGATGGCGCGCGCGTTCGACCGCGCGAAGAAGGCCGAGGGCAAGACCGGTGAGGCGCTCGTCGCCGACCTGGAGACCCGTCTGGACTCCCTGGTCCTGCGTTCGGGCATCGCCCGCACCATCTACCAGGCCCGCCAGATGGTCGTCCACGGCCACATCGAGGTCAACGGTGGCAAGGTCAACAAGCCGTCGTTCCAGATGAAGCCCGGCTTCGTGGTGACCGTCCGCGAGCGCAGCAAGGAGAAGGTCCCCTTCCAGGTCGCCCGTGAGGGTGGCTACGCGGGTGAGGGCCAGACCCCGAAGTACCTCGAGGTCAACCTGAAGGCCCTGGCCTTCCGCCTGGACCGTGCGCCGCAGCGCAAGGAGGTCCCGGTGATCTGTGACGAGCAGCTGGTCGTCGAGTACTACTCGCGCTGACCCGGCTTCGCTCTTCGCGAACACCAGCGAGCCCCCGTCGCCTTCCGAGGCGACGGGGGCTCGTCCCTTTTCCCGCCAGTGTCAGATGCTCTCGCCGGTCATCGCGGCGGCCAGCCGCAGGTGCGGGCGGGCCTCCTCGGCGCGGCCCTGGCGCTCCAGGGTGCGGCCGAGCATCAGCCGGGCGTAGTCCTCGGCCGGGTCGGCCTCCAGGATCCGCAGCAGCTCGGCCTCGGCGCGGCGCAGCTGGGCCGAGTGGAAGTAGCTGCGGGCCAGCAGCAGCCGGACGGAGAGGTTGGTCGGCTCCTCGGCCAGTACGCCTTCGAGCGTGCGGGCCGCGTCGGTGTACGCCTTGGAGTCGAAGTAGAACTTCGCCATGCGGTACTCGTCGGCGGCGTTGTTGACGGCCATGGTGTTCCTTCCGGGCGGTTACTTGCCTCCTCAAGCAATCGGCAAGTTTCAACTATTCCGCGCCGGTGAGGGCGCCGACGCGGGCGCCGCCGAGCGGGGGCCCGGGGCCGGCCCGGGGGCCGCCGCCGAGCCCCCGCCGCCGAGCGCCCGGACGACCGCCGCGTCCAGGTCCAGCAGGGTGCCGGCCTCGTAGCAGTCCTCGTACTCCTGGGCGGTCAGCCCGGCCAGGGCCCGCTCCGCGCACTCCTGGTGCGGGCCGAAGAAGTTCCGCGAGCCCAGGAACGGGTTGCCGACCGTGCGCCAGAGCCGGTGCGCGGCTCCCTGCAGCACCCGGGCCTCGCGCAGGTCACCCGGCTCGCCCGGTCTGCCCGGCTCCGTCTCCAGCAGCGCCAGCAGGTCGACGCCCAGCGCGAGGCCGAGCAGGTCGTGGAAGAGGTGGTGCAGCCGTACGCACTCCCGGGCCAGCGTCCGGGCGGGCTGGACGGCGCCGTCCAGCCAGTGCGAGTACGCCATCGCGTAGTGCACGTACCCGTAGGCCCACTGCTCGCCGTGCTCCTCGCACAGCTCGCGGGCCTGGCGGAACCAGAGCTCGCCGCTGTCCAGGTCGCCCTGGAACAGGTAGGCCAGGCCCAGTTCCAGCATGGCCATCACCACGTTGCTGTTGAGCTCGCCGATGGTCCGGTAGTGCCAGAGCGCCTCCTCGAACAGCTCGGCGGCCCGGTCGGGGTCGTCGCCGACCAGCGCGACACAGCCCTGGCGGTGGACGGCGTAGGCCAGGGCCCGGTCGTCGCCGGTGTTCAGCGCCTGGCGGCGGCAGTCCTCCAGTGCCGGGCGGGCGAAGCCGAGGTCGCCCTGGAGGACTGCCAGGTGACCGGTGACCCAGAGCGCCTTCGCCCGGGCCTCGGTGGGCTCGCGGTCCAGGGCGAGCGCGCGGTCCAGCCAGTGCCGGCCCTCGCCGAGGTGGCCGCAGCCGACCCAGTAGAACCAGAGCGTGGCGGCCAGCAGCAGGGCGATCTGCTCCTCGCCGGGCTCGCCGAGGCAGTACTCCAGCGCCGCGCGGAGGTTGCCGTGGGCGAGCCCGGTGCGCTCGGCGGTCTCCGCCTGCCGGGGGCCGAACCACTCGACCTCGCCCCAGGTGGCGACGCCCAGGTACCAGTCGCGGTGGCGGCGCAGCAGCCGCTGCTCCTCGCCGGCGGCGCGCAGCCACTGGCCGCCGTACTCGCGCAGGGAGTCCAGCAGCCGGAAGCGCACGCCGAAGGCGCTGTCCTCGCTCAGGACGACGGACTTCGCCACCAGCTCGTCGAGGAGGTCGAGCACCTCCTCGGCCTCGATGCCCTCGCCGGCGCAGACGTACTCGGCGGCCTCCAGGTCGAAGCCGCCGGCGAAGACCGACAGGCGGGCCCAGAGTAAACGTTCCTGCACGGTGCACAGCTCATGACTCCAGCCGATCGTCGTGCGCAGCGTCCGGTGCCGGGGCAGGGCCGTCCGGGAGCCGCCGGTGAGCAGCCGGAAACGGTCGTCCAGCCGGGCGGTGACCTGCTCCACGGACAGCGCGCGCAGCCGCCCGGCGGCCAGCTCCACGGCCAGCGGCAGGCCGTCCAGCCGGCGGCAGAGCAGCGCGACCGCCTCCGCGTTGGCCTCCGTCACCTCGAAGGACGGCAGCACCGCCCGGGCCCGGTCGGCGAACAGCCGGACCGCGTCTGGCAGCGCGCCCGGCCGCACCGGGCCGGGCGGTGCGAGGTCGACCGGCAGCGGCGCGAGGGCGAGCAGGTGCTCGCCCGAGGCCCGCAGGGCGGTGCGGCTGGTGGTCAGCAGCCGCAGGCCGGGCAGCGCCCGCAGCAGCGCGTCGGCCAGGTCCGCGCAGGCCTCCACCAGGTGCTCGCAGCCGTCCAGCACCAGCAGCAGGCGCCGGCCGGCCAGCCGCTCGGTCAGGACGTCCAGCGGCGGACGGGCGGTGCCGTCGGCGAACCGCAGCGCCTCCAGGACGGCGTCGCCGAGCAGCAGCCCGTCCTGCACCGGGGCCACGTCCACCAGCCAGGTGCCGTCCGGGAACGCGCCGGCCGCCCGGGCCGCCGCGCGCAGCGCCAGCCGGCTCTTGCCCACGCCGCCGGGACCGGTGACGGTCACCAGCCGGGCCGAGGCCAGCAGGCCGGTCAGTTCGGCCAGTTCGGCCTGCCGCCCGACGAAGGCCGTCACCTCGGCCGGCAGCCGGCCGGGCTCAGGACCGTGCGGTCCCGCCCCGGGCTCCCAGGGCTGTGCTCTCCGGTCCCCGGCCAAAGGCTGCTCCCCGTGCTCCAGGCCGGACCGCCGTGGTCCGGACGTGCGTCGGGCCGTACGGGCGACGGCCTGCCAGGCAGAACGAGGTGACCGGCCGGTAGGTTACGCGCGCGGATCGCACATCCGACCGGATCGCCGGGGAAAGAACCCGGTCCGGGAATCAGGCGTGGGCGCGATAGGGTTCCGTCTGAAGAACTGCAAGGCGAGGGAGCGCGCAAGGTGTCCGTGGGAGAGCTGGCCGGATTGCTCGTCGCCGTGTTCTGGGCGGTCCTGGTCACCCTGCTCGCCGTCGTGCTGGTCCGCCTCTCCCGGGTGCTCAAGGAGGCCGCCGTCCTGGTCTCCGCGGTGACCGAGCAGGCCGTCCCGCTGCTGACCGACGCGGGCGCCGCCGTGCGCAGCGCCAACCAGCAGCTGGAGCGGGTGGACGAGATCACCGCCAACGTGCAGGACGCCGCCGCCAACGCCAACGCGCTCTCCTCCACCGTGGCCGCCACCCTGGGCGGACCGCTGGTCAAGGTCGCGGCGTTCAGCTACGGCGTGCGCAAGGCCGTCGCGCGGCAGCAGGGCGGTCTGCCGCCGGTGCCGTCGCAGGCCGGCGAGCGCGAGGAGCTGGCCCGGCTGGTCCGGGCCGAGGTGCGCGCCGCGACCGCGCCCAGGACCGGCCTGCTCTCCCGGGTCCGGCGTGCGGTGAGGGGCTGACGGCATGGGACGCGTCTTCTGGATGGCGGTCGGCGCCGGCGCCACCGTCTGGGCCATGAAGAAGGCCAACGAGGCCGCGCAGCGGCTCACCCCGGACAGTCTCTCCGGCACCGCCGCGCGCGGTGCGCTGCACCTGGGGGACCTGGCCAAGCAGTTCGCCCAGGACGTGAGGGCCGGAATGGCCGAGCGCGAGGAGCAGCTGAAGGACGACCTCGGGCTGCACGGCACCGCCGTGGCGGAGCCCCGCGGGGCCCGCGGTGCCCACCCGTCGCCCACCACCACCCTTCTTGGGAAGCGCTCCGCGCTGCCCCCCTCGCGGGAGCCGCAGTACCGAGCTATCTCGGCGGCGCCCGGTAGCCCGGCCGCCGCCCTGCCTCCGTCCCGCGCCCGTTCCGTACCCGACGGCGCCCGTACCACCCCCCAGACCACTGAAGAAACGCCCCGCCGTGCCCTGCCGCCGCGGGGCGGCACCCCGAACCGGAAGGACCAATAATGGAGTCGGCTGAGATCCGCCGCCGCTGGCTGCGCTTCTTCGAGGAGCGCGGCCACACCGTCGTTCCGTCGGCGTCCCTGGTCGCCGACGACCCCACCCTGCTGCTCGTCAACGCCGGCATGGTGCCGTTCAAGCCCTACTTCCTGGGCGAGGTCAAGCCGCAGTTCTCGCGCGCCACCAGCGTCCAGAAGTGCGTGCGCACCCTGGACATCGAGGAGGTCGGGAAGACCACCCGGCACGGCTCCTTCTTCCAGATGTGCGGCAACTTCTCCTTCGGCGACTACTTCAAGGAAGGAGCCATCAAGTTCGCGTGGGAGCTGCTCACCAGCCCCGTCGCGGACGGTGGCTACGGCCTGGAGAAGGAGAAGCTCTGGATCACCGTCTACAAGGACGACGACGAGGCCGAGCAGATCTGGCGTGACGTCATCGGCGTGCCCTCCGAGCGCATCCAGCGCCTGGGCATGAAGGACAACTTCTGGTCGATGGGCGTCCCCGGCCCGTGCGGCCCGTGTTCGGAGATCAACTACGACCGCGGCCCCGCGTACGGTGAGGAGGGCGGCCCGGCCGTCAACGGCGAGCGCTACCTGGAGATCTGGAACCTGGTCTTCATGCAGTACGAGCGCGGCCACGGCGACGGGAAGGACGGCTTCGAGATCCTCGGCGACCTGCCGAGCAGGAACATCGACACCGGCCTCGGCCTGGAGCGCCTTGCCGCCGTCCTGCAGGGCGTCGACAACCTCTTCGAGATCGACACCAGCCGGATGATCCTCGACCGCGCCGCCGAGCTCACCGGCCACAGCTACGGCGCCGACCACAAGTCGGACGTCTCGCTGCGCGTGGTCACCGACCACATCCGCACCGCGCTGATGCTGGTCGGCGACGGCGTCACCCCGGGCAACGAGGGCCGCGGCTACGTGCTGCGCCGCATCCTGCGCCGCGCCATCCGCAACATGCGCCTGCTGGGCGCCACCGAGCCGGTGGCCAAGGAGCTCATCGACGTCGCGATCAAGGCGATGGCCCCGCAGTACCCCGAGCTGGAGGCCGACCGCAAGCGCATCGAGACGGTCGTCGTCGGCGAGGAGGCGGCCTTCCTCCAGACCCTGAAGGCCGGCACCAACCTGCTGGACGTCGCGGTCACCGAGACCAAGCAGTCCGGCGGCGCGGTGCTCTCCGGCGAGCAGGCGTTCAAGCTGCACGACACCTACGGCTTCCCGATCGACCTCACCCTGGAGATGGCCGAGGAGCAGGGCCTCCAGGTGGACGAGGCCGGCTTCCGCCGCCTGATGCAGGAGCAGCGGGACCGCGCCAAGGCGGACGCCAAGGCCAAGAAGATGGGCCACGCCGACGTCGCCGCGTACCGCGAGGTCGCCGACAAGTCCGGTGCCAGCGTCTTCACCGGCTACGCCCTCACCGAGGGCGAGGCCACCGTGGTCGGCCTGCTGGTGGACGGCGTTCCCTCGCCGGCCGCCTCCGAGGGCGACGAGGTCGAGATCATCCTCGACCGCACCCCGTTCTACGCCGAGGGCGGCGGCCAGCTCGCCGACCAGGGCCGGATCCGGCTGGAGTCCGGCGCGGTGGTGGAGATCCGCGACGTGCAGCAGCCCGTCCCGGGCGTCATTGTGCACTCCGGCGGGGTGCTGTTCGGCGAGGTCGTGCTGGGCGCCTCGGCGTACGCCACGATCGACACCGAGCGCCGCCGGGCGATCGCCCGCGCCCACTCGGCCACCCACCTGACCCACCAGGCGCTGCGTGACGCGCTCGGCCCGACGGCCGCCCAGGCCGGCTCCGAGAACGCCCCCGGCCGCTTCCGCTTCGACTTCGGCTCGCCCGCCGCCGTCCCCGGCAGCGTGCTGGTCGACGTCGAGCAGAAGATCAACGACGTGCTGACCCGCGAGCTGGAGGTCACCGCCGAGGTCATGACGATGGACCAGGCCCGCAAGGCCGGCGCCATCGCGATGTTCGGCGAGAAGTACGGCGACGAGGTCCGGGTCGTCACCATCGGCGACTTCTCCAAGGAGCTGTGCGGTGGCACCCACGTCGGCAACACCGCCCAGCTGGGCCTGGTGAAGCTGCTCGGCGAGTCCTCGATCGGCTCCGGCGTGCGCCGCGTCGAGGCGCTGGTCGGCTCCGACGCGTACCGCTTCCTGGCCCGTGAGCACACCGTGGTCTCCCAGCTCACCGAGCTGGTCAAGGGCCGCCCGGAGGAGCTGCCGGAGAAGATCTCGGGCATGCTCGCCAAGCTCAAGGACGCCGAGAAGGAGATCGAGCGCTTCCGCGCCGAGAAGGTGCTGGCCGCCGCGGCGGGCCTGGCCGACTCGGCCGAGGACGTGCACGGCATCGCCGTGGTCGCCGCTCAGGTCGCCGACGGCGTGGGCGCGGACGAGCTGCGCAAGCTGGTCCTGGACGTGCGCGGCCGCCTGGGTTCGCGCCCGGCCGTGGTCGCCGCCTTCACCGTGGCGAACGACCGCCCGCTGACCGTGATCGCCACCAACGAGGACGCCCGCGGCCGCGGCATCAAGGCCGGCGAGCTGGTCCGCACCGCCGCCAAGACCCTCGGCGGCGGCGGTGGCGGCAAGGACGACGTCGCCCAGGGCGGCGGCTCCAACCCGGCCGCGGTCGGCGAGGCCATCGCCGCGGTGCGCGGTCTGGTCGCGGAGCGCGCCAGCTGATGGAGCAGGAGGAGAGGCCCTTCCGGCGTGGGCGGCGGATCGCCGTCGACGTCGGGGACGCCCGGATCGGGGTCGCGTCCTGCGACCCCGACGGGGTGCTCGCCACGCCCGTGGAGACCGTCCCGGCCGGGGTGAAGTCGCAGGCCAGGATCGCCGCCATCGTCGACGAGTACGGCGCGATGGAGGTGATCGTCGGGCTGCCGCGCTCGCTCAGCGGCAAGGAGGGCCCGGCGGCGGAGAAGGTCCGGGCGTACGCGGCCCGGCTGGCGAACCGGGTCTACCCGGTGCCGGTGCGGCTGGTGGACGAGCGGATGTCGACCGTCACCGCGACCCACGGGCTGCGCGCGTCCGGGGTCAAGGCGAAGAAGGGCCGCTCGGTGGTCGACCAGGCTGCCGCGGTGGTGATCCTCCAGACCGCCCTTGAGTCCGAACGGGTGAGCGGACGCCCGCCGGGTGAGAGCGTCGAGGCGGTCGGCTGACCGGCCTGGTCTAACGTCCCGTCGAGGGGCCCGTGCGGACGCGTCCGCACGGGCCCCTTCTCGTTCGTCTCCCTGTCCGGTCCGGATCGGTCCGTATCGATCCGGACCGGTTCGGGACCGCCGAAGGGGCGAGAGTCATGACCGACCAGGACTTCCACCCAGGGCTCACCCCCGGGCACCTGGGTGCGCCCGTGCTGGAGCCGGAGGGCCGCCCGCCGGGTGCGCCCCGTCCGCGCTTCGATGCGCCGGATCCGCACCGACGGCGCAACGGACTGGCCTGCGGGCTCACCGCGTTCGCGCTGATCGCGGTGTTCGGCGGGATCGGGCTGACCGGGTACACCTGGGTCCAGGCGCAGCGCAGGCCCCCGGCCGCCGCCGACTTCGCCGGGCAGGGCACCGGCAGCGTGCAGGTCTCGGTGCCGGAGGGTGCGGGCCTGTCCCAGATCGCGTCCGCGCTGGTCCGCAACGGGGTGGTGGCCAGCTCGCTCGCCTTCACCCGGGCCGCGAAGGGCAGCGCGGCCGCGGCCGGGCGGATCCAGCCGGGGACGTACACGCTGAAGCTGAAGATGTCGGCCGCGGCGGCGCTGGCGGTCCTGATCGACCCGGCCAACGCCAACGGCCTGACCATTCCCGAGGGTTGGCGCGGCTACCAGATCTACGCGGCCATCGACAAGAAGCTGAACCTGCCCCCGGGCACCGCCCAGCGGACCGCCCAGGAGCAGGGCGCCGAACTCGGCCTGCCGGACTTCACCAACGGCAGCCCGGAGGGCTACCTGTTCCCGGCGACGTACAGCGTCACCGAGGGCACCAGCGCCATCGACCTGCTGAAGCAGATGGTGGACCGGGCCGGCAAGGAGTTCAGCCGGGACGACGCCACCGTGGTCGCCCAGAACCTGGGGCAGAGCGTGTACGGGCTGGTCACCGTGGCCAGCATGGTCCAGGGTGAGGCCGACAACACCGAGGACATGGGCAAGGTGGCCCGGGTGATCTACAACCGGCTGGCCAGGGCTATGCCCCTGCAGCTGGACTCCACCATCAACTACGCACTCGGCCGTTCGACCCTGAACACCTCGGTGACCGACACCAGGCTGGACTCCCCGTACAACACCTACCTGCACCCCGGGCTGCCGCCGAGCCCGATCTCCAACCCCGGGCGGCAGGCGATCATGGCGGCGCTGGACCCGACGCCGGGGGACTGGCTGTACTTCGTCACCGTGAAGCCGGGGGACACCCGCTTCACCGACAGCTTCGACGTGCAGCAACGCAACGTGGCGGAGTTCAACGCCAACCGGGCGACGGCCAAGTCGAGCGCCCCGGCCTCGGGCGCGGCCGCCGGCCCGGACTCCCCGGCGGCCTCAGGACCGGGGGCCGTAGGCGGGGCCGGGGCGCCCTCCGGCGCCGGTGGGGGGACGCCGTAACGGAGTTGTGCGCCGTCGGTGAGATCGTCCACCGACGGCGCGGGCGCCCGGCCGGGGGTAAGGCTGCGGTACGGTAACGTCTCCCTCCAGGCGCTGCGCTAGCACGCCGGTTCGAGATTCAGCCGGGACGGCGTCGTCCCGGACGGCCGGTTCGATCCTCCGGTCGTCACCGTCGGTTAAGGGGATCGATGACCGATCTGGGTGGGGGCTACAACCCCCAGGGCGAGCCGTGGCACCCCGGTGATCCCGGGTACGACGGCCGACAGCCGGTCCCCGGCCAGCAGGACGGCCAGTGGCAGCAGCAGTACCCGCAGCAGGGCCAGCCGGTCCAGCAGCCGTACGGGGACGTGCAGCAGGGGTACGCCCAGCAGCAGATGACGCCGCAGATGCAGCAGCAGATGATGGCGCAGCAGGGCTACCAGCAGCAGATGCCGCAGCAGCAGATGTCGCAGCAGGGCTACCCGGGCGGTCAGCAGGGCTATCCGCAGCAGATGCCGCAGCAGGGCTACCCCCAGCAGGGGTACGCGCAGCCGCAGCAGCAGGGTTACCCGCAGCAGCAGGCCCCCCAGCCCCAGCAGCAGATGCCGCAGCAGGGCTACCCGCAGCAGGGCTTCCCCGGCGGTCAGCAGGCGCCACAGCAGCAGGTCCCCCAGCAGCAGGTCCAGCAGGAGCCGGCGCCCCAGCAACAGGTCCCGCAGCAGCAGCCGTCCCAGCAGCCGCAGGCGCCGCGCCGTCGGGCCCGGCAGCAGCCGGCCCCGGAGCCCGCGCCGGCCTCCGGCCCCGGCCCGGACGGGATCGACTGGGAGGCCGAGGCCGCCGCGCTGGAGGCCGGCGCCGATCCGGTCGGCGCCGCGCACGAGGGCGGCACGGACGAGTGGGACGGCCACGAGGACGGCCGCCACGAGGACGCCGGCTACCTCGACGAGCACGCCGAGGCCGCGGAGGCCGGCTTCCTCGGGGAGCAGGACGACTCCCGCGAGGCCCAGAAGAAGCGCAAGGAGAAGGGCAAGAAGTCGGGCCGCCGCAACGGCGGCGCCTGCCTGCTGGTCGCCCTGGTGCTGCTCGGCGCCATGGGCGGGGCCGGTTGGTGGGGCTACGGCTTCTACCAGAACCACTTCGGCCCGGCGCCGGACTTCACCGGCGAGGGCACCGGCTCCGTCCAGATCGAGGTCAAGAAGGGCGCGGTCGCCGGGCAGATCGGCCTGGTGCTGAAGAACGCCGGCGTGGTCAAGAGCGTCGACGCGTACAGCGAGGCGTGCAAGGCCGAGCCCAAGTGCAACACCGTCCAGTACGGCTACTACCAGCTGAAGAAGGAGATGCCGGCCGCCGCCGCGCTCAAGGAGCTGCTCGCCCAGGCGGGCGGCGCGGCGATCGTCGTCCCCGAGGGCAAGAACTCCACCGAGATCTACACCCTCATCGACACCAAGCTGAAGCTGCAGCCGGGCACCACGGCGGGCGTCGCCAAGGCCCAGGTCAACGACCTCGGCCTGCCGCCGTACGCGAACGGCAACATCGAGGGCTTCCTCTGGCCGACCCGCTACAACGTCTCCGAGGGCATGAAGCCCGAGGACCTGCTCAAGCAGATGGTGAAGAACGCCACCGAGAAGTACGCGGGCCTGGACGCCCAGGCCGCCTCGGTGGGCCTGAAGACCGGCTACGAGGTGCTCATCGAGGCGAGCATCCTCCAGCGCGAGGGCAACAACCCGGGGGACTTCGCCAAGATGGCCAAGACCATCCAGAACCGGCTGGCCGCCGGCGGCGAGATCAACCACCGGCTCGGCATGGACACCACGCTCCAGTACTCGTTGAACCGCAAGGACCTCGACAAGAAGGACATGGACGACGCGTCCAACAAGTACAACACCTACATCAACCCGGGCCTGCCGCCCGGGCCGATCTCCAACCCCGGCGACGAAGCGCTCAGCGCGGTGCTGCACCCGGCGGACGGAAAGTGGCTGTACTTCATCGCGATGTCCCCGACCGAGACCCGGTTCGCCGAGACGAGCAAGGAGCACTACGCCAACGTCAAGGAGTACTGCCAGGCGGCCGGGCAGAGCTTCGACGAGGCGCGCGGCCACTGCACCACCAAGAAGTAGCCACGGCCGTACGACAGTTCGCGGAGAGGCAGCGTTGACCAGCAAGCACCGGGCGGCCGTACTCGGCTCGCCGATCGCCCACTCGCTCTCGCCGGACCTGCACCGGGCGGCCTTCGCGGCGCTCGGGCTGGACGGCTGGCGCTACGACCGCTTCGAGGTCGACGAGGCCGGGCTGCCCGGGTTCGTTGCGGCGCTGGACGAGGCCGAGTGGGCCGGGCTGTCGCTGACCATGCCGCTGAAGCGGGCGATCATCCCGCTGCTCGACGAGGTCAGCGCGACGGCCCGCTCGGTGGACGCGGTGAACACCGTGGTGTTCACCGCCGACGGCCGGCGCACCGGGGACAACACCGACGTTCCCGGGCTGGTCAACGCGCTGCGCGAGCGCGGGATCACCGAGGTGCCTGAGGCGGCCGTCCTGGGTGCCGGGGCCACCGCCTCCTCGGCGCTGGCCGCGCTCGCCCAGATCTGCACCGGCGAGGTGACGGTCTACGTGCGCGGCGCCGAGCGGGCCCGGGAGATGGCGGTACTGGGCGAGCGGCTCGGCGTGGCCGTCCGCACCGCCGACTGGGAGCGCGGCGCCGAGGCGCTGGCCCGGCCGCTCACCGTCTCCACCACGCCGGTCGGCGCGACCGACGCGTTCGCCGGGGCGCTGCCCGCCGAGCCGGGCGCACTCTTCGACGTGCTGTACCACCCGTGGCCGACGGCCCTGGCGGCGGCCTGCGCCGCGCGCGGGGCGACCGTCCTGGGCGGGCTGGACCTGCTGGTGCACCAGGCCGTGCTGCAGAGCGAGGCCTTCACCGGGCGGATGCCCGGGCCGCTGGCGGCGATGCGCGCGGCGGGGGAGAAGGCGCTCGCCGGTCACTGAGCCCGGGGGCCGGCCCCGCGGATCGCCCGGACCGTCGGCGGGTTCCGGGAGGGCGTTCCGGCCGGATGGTGGCCGGTTGCTGTCCGTCACGCGGACTGTGCCGCCGGGTGCTGCTGGGGCATGAAAGGATTCAGGGACAAGGCACGCCCGGGGCGGGCCCCGGCGGTGCCGAGGTCCGGTCCGCTGATGAAGGAGCTCCGTTGGGTACGTTGCGCTGGCTGACGGCGGGGGAGTCGCACGGCCCCGCACTCGTCGCGACGCTGGAAGGCCTGCCCGCCGGTGTACCGGTCACCACCGACGTGGTGGCCGACGCGCTGGCGCGCCGCCGGCTCGGTTACGGCCGCGGGGCGCGGATGAAGTTCGAGCAGGACGAGGTGACTTTCCTCGGCGGCGTCCGGCACGGTCTGACCATGGGCAGCCCGGTCGCGATCATGGTCGGCAACACCGAGTGGCCGAAGTGGGAGCAGGTCATGTCGGCCGACCCGGTCGACCCCGAGGTGCTGGCGGGCCTGGCCCGCAACGAGGCGCTCACCCGCCCCCGGCCCGGCCACGCCGACCTGGCCGGCATGCAGAAGTACTCGATCGACGAGGCCCGGCCGATCCTGGAGCGCGCCAGCGCCCGTGAGACGGCCGCCCGGGTCGCGCTGGGCGCCGTCGCCCGCGCCTACCTGCGCGAGGTGGCCGGGATCGAGATCGTCAGCCACGTGGTCGAGCTGGCCGCCGCCAAGGCGCCGGCCGGCGTGGTGCCGCTGCCCTCGGACGAGGCCCGGCTGGACGCCGACCCGGTGCGCTGCCTGGACGAGGACGCCTCGAAGGCGATGGTCGCGGAGATCGACCAGGCCCACAAGGACGGCGACACCCTGGGCGGCGTGGTCGAGGTGCTGGCGTACGGCGTGCCGGTGGGCCTCGGCTCGCACGTGCACTGGGACCGCCGGCTGGACGCGCGGCTGGCCGCCGCGCTGATGGGCATCCAGGCGATCAAGGGCGTCGAGGTCGGCGACGGCTTCGAGCTGGCCCGGGTTCCGGGCTCCCAGGCGCACGACGAGATCGTCCCGACCGCCGAGGGCGTCAAGCGCACCTCCGGCCGCTCCGGCGGCACCGAGGGCGGCCTGAGCACCGGCGAGGTGCTGCGGGTGCGCGCCGCGATGAAGCCGATCGCGACCGTGCCGCGGGCGCTGCAGACCCTGGACGTGCGCACCGGCGAGCCGGCCAAGGCGCACCACCAGCGCTCGGACGTCTGCGCGGTGCCGGCCGCGGGCATCGTCGCCGAGGCGATGGTCGCGCTGGTGCTGGCGGACGCGGTCAGCGAGAAGTTCGGCGGCGACAACGTCTCCGAGACCCGCCGCAACGTGCAGGGCTACCTCGACCACCTGATCGTCCGATGACCACACCCCTGGTGGTGCTGGTCGGCCCGCCCGGCAGCGGCAAGTCCACCGTCGGGCGGGTGCTGGCCGAGCGCCTGGGCGTGGGCTTCCGGGACACCGACGCCGACATCGAGGCGACGGCCGGCAAGCCGATCCCGGAGATCTTCGTCGACGAGGGCGAGCCGCACTTCCGCGCGCTGGAGGCGCAGGCCGTGCGCGCGGCCGCCGAGGGACACGACGGGGTGCTGGCGCTGGGCGGCGGCGCGGTGATGGCCGAGGCCACCCGCGTGCTGCTGCACGGGCTGCCGGTGGCCTTCCTGGAGGTCCCGCTCGCCGACGCGGTCAAGCGGGTCGGCCTGGACGCCCCGCGCCCGCTGCTGGCCGTCAACCCGCGGGCCCGCTGGCGCGAGCTGATGGAGGCCCGCCGCCCCCTCTACCTGGAGGTGGCCACCGCCGTCGTCGACACCGCCGGGCGCAGCCCGGAGCAGGTCGCGGACGCCGTACTGGAAGCACTGGAGCTGAAGACCCCCCATGAGTGACACGACCGTCAGGATCAACGTCGGCGCCGGCGCCGGCCATGACGCGTACGAGGTGCTGATCGGGCACCAACTGCTGGGTGAGCTGGCGCCGCTGGTCGGTACCCGGGCGAAGCGGGTGGCGGTGATCCACCCGGAGGCGCTGGCCGCCACGGCGGACGCGATCCGTGACGACCTGGCCGGCGAGGGCTACGAGGCCATCGTGCTGCAGGTGCCGAACGCCGAGGAGGCGAAGAGCGCCGAGGTCGCCGCGTACTGCTGGTCGGTGCTGGGGCAGACCGGGTTCACCCGCAGCGATGTGATCGTCGGACTGGGCGGTGGCGCGACCACCGACCTGGCCGGGTTCGTCGCGGCGACCTGGCTGCGCGGGGTGCGCTGGATCTCGATGCCCACCACACTGCTCGGCATGGTCGACGCGGCGGTCGGCGGCAAGACCGGCATCAACATCGCCGAGGGCAAGAACATGGTCGGCGCGTTCCACCCGCCGGTGGGCGTGCTGGCCGACCTCGCCACGCTGGAGACCGTGCCCCGGCACGACTACGTCTCCGGCCTGGCCGAGGTCATCAAGTGCGGCTTCATCGCCGACCCGGTGATCCTCGACCTGATCGAGGCCGACCCGGAGGGCGCGAAGACGCCGGCCGGGCCGCACACCGTCGAGCTGATCCGCCGGGCCGTCCAGGTCAAGGCCGACGTGGTCTCCGGGGACCTCAAGGAGTCCGGGCGCCGGGAGATCCTCAACTACGGCCACACCCTGGGCCACGCCATCGAGCGCAACGAGCGCTACAAGTGGCGGCACGGCGCGGCGATCTCCATCGGCATGGTCTTCGCCGCCGAACTCGGCCGTCTGGCCGGGCGGTTGGACGACGAGACGGCGGACCGGCACCGCACCGTGCTGGCCTCGGTCGGCCTGCCGCTGAGCTACCGGGCGGACGCCTGGCCGAAGCTGCTGGACGCGATGAAGATCGACAAGAAGTCGCGCGGCGACCTGATCCGCTTCATCGTGCTGGACGGCCTGGGCAAGACCTCCGTGCTGGAGGGCCCCGACCCGTCGCTGCTGGTCGCCGCGTACGCGGAGGTCTCGGCGTGACCAGGGTGATGGTCCTCAACGGCCCCAACCTGGGCCGGCTGGGCAGCCGCGAGCCGGACGTCTACGGCGCCACCTCGTACGCCGGCCTGGTCGAGCGCTGCACCGAGCTGGGCAAGGAGTTCGGCTTCGAGGTCGAGGTCCACGAGACCAACTCCGAGCAGCAGATGGTGCAGTGGCTGCACGAGGCCGCCGACGGGCAGGTGCCGGTGGTGATCAACCCCGGCGCGTTCACCCACTACTCGTACGCGATGCGGGACGCCGCGGCCCAGCGCACCGCGCCGCTGATCGAGGTGCACATCTCCAACCCGTACGCCCGGGAGACCTTCCGGCACACCTCGGTGATCGCCGCGGTGGCCTCCGGCACCATCGCCGGATTCGGCCTCGGCTCGTACGAGCTCGCGCTGCGCGCACTGGCCGAACGGCTCACCACCCGCTGAGGGCAAGGGCGGTGGCCCGGCGGCGGACTGTGCCCGCCGCCGGGCCGCCGTGTAGTGTCCACGCTGAGAGGTGTGGGGAGGTGCCGTGACGCAGTACACCGGAGGCGGGCAGGTCCCGCCGCGTCCCGTCGCTCCGCCGGTGCCGCCGGGGGGCGGTGCACGGGGGACGTCGTCGGGGGCGCCGCTCTCCCCGCCGTCCGCGCCGCCGGTCCACCCGGCGCCCACGGCCCCCGCCGCTCCCGGGCCCGCCGCCCACCCGGCTCCGGCCCCCGTGGCCGCACCGGCGCCGACCGCGCCGGTGCCCGCCGGCGGCACCGGGCACTTCGTGCTGCCGTCCGGCGCACCCGTCCAACTGCCCGCCCACCCGCCGCAGCAGCACGCGCCCACCGGTCCGATCGCCGTCCTGCTGATCGGACCGGCCGGAGCCGGCAAGACCACCGTCGCCCGCCACTGGGCCGAGCGGCGGCCGGGACCGACCGCGCACATCAGCCTGGACGACGTCCGCGAGTGGGTGCAGTCCGGCTTCGCCAACCCGCAGTCCGGCTGGAACAACGCCTCCGAGGCGCAGTACCGGCTGGCCCGCCGCACCTGCGGCTTCGCCTGCCGCAACTACCTGGCCAACGGCATCTCCTGCATCATCGACGACGCCGTCTTCCCGGACCGCCCGGCGATCGGCCTCGGCGGCTGGAAGCGGCACATCGGCCCCGGCATGATCCCGGTCGTGCTGCTGCCCAGCCTGGACTCGGTGCTGCACCGCAACGCCCGGCGCAGCGGCAACCGCCGGCTCGGGGACGAGGAGGTGGCCCGCATCCACGGGCGGATGGCCGGCTGGTACAACTCCGGGCTGCCGATCATCGACAACTCCTACCTGGACGTCGCCGGGACGGCCGCCGAGCTGGACCGCGTCATCCTGGCCCGGCTGATGGGCATCCCGGTCCGCTGACCTGCGGCGCGGCGGGGCCTGTCGGAGCCGGCTGCGATGATGGACGGGTCCAGTCGCAGCACCCGGAGGAGCTGACGCCCGTGCCCGAAGGCCACATCATCCACCGCCTGGCCACCGAGAACCGGAAGGCCTTCGGCGGCCGCTCGGTGCGGGTCTCCAGCCCTCAGGGCCGGTTCGCCGACGAGGCCAAGGTGATCGACGGGCAGCTGCTCACCGCGACGGAGGCCACCGGCAAGCACCTCTTCCTCGGCTTCGAGGAGGGCGCCTGGGTGCACGTCCACCTCGGCCTCTACGGCGGCTTCACCTTCGGCGCCGGCCCGGCGCCCGAGCCCGTCGGGCTGGTCCGGCTGCGGCTGGAGAACGAGGACGGCTACGCCGACCTGCGCGGTCCCAACACCTGCGCGCTCGTCACCGAGGAGCAGAAGGCCGCCGTCGCCGCCCGGCTGGGCCCCGACCCGCTGCGCGCCGACGCCGACCCGGAGGCCGCCTGGCGCCGGATATCGGGCAGCCGCACGACCGTCGCCGCGCTGCTGATGGACCAGAAGGTGCTGGCCGGAGTGGGCAACGTCTACCGGGCCGAGGTGCTGTTCCGTCACGGCATCGCCCCGCACCGGGCCGGGCGCGAGCTCACCCGCCGGGAGTGGGACGCGGTCTGGGCCGACCTGGTCGCCCTGATGCGGGAGGGCGCCACCGCCGGGCGGATCGACACCGTCCGTCCCGAGCACACCCCCGAGGCGATGGGCCGCGCGCCCCGGGTGGACGACCACGGTGGCGAGGTGTACGTCTACCGGCGGGCCGCCATGCCCTGCCTGGTCTGCGGCACCGACGTGCGGACGGAGGAGCACGCCGCCCGCAACCTGTTCTGGTGCCCGACCTGCCAGGCGGCGTGAGCGGAACCGGCCGGGACGCGTGCCGCACCGGGACGCGTGCCGCACCGGGACGCGTGCTGCCTCGTGAAGCGTGCCGCCCCGTGTCGTAGGCGGCCCCGCTGACCTGCGACGATGGGTGTCGCGCGCGCCGAGCCGCGTGCCCCTGTCCGTACGGCCACGTGTGAACGTGGAACGAAAGGAAGCTCCATGATCTTCATTACGGTCAAGTTCCCGGTCCGCCCGGAGCGCGCCGACGACTGGCTGAGCCTGGTCGACGAGTTCACCCAGGCCACCCGCCAGGAGCCCGGCAACCTCTTCTTCGAGTGGTCCCGCAGCGTCGACGACCCCAACGAGTTCGTCCTGGTCGAGGCGTTCCGCGACGGCGACGCGGGCAAGGCACACGTGGAGTCGGCGCACTTCACCAAGGCCATGGAGGAGCTGTCGTACGCGGTGGCCGCCAAGCCGCGGATCGTCTCGACCGAGATCCCCGGCATGGACGGCTGGGCGGAGATGGGCGAGATCACCCCCCGGTGACCTGAAGCTCCCTCCGGTCGGGTGCCCAGCCCGTAGGCTGGGGCCCGGCCGGTCGGAGGGAGCAGGCGGATGGAGCGGCGCGAGGTGTCCAACACCGTGTCGGATGCCACGGTGGGCGGCCACGTGGTGCAGGCCGAGACCATCGGATCGGTGCACTTCCACGATCGGGAGCCGCTGCCGAGGCCACGTCAGATCCGCCCGCCGCGCGGTCCCTTCGTCAACCGGGAGCCGGAACTCGCCGCGCTGACCCGGGCTTTGGGCCGGGTCGAGGAGGACGGGCTCGGGGTCGTGGTGTTCACCGGCCTCGGCGGGGTCGGCAAGACCGAGCTGATCGCCAAGTTTGCCAGGGACCACCGGGAGCACTTCCCGGGCGGGGACCTTTACGCCGACCTGAAGGCCTACCGGCACCATGGCGGGGTGGACCTGCCCGAGTTGCTGGCCGGCTTCCTGCGCGCCCTCGGTGCCGAGCCCCCGGTCGTGGAGGCCGAGCGGTTCACGGCGTTCCGCACCGCCACCGCCGAGCGCCGGTGCCTGTTCTTCCTGGACAACGTCGAGCACGCCGCGGAGGTCCGCGCGCTGCTCCCGTCCAGTGGACTGGTGGTGGTCGCGAGCCGGCGGCGGTTGCCCGCGCTGCGGACGGACGGTGCCGAGGTGCGCCGGCTCGGGCCGCTGAGCGCGACGGCGGGCGCCGAACTGGTGCGAGGCTGGGTGGGCTCCGGGCGGGGCACCGACGGGGAACTGGCGGAGCTGGTCGAGCTGTGCGGCGGGCTGCCGCTCGCGCTGAACGCGGTCGGGAGCCAACTGCTGGACCGGGACAGCCTGCCGGTCGGCCGGGTGGTGGCCGAACTGCAGGACCGGGAAGGCGGGCTGGCGATGCTGGAGGACGAGGGGAGCGATCTCGGCGCGACCTACGACCTGGTCTACGAGCGGCTTTCGGCGCGGGGCCGGGCGCTCTATCACCTGATCGGCGTCCACCCCGGCCCCTTCGTGTCCGCCGAACTGGCGCGCGCGGTCGGCGTCGAGCGGGCCGAGCGGGCGATCGCGGAACTGCGTGACGTCCACCTGCTGGACGAGGTGGTGGACGACGACGAGGGTGAGAACCGCTACCGGGCCCACGACGTGGTGCGGCTGCACGCCTACGGCCGGACCCAGGAGCTGCCCGACCGCGGGGTCCTCCTCGCCGCTGTCGTGGCGTACTACCGGGGCCGGGCATCGGTCGCCGACCGTGCGATGGCCGCGAAACGGCTCCGCCTCCAGGACCCGAGCGGTGACGAGCTGCCCCGCTTCCCCTCCGACACCGCCGCGTTGGAGTGGCTGTACGCCGAGCGCGCCAACTTCCGCGCGGTGGTGGAGTCGGCGGCCGAGCAGGGGTGGCACGGCGAGGTGTGGCGGCTCTGCGAGTCGCTCTGGTTGCTGTACCACGACCGCAAGCTCTACCAGGACTGGATCGCCACCCACCGGATCGGCATCGAGTCGGCGCAGTGGGACAACCAGCCCGCCGCCGTGGTCCGGATGCGCAACCAGCTGGCCCGGGCCCACCACGAGCGGAAGGAATTCCGGCTCGCCGCCGAGCAGTTGGCGCTCGCCACGGAGCAGGTGCCGCTGGTGGCCGACCGGCAGGTGCTGGGGGTGCTCTACGAGACGGACGGTCTGCTCTGCCTGGCCGACGGCCGTCCCGGCGACGCGGTGGAGCGGTTCACCCTGGCCCTCGCGGAGAACCGGGGCGACGAGCACGGCGAGATCGTCCAGAGCTACAACCTGGCGCAGGCGCTGATCGCGGACGGGCGCGCGGAGGAGGCGCTGACCGTGCTGGCCGGGGCCACTGATCAGGCCGAGCGGACGCAGGACGTCGACATGTTGATGAAGCTGCCGCTGGTCCGGGCCCGGGCCCACCGGGCGCTGGGGCAACTGGACCTCGCCCTCGCCCAGGCCCAGGACTGCGCCCGGCGGGCCAGGCACCGGAGCCAGTACGCGAAGGAGGCGCAGGCCCACACCCTGCTCGCCTCCCTCGCCGAGGAGCAGGGCGACGAGGAACTGGCCGAGCGCAGCCGTGCGCGGCTGCGGGAGCTGCAGGGGTAGACGCGCCTCAGGGACCGGTACGGAACGACACCCGGGTGCGCTGCTCGCCGGTGCGGACGGTGAGCCCGTGGTCGGGGAGGGCGGCCGGGGCGCCGCCCTCGGCGAGCCAGCAGGCCACGGCGGAGCCGAGCAGCAGCGGGTCGATCGCCGGGTCGGGGCGGTTCCAGTCCGGTTCGGCGCGGGCCTCCAGCAGCAGGCCGGTGCGCAGCCGGAGCAGGTGGCGGGCCGGGCCGAGGGCGGCCACCACGACGGCGAGGCCGGGGAGTTCGGCGGCGGTGTCGGCGAGCCAGCGGGCGGCGGGGAGTTCGGCGTGCACCTCGGTGCGGGCGAGGACCTCGGCGGTGTAGCGCAGGGCGTCGCCGGGGTGGTCGTCGGTGAGGGCGTGGAAGCCGCGCGGGGTGTGGTCGTCCGGATCGAAGGGGTAGCGCCGGAGGCTGACGTCGGTGCCCTCGCTCCGGCCCTCGACGTCGTACGCGGTGGGCCCCTCGGTGGTGGCGGGGTGCGGGACGGGCTTGGGGTAGGGCGGCAGGGCCGGTTCGTCCCGGGGTTCGTCCAGCTCCTTCAGGAAGGAGTAGAGCAGCGGGCGCAGCAGGCGGGCGGACTCGCCGCGGTGGGCGAGCGACCGGTCGGTGATGTCGCTCAGGTCGGCCGGGTCCCGGGCCAGGGCCAGTTCGAGCTGGGCGGTGAGGTCCCCGTCGGGGTCGAGGACGGGCGCGGCCTGGCCGAAGGCGTAGCTGGGGGAGCGCGGGTCGAGTTCGGCGGCGCCGGTGGTGACGAGCAGGGTGCGGTGGTCCAGGGCGGCGCCGTAGAAGGTGACCGAGCCGTGGTCGCCGATCACGCAGTCGGCGGCGACGAGCGCGGCCTGCCAGCCCTGGTGGGGCGGGATCAGGCGCAGGCCCATCCGGCAGGCGGCGGCGAGCAGCGCCTCGGGGTCGTGCCGGCTCCACACGTTGGGGTGCAGGACGACGGCCACCGTGTACTCGTCGGCGGGCAGTCGGCGGACCAGCCGCTGGGGCAGGTCGGGGTGGCGGCCGAATAACGAGTGCTCGCTCCAGGTGGAGCTGACGACGACGAGCCGTCGGCCGCCGACGGCGCCGAGCGCGGCGCGGTAGCCGTCGCGGGAGCGCCGGCTGCCGAGCATCCGGTCGAAGCACGGGTCGCCGACGACCTGGGCGACGTCCAGCGCCTCGGGGCAGGAGTCCCGCAGCCGGTCCAGCTGCTCGGGGTGGGAGAGGCCCAGGACGTCGACGAACACCCGTCCGTGGTGGGTGAGTTCGTTGCGGGACAGGCCGGCGGCGCTGACCGTGTCGCCGGTGGACTCGGTGACCAGGCGGTTGTAGCCGGCGCCGTGCGGGAGGACGACGAGGCGGGCGTCCAGGCGGTGCATGGAGGAGTGGACGGCGCAGGCGACGGCGAGGTCGAAGCGGCGGCGGACGGCGTCCTCCCAGTCCAGCACGGTGAAGCCGGACAGGCCGTGCAGGTACTCGTCCAGGGCGCGGTCGGCGAAGGCGGAGCCGGGGTTGACGGTGAAGTAGCGCTCGATGCCGTCCGGGCTCAGCAGGGTGAGGACGTCCAGGACCCGGGTGGCCGAGGTGAGGGTGCGGGCGACCGCCAGCACGCGGGCCCTGACCGGTCGGGTGTTCCAGCGGTCGGCGGGCCAGGCGTGGGGGTGGGACGGCACACCATGATCGTACTCATCCGGTTGGGCCGCGGCGCGGTTCCGAGTGCGGGTCAGCCCGCGGCCGCGCTGGGCTCGTGGTGCTCGGCGGCGGCGCACTCGTTGAGCAGGGGGCGCATGGCCTCGTCCACGAGCCGGTAGCGCACCACTCGTCCGTCCCGGTCGCCGGTGACCACGCCGGCCGTGCGGAGCAGCCGCAGGGCCTGGGAGACGGCCGGGTCGCGCATGCCGGTGGCGACCGCGAGATCGCTGACGGCGAGCGGGCCTGCCCGGTGGAGGGCGAGCAGCAGGGCGAGCCGGCCGGGGTCCGCGAGCAGGGAGAACCGCTCGGCCCAGGACCGGACGTGCGCGGGCTCGCCGATCGCGGCGATGGCCTCGCAGACCCGGTGTCCGTCGATGGTGCGGTGGCCCGCGCGGTCCTCCGGTACGAGATGCATGCGGACATTCTCGCAGGCGGGGGCCTGTGATCCTGGACACCTGCGCAGGTGCGCAGCCTTGCACGGGTCGGGGCGGGGCCCTACGGTGTTCCCCGCCGTGGTGCTCGGGAAGACCGGTGACGGACCCTCAGGGGTCCCAGCCCGGAGCGGCCCTCGCCACTGTGATCGGGCCGCTCCTCCGTCCACGGAGGAGCGTCGTCCGCACCCATGAAGCCACTGGGCGCCTCGTGCGCCTGGGAAGGCGGGTGCGGGTGTTCCCGTCAGCCAGGAGACCGGCCACGGCATCTCACGAGGTTTTCCACGAGGTGCTGGAGCGTGATCCGCATGACCCTGCCCGAAACCGTTTCCGCCGGGACCGAACCCGGCCCCGCCGCGCTGCCCACCTTCAGATGGCGGCGCGAGGACACCGTCCGTACGGCCGCGCTGATGGCGGTGATCGTGGCCATGCACGTGGTGGCCTTCGGCACGCTGATCTTCCTGGTCGCACCCGAGCGGTACACGGTCGGCACCCAGGTCTTCGGGGTGGGCCTGGGTATCACCGCGTACACCCTCGGCATGCGGCACGCCTTCGACGCCGACCACATCGCGGTGATCGACAACACCACCCGCAAGCTGATGGCGGACGGCAAGCGGCCGGTCTCGGTGGGCTTCTGGTTCGCCCTCGGGCACTCCTCGATGGTGGTGCTGATGGCCGCCCTGGTGGCGGGCGGCGCGCAGCTGGCGAACACGCTGATGGACGACGAGTCGGCCACCCACAAGTGGCTGGGCATGGTCGGCACGACGGCCTCCGGCGCCTTCCTCTACCTGATCGGCGCGCTCAACCTGGCGGCGCTGCTCGGCATCCTCAAGGTGTTCCGCTCGATGCGGGCCGGGCAGTTCGACGAGAAGGAGCTGGAGGCGCACCTCGACTCGCGCGGCTTCATGGCCCGGGTGCTGAACCGGGCGACCCGCTCGATCACCCGGCCGGGGCAGATGTTCCCGGTGGGCATGGTGCTGGGCCTGGGCTTCGACACCGCGACCGAGGTCACCCTGATGGTGATGGCCGGCTCGGGTGCGGCCTCCGGGCTGCCGTGGTACGCGATCGTCTGCCTGCCGCTGCTGTTCGCGGCCGGGATGAGCCTGTTCGACACCCTGGACGGGACGTTCATGAACTTCGCGTACCAGTGGGCCTTCGCCAACCCGGTGCGGAAGGTGTACTACAACCTGACCATCACCGGTCTGTCGATCGCGGTGGCCTTCATCATCGGCACCATCGAGCTGGTCGGGGTGCTGCACGAGAAGCTCGACCTGACCGACCCGGTCACCGGGTTCATCGCGGACATCTCACTGGACAACGTCGGCTACGCCATCGCCGGGCTGTTCGTGGTCGTCTGGGCGATCGCGATCGGGTACTGGAAGCTCGCCCGGGTCGAGAAGCGCTGGACGCCCGACAGTCCGTGACCGGGCGGCCGCCGGCCTCCGAGTACGTGGAACGGCGCCACCCCGAACCCGGGGAGGCGCCGTTCGGCGTGTGCGGGGTCAGCGCTCCTCGCGGAAGTCGACGTGCCGGCCGGCGGCCGGGTCGTACTTGCGCAGGACCATCCGGTCCGGGTCGTTGCGGCGGTTCTTGCGGGTCACGTACGTGAAGCCGGTGCCGGCGGTGGAGCGGAGCTTGATCACCGGGCGCAGTTCGCTGCGGGCCATCGGGGCCTCCTGGGGCCTGAGGGGTCCGGCCCCGGGTGTCGGACCGGGACCGGGCGCCGAAATGGAAGTCGTTTCCAGTGGATGGGAACGTGGGCCGCGCCCTGCCCATTCCCGGACGCCGGGTCGCCGCCGAAGGACGCGGCGGGTGGGGGGAGCCGGGAGCGCGGCGCGGTCGCGCGGGGGCGCGCAAGGGGCACCGGGGGTTCTGTCGGGGGCGCTCGGCGGGCGGTTCGGGCCGGGGGTTCGTAGGCTCGACGCATGGCGGATGCGTACGCGGGGCGGCGGGAGCGGGTGAGGGAGCACTGCAGTGCGGCCGGGGCCGACGCGGCGCTGATCACCCGTGCGGCGAACGTGCGGTACCTGACGGGCTGCGCGCCCTGCGGGGCGAGTCTGCTGCTGACCAGAGAGCGGGCCCTGCTCGCACTGCCGGACGACCTGCCGCCGGACGACACCGGCGAGCACCTGATCGCCCCGGACGTCACCCGGCTGCCGGTGGCGGCCGGGTCGGACACCGCGCTGGCCGCCGCGTCGGTCGCCATGCGCTCGGGGGTGGCGGGTCTGGCGGTGGAGGAGCACGACCTGACCGTCAGCCGGCACCGGGCGGTCGGCGGCCTGACCGAGGGGGCACGGCTGGTGGACCTCGGCCAGACCGTGGAGCGGCTGCGGGTGGTCAAGGACGAGCACGAGATCGCCGACCTGCGGATCGCCGCCGAGATCGCCGACCAGGCGCTCGGCGAGCTGCTGGAGTCGATCCTGGTCGGCCGCACCGAGCGGCACCTGGCGATGGAGCTGGAGCGCCGGATGATCGACCACGGCGCCGACCGGGCGGCCTTCCCGGTCTCGGTCGGCACCGGCAGCCACTCCGGCCAGGCCGCCCACCAGCCGACCGACCGCCGGGTGGAGGAGGGCGACTTCCTGACCGTGGTGATGGGCGCCCAGTACCGCGGCTACGGCGTCTCCACCGCCCGTACCTTCGTGATCGGCGCCGCTCCCGCGCCCTGGCAGGTGGAGCTGCACCGGCTGGTCTTCCGGGCCCAGCGGGCCGGGCGGGAGGCTCTCGGACCAGGGGTGGAGCAGTGCGTACCCGACCGGGCGGCCCGGCAGGTCCTGGAGGCGGCCGGCCACACCGAGGCCTCCCCGCACCCGGTGGGCCACGGCATCGGGCTGGAGATCCGGGAGGCCCCGCGACTCGGTCCGGCGGACATGGGTAAACTGGACAGCCGCGTACCGGTCACCGTCGGCCCAGGGGTCCACCTCCCGGGCAAGGGCGGGGTCCGGATCGAGGACACGCTCGTCGTGCGCCCCCTCGAAGAGGGCGGGCCCGAGCTGCTCACCATCACCACCAAGGAGCTCCTCGCCCTGTGACCGCGGCCCCCGGGCCGTGGGCGGCAGGACGCACCCCTTGGTTCCTTGACAGCTATATCCAGGAGTAAGTGCGCCCGTGGCTTCCACGAACGATCTCAAGAACGGCATGGTCCTCAAGCTGGAGGGCGGCAAGCTCTGGTCCGTCGTCGAGTTCCAGCACGTCAAGCCCGGCAAGGGCCCGGCCTTCGTGCGTACCAAGCTCAAGGAGGTCCTGACGGGCAAGGTCGTCGACAAGACCTTCAACGCGGGCACCAAGGTCGAGACCGCCAACGTCGACAAGCGTGGCATGCAGTTCTCGTACAAGGACGGCGAGAACTTCGTGTTCATGGACATGGACACCTACGACCAGCTGACCATCGAGCCGTCGGTCGTCGGCGACGCCGCCAAGTACCTGCTGGAGGGCTTCGAGGCCCTCGTCGCGCAGAACGAGGGCTCGGTCCTGTACATCGAGCTCCCGGCCGCCGTCGAGCTGACCATCGCCGAGACCGAGCCGGGCGTCCAGGGCGACCGCTCCACCGGTGGCACCAAGCCGGCCACCCTGGAGACCGGTGCCCAGATCCAGGTGCCGCTCTTCGTCACCACCGGCGAGAAGATCAAGGTCGACACCCGCGACGGCAGCTACCTCGGCCGGGTGAAGTAAGTCCGTGTCGGCCGCACGCAGCAAGGCCCGCACCAGGGCCTTCCAGATCCTCTTCGAGGCCGACCACCGCGGGGTCGACCCGCAGCAGGTCCTCGCCGACTGGGTGGCCCGCGCCCGCGAGCCCAGGCCCGACGAGGGCACCCCGCAGGTGGGTGAGTACACCATGGAGCTCATCGAGGGGTACGTCCAGCACGCCCGCCGTATCGACGACCTGATCGAGCAGTACGCCGTGGGCTGGACCCTCGACCGGATGCCGATCGTGGACCGCAACGTCCTGCGGCTCGGTGCGTACGAGCTGATCTGGGAGGACGGCGTCCCGGACGCGGTCGTCCTGGACGAGTCCGTCGAGATCGCCAAGGAGTTCTCCACGGACGACTCCCCGGCCTTCGTCAACGGCATGCTCGCCCGCTTCCTGGAGCTGAAGCCGGGCATCCGCCGGTAACAGGCGTCCCGTGAACGGCCGCCGGACCCGAACAGGTGTCCGGCGGCCGTTCCGCGTTTCACCCGGTCGGCGTAGGCTGTGGACCTACTTGTCAGTAACTTGACGTCCGGAACCACGCGTGAAGGGCAGGTCCCGCCACATGACCACGGCGACCCGCAGCGAGTTCGACCAGGGCATCGCCCTGACCAGGCACCCCGAGGAGGCCGGCCGCTACGACGCCGAGCTCGGCGCCGGCTGGCAGATCGGCGGTGGGGTGAACGGCGGACTGCTGCTCGCCGTGGCCGGACACGCGCTGTCGCTGGAGCACGAGGCGCATCCGGACCCGGTGTCGATCAGCGGTTACTACCTGTCCGCCTCCACCCCCGGCCCGGCCACCGTCCGCACCGAGGTGCTGCGCACCGGCCGCGGCCTGTCCACCGGCACCGCCTCGCTCAGCCAGGACGGCGTCGAGCGGCTGCGCGTGGTGGCCAGCCACGGCGACCTCGCCGCCGCCGACGGCGAGGTGCGCACCAGCGCGCAGCCGCCGCAGCTGCCGCCGCCGGACCAGTGCATCGGCCTCGAACACGCGCCCAAGGAGCTGATCGCCCAGGCCGCCCTGCTGGAGCGGTTCGACCTGCGGCTGGACCCGGCCACCGTCGGCTGGGCGCTCGGGCAGCCCTCCGGCAACGGGCGGATCCAGGGCTGGTTCCGGCTCGCCGACGGGCGCGAGCCCGACCCGCTGCTGCTCCTGCTGGTCGCCGACGCGCTGCCGCCGGTCACCTTCGACCTCGGCATGCCGGGCTGGGCCCCCACCATCGAGCTGACCGTCCACCTGCGCGCCAAGCCCGTGCCCGGCTGGCTTCGGGTCACCCACGCGACCCGCAACCTGGCCGGCGGCTACTTCGAGGAGGACGCGGAGGTCTGGGACGAGTCCGGCCGGCTGGTCGCCCAGTCCCGCCAGCTGGCCCGGGCGCCCCGGCCGGCCTGACCCGAGGCCCCGGAGGGTCCGTATTACCGGTGGTTACATTCCTGTGACACGCCGTACGTGTGCGGCGCGCGCGGATGGGGAGGAAGACGGTCAGCGGCGAGCTCGTCGCCGACCGTCAACTTCACCCGACCGCCGAAGCCAGGAGCCATCGATGAGCCAAAAGGGGCGCGCCCGCCGTAACTCCGACTGCACCTCCGGCGGCTCGCGGCCCGTGGTGCGGGCTCCGCACCGGCCGCGGCCGGCCGAGGGAGCCGAGCAGGCGTTCGTCATCGGGGTGCTCACCAACGCCGCGGACTTCGCCCGGGCCCGCGCCTGGGGGATCTCGGACGCCCCCGACCACGAGCGCTACCTGGCCGACACCGCCGACCTGCTGGCCGAGGCGCTGGAGCGGTTCGACACCGTCCGGGCCCGGATGTTCCACCCGCAGGACTTCGAGGAGTTCTGCGTGCTGCACGGGCTGGACCCGGCCGAGCCCGCCGCCCGTGACCGCTACCTGGTCAACCCGGCCCTGCAGACCCAACTGCTGTCCTACCAGGGCGAGGAGCTGGCCGGGGACTTCGTGCCGCGCCTGGTGCGGGCCCGGGAGAACGGGCTGACGCTCTGCCACGCCGACCTGCTGCTCGACGGGGGCCTGTACGGGGGCGCGGGCGCGCCCGACGAGGAGCACGCCGCCTGGGTGCGCGCCGCCTACCAGCGCGGGGGCGAGGTGTTCCGGCGGATGCTGGTCGGCGCGGGCGCCGGCGTGTACGAGCTGCGCCTGCGGGTGGACGCGCCCGGCGGGACGCTGACCGCCGCGGCGCGGGTGCTCCAGTGGGAGGACGGCGTGGTCCGGATCAACGACGAGGACCTGGAGCTGGTCTGCGCGGTGCTCTGCACCGGGCTGGCCCTGGAGCTGCCGGGCGTCGCGGTGCTGCACGGCTCACAGGGCTCGGCGGCCACCTGCGGGGAGTACCTGCCGGCCTCCTGGGCCTGGTCGAGCGGCGGCCAGGAGTGGGCGCCGGCCGACCGGCCGGTCCGGCTGGACGGCGTGGCCGCGCAGCCCGGTTACAGCCTGGGCACGGTCTGCTGACGCCCGCGCCGCGCCGCCGCGGTGTGACCACACCGCGGCGCGGCCCCCGAACCGGGGAGCCGCGCCGTGACGTTTCTGCTTGCCAGCACTACGGAAGCGAGTGCTGGGTTGTCCCTGGATCCGCTGGCGGGAGCCGGTGCGGTGAGCCTCAGCTCGCGTCCTCCTCGCGCACCGCACGGCGCGCGTCGGGGTTCAGCACGCCCCAGGAGATCAGCTGCTCGGTGAGGATCGACGGGGACTGGTCGTAGATGACGGCCAGGGTGCGCAGGTCGTCCTGGCGGATCGACAGCACCTTGCCGTTGTAGTCGCCGCGCTGGCTCTGGATGGTCGCCGCGTAGCGCTGCAGCGGGCCGGCCTTCTCGGAGGGGACCTGGGTCAGTCTCTCCAGGTCCAGGACCAGCCGCGGCGGCGGCTCGGCCGCGCCGCCGGGGGTGCCGCCGGGCAGCAGCTCCTGCACCGGGACGCCGTAGAACTCCGCCAGTTCGGCCAGTCGCTGCACGGTGACCGCACGGTCACCACGCTCGTACGAGCCGACGACGACTGCCTTCCATCGCCCCTGGGACTTCTCCTCGACACCGTGCAGGGAGAGCCCCTGCTGGGTGCGGATCGCTCGGAGCTTGCCTCCGAGTTGCTTCGCGTAGTCGCTGGACATTGATCTCCCCGGACGAGATTGCTTCGCGTTCAGTGGTGGGTCACGGGCGATTGCCGACGTCGTTACCGGTGGGTCCGACGTCCGTCTCGTAACTCACTGTGAGGTTACGTAGAGTAAGGTAGATGCGTCAAGCCGAATGGGGCAGTCGTGCGAATGGCCCGCATCGTCGGCGCGTCCGGAGTGTTAACCCCGGGAAGCGGAATGATGGACTTCTGTTTGCGATCCGGCGCGCTGGTAGGATGACCCGAAGCCCACGCCCGGTCGGCGGGGGCCATCCCAGACATCCTTTAAGACCCGTCCCGTGAGGCGGGGAAGGAGGTCCGCTTCGGCATGACCACACACAATGAACCGACGTCCCGGCCGCCGCACCAGGTGCTGGACGGCGCGGACATCGCCCGGGTCGTCACCCGGATAGCGCACGAGATCGTCGAGCGCGCCAAGGGCGCGGAGGACGTCGTGCTGCTCGGCATCCACACCAGGGGCGTCCACCTCGCCCGCCGCCTGCACGGCCGGCTGGCCCAGATCACCGGGCGCGACATCCCGCTGGGCACCCTGGACATCACCATGTACCGGGACGACCTGCGGCTGAAGCCCGCCCGCGCCCTGGAGCACACCGAGATCCCGCCCGGTGGCATCGACGGCAAGCTCGTCATCCTCGTCGACGACGTGCTCTTCTCCGGCCGCACCATCCGCGCCGCGCTCGACGCGCTGAACGACATCGGCCGCCCGCGCGCCGTCCAGCTCGCCGTCCTGGTCGACCGGGGCCACCGCGAGCTGCCGATCCGCGCCGACTACGTGGGCAAGAACCTCCCCACCTCGCTGCGCGAGGCCGTGCAGGTGCGCCTGTCCGACAGCGACGGCGTGGACGCCGTCCTGGTCGGCGACCGCGACTTCGCCGTCCGCTCCTCGCAGGCCCTGGCCTCCCAGCCTTCCGAACCGCACCTCCCGGAGTGACCCGCGTGAAGCGCCACCTCGTCTCCGCCGCCGATCTCAGCCGCGACGACGCGCTGCTGATCCTGGACACCGCCGAGGAGCTGGCCCAGCTCTCCGGCCGGGCCGTCAAGAAGCTGCCCACGCTGCGCGGCCGCACCGTCGTCAACCTCTTCTTCGAGGACTCCACCCGGACGAAGACCTCCTTCGAGGTCGCCGAGAAGCGCCTGTCGGCCGACGTCATCAACTTCTCCGCCAAGGGCTCCTCGGTCTCCAAGGGCGAGAGCCTCAAGGACACCGCGCTGACCCTCCAGGCGATGGGCGCCGACGCGGTGGTCATCCGCCACCACGCCTCCGGCGCGCCGGCCCGCCTGGCCCAGTCCGACTGGCTGCACGGCAGCGTGATCAACGCCGGTGACGGCACCCACGAGCACCCCACCCAGGCGCTGCTCGACGCCTTCACCATGCGCCGCCACCTCAACCCCGGCAGCGGAAACGACCTCGCGGGGCGCCGGGTGACCATCGTCGGCGACGTCCTGCACAGCCGGGTCGCCCGCTCCAACGTCCACCTGCTGAACACGCTGGGCGCGCAGGTCACCTTCGTCGCCCCGCCGACGCTGCTGCCGATCGGGGTCGAGAACTGGCCCTGCGAGATCAGCTACGACCTGGACGCCGTGCTGCCCAAGACGGACGCGCTGATGATGCTGCGGGTGCAGCGCGAGCGGATGAACGCCGCGTTCTTCCCGACCGAGCGCGAGTACAGCCGCCGCTACGGCATGAACGGCCGCCGGATGGCCCAGCTGCCGGACCGGGCGATCGTGATGCACCCCGGCCCGATGGTCCGCGGCATGGAGATCACCGCCGAGGTCGCCGACTCGCCGCGCTGCACCGCCATCGAGCAGGTCGCCAACGGCGTCTCCGTCCGGATGGCCGTCCTCTACCTGCTCCTCGGCGGCGCCGTCTTCGCCGACACCCCCACCCCCACCGACTCCTCCCGCACCGACTCCGTGGAGACCTCCCAGTGACGAGCTACCTGATCCGCAACGCCAAGATCCTGGGCGGCGACCCGCAGGACCTCCACCTCGCCGACGGCGTGATCAAGGCGATCGGCACCGGCCTGACGGTCGAGGCCGACATCGAGATCGACGCCACCGGCCTGATCGCCCTGCCCGGCCTGGTCGACCTGCACACCCACCTGCGCGAGCCCGGCCGCGAGGACGCCGAGACCGTGCTCACCGGCACCCAGGCCGCCGCGATGGGCGGCTTCACCGCCGTCCACGCGATGGCCAACACCACCCCGGTGGCCGACACCGCCGGCGTGGTCGAGCAGGTCTGGCGGCTCGGCCAGGAGGCCGGCTACTGCGACGTCCAGCCGGTCGGCGCCGTCACCGTCGGCCTGGAGGGCAAGAAGCTCGCCGAGCTCGGCGCGATGCACGAGTCCGCCGCCAACGTCCGGGTCTTCTCCGACGACGGCAAGTGCGTGGACGACGCGGTGCTGATGCGCCGCGCCCTGGAGTACGTCAAGGCCTTCGACGGCGTCGTCGCCCAGCACGCCCAGGAGCCCCGGCTCACCGAGGGCGCCCAGATGAACGAGGGCCAGGTCTCCGGCGAGCTCGGGCTCGGCGGCTGGCCGGCCGTCGCCGAGGAGTCGATCATCGCCCGCGACGTGCTGCTCGCCGCACACGTCGGCTCCCGGCTGCACGTCTGCCACCTCTCCACGGCCGGCTCGGTCGAGATCGTCCGCTGGGCCAAGTCCAAGGGCTGGGACGTCACCGCCGAGGTGACCCCGCACCACCTGCTGCTCACCGACGAGCTGGTCCGCACCTACGACCCGGTGTACAAGGTGAACCCGCCGCTGCGCACCGCCGAGGACGTCCGGGCGCTGCGCGCGGCGCTGGCCGACGGCACCATCGACGCCGTCGCCACCGACCACGCGCCGCACCCGGACGAGGACAAGGACTGCGAGTGGGCCGTGGCCGCGATGGGCATGGTCGGCCTGGAGACCGCGCTGTCGGTCGTGCAGCAGACCATGGTCGACACCGGCCTGCTGAACTGGGAGGGCGTCGCGGACCGGATGTCGCACCGCCCGGCCCGGATCGGCCGTCTCACCGGCCAGGGCCGGCCGGTCTCGGTGGGTGAGCCTGCCAACCTGGTCCTGTTCGATCCCGCGTACCGTGGAGCCGTGAACCCGGACAGCTTCGCCACCCGTAGCCGTAACACCCCCTACAAGGGCCTTGACCTGCCCGGACGGGTGCACGCCACCTTCCTGCGGGGCCGCGCCACGGTGCTGGCCGGGGAGCTCGCCGAGCAGGACGGCACCCGGTGATGGACCACGCCGCGCTCGCCCAGGAGCAGGCGAAGGTCACCGACTGGCCCGGCTACATCGGCTGGTCCGTCGGGCTGCTGATCGTGATCGGCCTCGTCTACTGGCTGATGCGCCAGGGCTGGAACTGGCGGCGCACCCTGCAGTCCGGCATGCCGCCGCTGCCGGCCGTGCCTTCCCGCGCCGGGCGCACCATCCTGGAGACCAGCGGCCGGTACCACGGCACGACCACCGCCGGGAACTGGCTCGACCGGGTCGTCGCCCACGGCCTGGGCACCCGCAGCCGCGCCGACCTCACCCTCGGCGAGGACGGCCTGCTGGTGCAGCGCCCCGGTGACGTCGACTTCTGGATCCCGGCCGAGCACCTGACCGGTGCCCGCACGGACTCCGGCATCGCCGGCAAGGTCGTCCCCTCCGGGCTGCTCGTCGTCACCTGGGCGCTCCCCCAGCCTTCGGCCGGGGGGACCCCCATGGGCACCATTGAGCTGGACTCCGGCTTCCGGGCCGACCACCCCGATGAGCACGCCGCCTGGGTCGAGGCGATCGCTCAGCTCGCAACACGTACGAAGACGAAGACGGAAGAGGCCGCGCAATGACCGCACCTGCCCCCACCACGCAGCGCCAACGGCGGGAACGAGTGCCTGCCGTGCTCGTCCTGGAGGACGGCCGGACCTTCCGCGGCCAGGCCTACGGCGCCATCGGCGAGACCTTCGGCGAGGCGGTCTTCAACACCGGCATGTCCGGTTACCAGGAGACCCTCACCGACCCGTCGTACCACCGCCAGGTGGTCGTGATGACCGCCCCGCAGATCGGCAACACCGGCTGGAACGACGAGGACGACGAGTCCAAGCAGATCTGGGTCGCCGGTTACGTCGTGCGCGATCCCGCCCGGGTCGCCTCCAACTGGCGCTCCCGCCGCTCGCTCGACGAGGAACTGGTCGCCCAGGGCGTCGTCGGCATCAGCGGCATCGACACCCGCGCGCTGACCCGCCACCTGCGCGAGCGCGGCGCGATGCGCTGCGGCATCTTCTCCGGCGAGGCGCTGGCCGACCCGGCCGCCCTGCTCACCCGGGTGCAGGAGTCGCCCGAGATGAAGGGCGCCGACCTGTGCGCCGAGGTGGCCACCACCGAGGCGTACGTCGTCCCCGCGATCGGCGAGAAGCGCTTCACCGTCGCCGCGCTGGACCTCGGCATCAAGGGGATGACCCCGCACCGGATGGCCGAGCGCGGCATCGAGGTGCACGTGCTGCCGGCCAACTCCACCCTGGAGGACCTCTACGCGGTCCAGCCGGACGGCGTGTTCTTCTCCAACGGCCCGGGCGACCCGGCCACCGCCGACCACCAGGTCGCCGTCGCGCAGGGCGTGCTGGAGCGCCGGACGCCGTTCTTCGGCATCTGCTTCGGCAACCAGATCCTCGGCCGCGCCCTGGGCTTCGGCACCTACAAGCTCAAGTACGGCCACCGCGGCATCAACCAGCCGGTGCAGGACCGCACCACCGGCAAGGTCGAGGTGACCGCCCACAACCACGGCTTCGCCGTGAACGCCCCGCTGGACACGGTGAGCGACACGCCCTACGGGCGGGTCGAGGTCTCCCACGTCTGCCTCAACGACGACGTGGTCGAGGGCCTCCAGGCGCTCGACGTCCCCGCCTTCAGCGTGCAGTACCACCCCGAAGCTGCTGCCGGCCCGCACGACGCGGCCTACCTCTTCGACCGTTTCGTGAAGCTCATGGAGGCCCAGCGTGCCTAAGCGCACCGACATCAAGTCCGTCCTGGTGATCGGCTCCGGCCCGATCGTGATCGGCCAGGCCGCCGAGTTCGACTACTCGGGTACGCAGGCCTGCCGGGTCCTCAAGGCCGAGGGCCTGCGGGTCATCCTGGTCAACTCCAACCCGGCCACGATCATGACCGACCCGGAGATCGCCGACGCCACCTACGTCGAGCCGATCACCCCGGAGTTCGTCGAGAAGATCATCGCCAAGGAGCGCCCCGACGCGCTGCTGCCGACCCTGGGCGGCCAGACCGCGCTCAACACCGCGATCTCGCTGCACGGCGCCGGCACGCTGGAGAAGTACGGCGTCGAGCTGATCGGCGCCGACGTCGAGGCGATCAACAAGGGCGAGGACCGCGACCTCTTCAAGGGCGTCGTCGAGGCCGTCAACGCCAAGATCGGCCACGGCGAGTCCGCCCGCTCGGTCATCTGCCACACCATGGACGAGGTGCTGGCCGGCGTCGACACGCTCGGCGGCTACCCGGTCGTCGTGCGGCCCTCCTTCACCATGGGCGGCGCCGGCTCCGGCTTCGCCCACAACGAGGAGGACCTGCGCCGCATCGCCGGCCAGGGCCTGACCCTCTCGCCGACCACCGAGGTGCTCCTGGAGGAGTCCATCCTCGGCTGGAAGGAGTACGAGCTGGAGCTGATGCGCGACAAGAACGACAACGTCGTGGTCGTCTGCTCCATCGAGAACTTCGACCCGATGGGCGTGCACACCGGTGACTCGATCACCGTCGCCCCGGCGATGACGCTCACCGACCGCGAGTACCAGATCCTGCGCGACATCGGCATCGCCGTCATCCGCGAGGTCGGCGTCGACACCGGCGGCTGCAACATCCAGTTCGCGGTCAACCCCGAGGACGGCCGGGTCATCGTCATCGAGATGAACCCGCGCGTCTCCCGCTCCTCGGCGCTCGCCTCCAAGGCCACCGGCTTCCCGATCGCCAAGATCGCCGCCAAGCTGGCCGTCGGCTACACCCTGGACGAGATCCCGAACGACATCACCGAGGAGACCCCGGCCTCCTTCGAGCCGAGCCTCGACTACGTCGTCGTCAAGGTGCCGCGGTTCGCGTTCGAGAAGTTCCCGAGCGCCGACGCCACGCTGACCACCACCATGAAGTCCGTCGGCGAGGCCATGGCCCTCGGCCGCAACTTCCCCGAGGCGCTCCAGAAGGCGCTGCGCTCGCTGGAGAAGAAGGGCTCCCAGTTCTCCTGGACCGGCCCCCTCGGCGACAAGGCGGAGCTGCTGGCCAAGGCGGTCGTGCCGACCGACGGCCGGATCAACACCGTCATGGAGGCCATCCGGGCCGGCGCCACCCCGGAGGAGGTGTTCGAGGCCACCAAGATCGACCCGTGGTTCGTCGACCAGCTCTTCCTGCTCGACGAGATCGCCGGCGAGCTCGCCGAGGCCGCCGAGCTCACCCCCGAGCTGCTGCGCCACGCCAAGCGGCACGGCTTCTCCGACCAGCAGATCGGCGAGATCCGCGGCCTGAAGCCGGACGTCGTCCGCGAGGTGCGCCACGCCCTCGGCATCCGCCCGGTGTTCAAGACCGTCGACACCTGCGCCGCCGAGTTCGCCGCCAGGACCCCGTACTTCTACTCGTCCTACGACGAGGAGAACGAGGTCGCCCCGCGCACCAAGCCCGCCGTGATCATCCTGGGCTCCGGCCCGAACCGCATCGGCCAGGGCATCGAGTTCGACTACTCCTGCGTGCACGCCTCCTTCGCGCTCGCCGACGCCGGGTACGAGACCGTCATGGTCAACTGCAACCCGGAGACCGTCTCCACCGACTACGACACCTCCGACCGGCTCTACTTCGAGCCGCTCACCCTGGAGGACGTGCTGGAGATCGTCCACGCCGAGCAGCAGGCCGGCCCGCTCGCCGGTGTGATCGTCCAGCTCGGCGGCCAGACCCCGCTGGGCCTGGCCCAGGCGCTCAAGGACAACGGCGTGCCGATCGTCGGCACCCAGCCCGAGGCGATCGACCTCGCCGAGGAGCGCGGCGCCTTCGGCCGCGTCCTGAGCGACGCCGGCCTGCCGGCCCCCAAGCACGGCACCGCCTTCTCCTTCCAGGAGGCCAAGGCGATCGCCGACGAGATCGGCTACCCCGTGCTCGCCCGCCCGTCCTACGTGCTCGGCGGCCGCGGCATGGAGATCGTCTACGACGAGGCCTCGCTGGCCTCGTACCTGGAGCGGCACGCCGGTCTGATCTCCGAGCACCCGGTGCTCATCGACCGCTTCCTGGACGACGCGGTGGAGATCGACGTCGACGCGCTCTACGACGGCACCGAGCTCTACCTCGGCGGCGTCATGGAGCACATCGAGGAGGCCGGCATCCACTCCGGCGACTCCGCCTGCGCGCTGCCCCCGATCACCCTCGGCGGCTTCGACATCAAGCGCCTGCGCACCTCCACCGAGGCCATCGCCCGCGGTGTCGGCGTCCGCGGCCTGATCAACATCCAGTTCGCCATGGCCGGGGACATCCTCTACGTCCTGGAGGCCAACCCGCGCGCCTCCCGGACCGTCCCGTTCACCTCCAAGGCGACCGCCGTACCGCTGGCCAAGGCCGCCGCCCGAATCTCGCTCGGCGCCACCATCGCCGAGCTGCGCGCCGAGGGCCTGCTCCCGGCCGAGGGCGACGGCGGCACCCTGCCCGCCGACGCGCCGATCGCGGTCAAGGAGGCCGTGATGCCGTGGAGCCGCTTCCGCGACGTCCACGGCCGCGGCGTGGACACCGTGCTCGGCCCGGAGATGCGCTCGACCGGTGAGGTCATGGGCATCGACAAGGTCTTCGGCACGGCCTACGCCAAGTCGCAGACCGGCGCCTACGGCGCGCTGCCGACCAAGGGCAAGGTCTTCGTCTCCGTCGCCAACCGGGACAAGCGCAACCTGGTCTTCCCGGCCCGCGCGCTGGTCGGCCTCGGCTTCGAGCTGCTCGCCACCGCCGGCACCGCCGAGGTGCTCCAGCGCGGCGGCATCCCCGCCACCGTGGTGCGCAAGCACAGCGAGGGCGAGGGCCCGAACGGCGAGCGGACCATCGTCCAGCTGATCCACGCCGGCGAGGTCGACCTCATCATCAACACGCCGTACGGCACCGGCGGGCGCCTCGACGGCTACGAGATCCGCACCGCGGCCGTGGCCCGCGCGGTGCCCTGCCTGACCACCGTCCAGGCGATGGGCGCGGCCGTCCAGGGCATCGACCGGCTGCTGCGCGACGAGGTCGGGGTGATGTCGCTCCAGGAGCACGCCGAGCTGATCAACGCCGGCCGCAAGTAGCACCACCGCAGTGGGGGGCACCGGAGCCTTTGGGTGCCCCCCACTTCCATGCCCGAGTACGGCTTCTGGTCCGGGAGTTGAACCACCCTTGTACAAGCTTCTGTTCGATCTGGTCTTCAAGAAGATGGACCCCGAGAAGGCCCACCACCTGGCCTTCTTCTGGATCCGCCTGGCCTCCTCGGTGCCCGGCCTGCGCACCCTGGTGCGGCTGGTGCTCGCCCCGCGGGACCGCGCCCTGCGCACCCGCGCCCTCGGCCTGGACCTGCCCGGCCCGTTCGGCCTGGCGGCCGGCTTCGACAAGAACGGCGTCGGCATCGACGGCCTGTCGATGCTCGGCTTCGACTACGTCGAGATCGGCACCATCACCGGCGAGCCCCAGCCCGGCAACCCGGCGCCCCGGCTGTTCCGCCTGGTCGAGGACCGCGCGCTGATCAACCGGATGGGCTTCAACAACCAGGGCTCGGCCCGGGTCGCCGCCCGGCTGGCCGCCCGCCCGCACACCAGCTCCACCCCGGTGATCGGCGTCAACATCGGCAAGACCAAGGTGGTCGAGGAGGCCGACGCCGTCGCCGACTACGTGAAGTCCACCGAGCGGCTCGCCAAGTACGCCGACTACCTGGTGGTCAACGTCAGCTCGCCGAACACCCCCGGGCTGCGCAACCTCCAGGCCGTGGACCACCTGCGGCCGCTGCTCGCCGCCGTCCGCGAGGCCGCCGACCGCACCACCCCGCACCACGTGCCGCTGCTGGTCAAGATCGCCCCCGACCTGGCCGACGAGGACGTCGACGCGGTCGCCGACCTCGCCCTGGAGCTGGGCCTGGACGGCATCATCGCCACCAACACCACGATCGGCCGCGAGGGCCTGCGCACCGACGCCCGGCGGGTCGAGGAGATCGGCATGGGCGGCCTGTCCGGCGCCCCGCTCAAGGCCCGTGCCCTGGAGGTGCTCCAGCGGCTGCGCGCCCGCACCGGGGGCCGGCTGACCCTGGTCTCGGTCGGCGGCATCGAGACCGCCGAGGACGCCTGGCAGCGGATCGTCCACGGCGCCGACCTGGTCCAGGGCTACAGCGCCTTCATCTACGAGGGCCCGTTCTGGTGCCGGAAGATCCACAAGGGCCTGTCCGCCAAGGTCCGCGCGGGCGGCTTCCGCAACCTGGCCGAGGCCGTCGGCAGCGCCGTCCGCGGCGCGTGAACACCCCCATCGGTTCTGGAAAGGACGACATGACCCTCGCCCCGTTCGGCGCCCGGCTGCGCCAGGCCCTCGACACCCGCGGCCAGCTCTGCGTCGGCATCGACCCGCACGCCTCCCTGCTCGCCGCGTGGGGGCTCGGCGACGACCTCGCCGGGCTGGAGACCTTCAGCCGCACCGTGGTCGAGGCGCTGGCGGACCGGGTGGCCGTGCTCAAGCCGCAGGCCGCCTTCTTCGAGCGCTTCGGCAGCAAGGGCGTCGCGGTGCTGGAGAAGACCGTCGAGGAGGCCAGGGCGGCCGGCGCGCTGGTCCTGATGGACGCCAAGCGCGGCGACATCGGCTCCACCATGGCCGCGTACGCCGAGGCCTTCCTGTCGCCGGCCAGCCCGCTGTTCTCGGACGCGGTGACGGTCAGCCCGTACCTGGGCTTCGGCTCGCTGCGCCCGGCCCTGGACCTGGCCCGGGAGCAGGGCTGCGGCGTGTTCGCGCTGGCGCTCACCTCCAACCCGGAGGGCGCCGAGGTGCAGCGCGCGGTGGGCGCGGACGGCGAGCCGGTCGCGGCCTCGGTGCTGCGCCAGCTGGCGGCCGAGAACGAGGGCGCCGCGCCGCTCGGCTCCTTCGGCGCGGTGGTCGGCGCGACGCTGGCCGACGCGGGCGTGGAACTGGCCATCAACGGCCCGCTGCTGGCGCCCGGGATCGGCGCCCAGGGCGCGACCATGGCGGACCTGCCGCGGGTGTTCGGCGGTTCGGTGATCAACGTGGTGCCGAGCGTCAGCCGGGACGTGCTCAAGCACGGGCCCTCGGTGCCGGCGCTGCGGGAGGCGGCGGAGCGCTTCGTCGGGGAGTTCGCGGACGCCGTCAGGTAGGGCGCCGAGTGGGCCGCCGCGTAGGCGGTCGGGTCGGCCGCCAACTCGGCCGCCAACTCGGTCGCCAAGTCGGCCGTCAAGTAGCGGAACCCGTCGTTCAGGTAGCCGCGCGGTGACCCTGCGGAGTGTCCGCAGGACCGCGCGGTGGCCGCGGAGTCGACGTGAGCGCCGTCACATCGGCACCGCCAAAGCCTCGCAATCGCGGTCATTTTGCCCTGGAAAGTCCTGGTCGGCCTTGGCTGACCAGGACTTTTCGTGTTCTTTTCCTGACGTGGCGCCGCAATCCGGGTAGTGTCCGGCGATAGGTCATCGGCGAGCCGCGATTTCCGTGGCTCCCGCAGGTCAGGGCCTTGTGGTTCCTCTTGCGGACGGTGTCCTCGGTACCGAACCAGTCCTAGCTCAATCCATCCATCCACACCCTGAGGTGAACGGCGTGGCCCTTCCGCCCCTTACCCCTGAACAGCGCACCGCCGCGCTCGCCAAGGCCGCCGAGGCTCGCCGGGAGCGCGCCGAGGTCAAGAACCGGCTCAAGCACTCCGGCGCCTCCCTGCACGAGGTCATCAAGGCCGGCAAGGCCGACAACGACGTCATCGGCAAGATGAAGGTCTCGGCCCTGCTGGAGTCCCTTCCGGGCGTCGGCAAGGTCCGTGCCAAGCAGATCATGGAGCGCCTCGGCATCAGTGAGAGCCGCCGCGTCCGCGGCCTCGGTACGAACCAGATCGCTTCCCTGGAGCGGGAGTTCGGCGGTGGCGCCGCCTGACCGTGCCCCCGTGGTCCCAGGATCCCCCGCGATCCGGGATAATCGGTGCATGAGTGAGCGTCCGCGGCTGACCGTGCTCTCCGGCCCCTCGGGGGTCGGCAAGAGCACGGTCGTCGCTCATATGAGGAAGATGTACCCCGAGGTCTGGCTCTCGGTGTCGGCGACGACCCGCCACCCGAGGCCCGGCGAGAAGAACGGGGTCCAGTACCACTTCGTCGACAACGACGAGTTCGACAAGCTGGTCGCCAACGGCGAGTTGCTGGAGTGGGCCGAGTTCGCCGGGAACCGTTACGGGACCCCGCGCGCGGCCGTGCTGGAGAAGTTGGAGCGTGGCGAGCCGGTGCTGCTGGAGATCGATCTCCAGGGCGCCCGCCAGGTGCGCGAGTCGATGCCCGAGGCGCAGCTGGTCTTCCTGGCTCCGCCGAGCTGGGACGAGCTGGTCCGCCGGTTGACCGGCCGGGGCACCGAGTCGCAGGACGTGATCGAGCGGCGGCTGGAGGCGGCCAAGGTCGAGCTCGCGGCCGAGACCGAGTTCGACACGACCCTTGTCAACACCTCCGTCGAGCAGGTAGCGGCCGAACTGCTAGCCTTGCTCGGTGTAGCCTGACCTGTCTGTCTTTTCCACCTTTTCGGAAGGTTTTAGCGTGTCCTCTTCCATGACCGCGCCCGAGGGCATCATCAACCCGCCGATCGACGAGCTGCTCGAGGCCACCGACTCCAAGTACAGCCTCGTGATCTACGCCGCCAAGCGCGCGCGCCAGATCAACGCGTACTACTCCCAGCTCGGCGAGGGCCTGCTGGAGTACGTCGGCCCGCTGGTCGACACCCACGTGCACGAGAAGCCGCTGTCGATCGCGCTGCGCGAGATCAACGCGGGCATGCTGACCGCCGAGGCGATCGAGGCTGCCTGAGGCGGTCGCTGAATTTCCGGGAGGGCCCGGCGGAATCGTTTCCGCCGGGCCCTTCGGCGTTGTGGGCGGCACCACGGTGCGGGTGATCGTCGAGGGGCCGTAGGGTGGGCGCGTTCCTGTTCGGACGAAGGGTTGGAAGGTGACTGTGGACGCCCCCCGTGTGGTCCTCGGCGTGAGCGGCGGGATCGCCGCCTACAAGGCGTGCGAACTGCTGCGCCGCTTCACCGAGTCCGGCCACCAGGTCACCGTGGTGCCGACCGCGGCCGCGCTGCACTTCGTCGGCGAGGCGACCTGGGCGGCGCTGTCCGGGCGCCCGGCCGCCACCGAGACCTGGGAGCGCGTCCACGAGGTGCCGCACGTGCGGATCGGGCAGCAGGCCGACCTGGTGGTGGTCGCCCCGGCCACCGCCGACCTGATCGCCAAGGCCGCCCACGGCCTCGCCGACGACCTGCTGACCAACACCCTGCTCACCGCCCGCTGCCCGGTCGTGGTGGCGCCCGCCATGCACACCGAGATGTGGGAGCACCCGGCCACCCGGGAGAACGTGGCCACGCTGCGCCGCCGGGGCGTGATCGTGCTGGAGCCGGCCGTCGGACGGCTGACCGGCAAGGACACCGGCAAGGGCCGGCTGCCCGAGCCGTCCGCGATCTTCGACGCCTGCCGGGCCGTGCTGCGCCGCGGCGGGCCGGTGCCGACCGACCTGGCCGGCCGGCACGTGGTGGTCTCGGCCGGCGGCACCCGGGAGCCGCTGGACCCGGTGCGCTACCTGGGCAACCGTTCCTCCGGCAAGCAGGGCTACGCGCTCGCCGCGACGGCCGCGGCGCGTGGCGCCAGGGTGACGTTGCTCTCGGCCAATGCCGAGCTGCCGGACCCGGCCGGGGTGGACGTGGTGCACGTCTCGACCGCGCTGGAGCTTCGGGAGGCGGCGCTGGAGGCGGTCCGGGACGCGGACGCCGTGGTCATGGCCGCGGCGGTGGCGGACTTCCGGCCCGCCGAGTACGCGACCGGCAAGATCAAGAAGGTCGAGGGGGTCGAACAGCCGCCCGTCGTCCTGGTCCGCAACCCCGACATCCTGGCCGAGCTGTCGGCCCACCGGGCCCGTTCGGGTCAACTGGTCGTGGGTTTCGCGGCGGAGACCGACGACGTGCTCGCCAACGGCCGCGCCAAGCTCGCCCGCAAGGGCTGTGACCTGCTCGTCGTGAACGAGGTGGGCAACGGCAAGGCCTTCGGTACGGACGTCAACGAGGCCGTGGTCCTGGGTTCGGACGGCAGTGAGACGGCCGTTCCGGTGGGCCCGAAGGAGGCCCTCGCGGACGTGATCTGGGACCTGGTGGCAAAGCGGCTGGAAACGGGCGGCAACTGATCGGAACCGTTCGCGCGCCGCTCGAGAAATTCTGAAGCGGGTGACGTTCGGCGGAAGCAGACGGTTAGACTCCAGGAATCAAGTCTTTCCGGAGTTCCCCGGGTCGCCCCGGGGAACTTCAGTCAGCAGCCGCTGCAACCCCAGGGAGCGCTGTGTCTCGCCGCCTGTTCACCTCGGAGTCCGTGACCGAGGGACACCCCGACAAGATCGCTGACCAGATCAGCGACACCATCCTTGACGCTCTCCTGCGGGAGGACCCGACGTCCCGGGTCGCCGTGGAGACGCTCATCACCACCGGCCAGGTGCACGTGGCCGGCGAGGTGACCACCAAGGCGTACGCGCCGATCGCCCAGCTCGTCCGGGACAAGATCCTGGAGATCGGCTACGACAGCTCCAAGAAGGGCTTCGACGGCGCCTCCTGCGGTGTCTCGGTGTCCATCGGTGCCCAGTCGCCCGACATCGCGCAGGGCGTCGACACCGCGTACGAGGCGCGCGTCGAGGGTGCCTCCCAGGGGGACGACACGGACGACCTGGACAAGCAGGGCGCCGGCGACCAGGGCCTGATGTTCGGCTACGCGTCCGACGAGACGCCCGAGCTCATGCCGCTGCCGATCACCCTGGCGCACCGCCTCTCCCGCCGCCTGACCGAGGTGCGCAAGAACGGGACCATCCCGTACCTGCGCCCCGACGGCAAGACCCAGGTCACCATCGAGTACGACGGCGACAAGGCCGTCCGCCTCGACACCGTGGTCGTCTCCACCCAGCACGCCAGCGACATCGACCTGGAGTCGCTGCTCACCCCGGACATCCGCGAGTTCGTGGTCGAGCCGGAGCTGAAGGCGCTGGCCGAGCAGGGCATCAAGCTGACCACCGAGGGCTACCGCCTGCTGGTCAACCCGACCGGCCGCTTCGAGATCGGCGGCCCGATGGGCGACGCCGGCCTCACCGGCCGCAAGATCATCATCGACACCTACGGCGGCATGGCCCGCCACGGCGGCGGTGCCTTCTCCGGCAAGGACCCGTCCAAGGTGGACCGCTCGGCCGCGTACGCGATGCGCTGGGTGGCGAAGAACATCGTCGCCGCCGGCCTCGCCCGCCGCGCCGAGGTGCAGGTCGCGTACGCGATCGGCAAGGCCGAGCCGGTCGGCCTGTTCGTGGAGACCTTCGGCACCGAGACCGTCCCGGTCCTCGCCATCCAGAAGGCCGTCTCCGAGGTCTTCGACCTGCGTCCGGCCGCGATCATCCGCGACCTGGACCTGCTGCGCCCGATCTACGCCCAGACCGCGGCGTACGGCCACTTCGGCCGTGAGCTGCCGGACTTCACCTGGGAGCGCACCGACCGGGTGGAGCAGCTGAAGGCGGCCGTGCAGGACTGACGCACAGCTTGAGTGAGGCGGCGCCCGCCCCCGTCCGGGGGTGGGCGCCGCCTCGTGCGTTGTCGGTGTGACCTGGTAGTACTGGGAAGTGATGAGCAGCACAGGGGAGCCAGAGCAGCTGGCGTTCATCCGCGAGACGGTCAAGCGGGCCAAGCCCAGGACGTGGCGCGGTGCCAAGCGGGCGGAACACAATCCGATCGCCCGGGTCGTGGTCGACAAGGGCGTCCTGAGTATCGACCAGTTCTTCGACTACGAGGTTCCGGCGATCATGGACGAGGCCGCGCAACCCGGAGTCCGGGTCCGGGTCCGCTTCGGGGCCCGACTGGTCAACGGGGAACGGCAGGGCGGGACGCTCCACGACGGGTTCATCGTCGAGCGGCTCGCGAAGACCGACTACCCGTACGCCCTGGCGCCGATCGCGCAGGTCATCTCGCCCGAGCCGGTGCTCTCACCCGAGCTGCTGAACCTGTGCCGTACGGTCGCCGACCGGTACGCGGGCACCCTGGCCGACGTCCTCCAGCTCGCCGTACCGCCCCGGCACGGCGAGGCGGAGGCGGAGCCCTCGCCGCCGTCCCGTCCCAGGCCGGACCCGCCGGCCCCGGGCGGCTGGTCCCGGTACCCCGCGGGGCCGGACTTCCTGGCCGCACTCGCGAACGGGGGCTCGCCGCGGGCCGTCTGGGCGGCGCTGCCCGGGCGCGGATGGCCCTACGAGATCGCCCGGGCCGTGGCGGCCGCCCTGGCGAGCGGCCGGGGCGCACTGGTCGTGCTGCCCGACGGGCGGGCCACCGCTCGGGTGGACCGGGCGCTCACCGAACTGCTGGGTGAGGGGCGGCACGCCGTTCTCGCCGCCGATCTCGGCCCCCGCGAGCGGTACACGCGATGGCTGGCCGTGAGCCGCGGGTCCGTACACGCCGCGATCGGGACCCGGGCGACGATGTTCGCACCGGTCCGCGACCTCGGCCTGGTGGTGGTCTGGTCGGACGGTGACAGCAGCCACAGCGACGGGCACGCGCCCTATCCGCACGCCCGGGACGTCGCGCTGCTCCGGGCGACGGAGGCGGGCGCGGCGGTGCTCCTCGGCGGCCACTCGGTGACGGTGGAGGGTGCCCAACTGGTCAGCAGCGGCTGGGCCAGGTCGATCGTGGCGGATCGCGAGACGGTGCGGGAGACGGCGCCCGCGGTGCGTACGGTCACCGACCGCGACGAGGCCAGGGACGCGGCGGCGCAGGCCGCGCGACTGCCGTCCGTGGCGTGGCAGGCCGCGCGGGACGGGCTCGCCGCCGGCGGTCCGGTCCTGATCCAGGTGCCCCGGCGCGGTTACGTGCCCCGGCTGGCCTGCAACCGCTGCCGTGAACCCGCCCGCTGCCGGCAGTGCGAGGGGCCGCTGGAAGCGGTCTCGGCGGACGCTCCGCTGCACTGCGGCTGGTGCGGGAAGGACGAGACGGACTGGCACTGCCCCGAGTGCGGCTCGTTCCGGCTCCGGGCGCAGGTGGTGGGGGCGCGCCGGACGGCCGAGGAACTGGGCAGGGCCTTCCCCGGGGTGCCGGTACGGGTCTCCGGACGGGACACGCTGCTCGCCACCGTGCCGAACGAACCGTCCCTGATCATCTCGACTCCGGGGGCCGAGCCCGTGGTGGAGGAGGGTCCCGGGTACGCGGCGGCCCTGCTGCTGGACGGGTGGTCGCTCCTCACGTTCCCCGATCTGCGGGCGGGGGAGTACGCGCTGCACCGCTGGCTGACGGCGGCCGCGCTGGTGCGGTCCGGTGCGGAGGGCGGCACGGTGGTGGTCGTCGCCGAACCGACCGTCCGTCCGGTACAGGCACTGGTGCGCTGGGACCCGTTCGGGCACGCGGGCATGGAACTGGACGAACGTGCCCAACTGCACTTCCCGCCGGTGTCCCGGATGGCCTCGGTGGTGGGGAGTCCGAAGGTCGTGGCGGACCTGCTGGACATCGTCAAGCTGCCGGAGGGCGCCGATGTGCTCGGGCCGGTGCCGCTGCCGCAGGTGCGGGGGGAGGACCGGGAGAGAGCGCTGCTGCGGGTCTCGCCCGGGCAGGGCGCCGCGCTGGCCGCGGCCCTCAAGGCCGCGCAGATCACCCGGACCGCCGTGCGGGGGCCCGCGAGTCTGGACGTGCGGATCGATCCGACCGAGATCGGATAGCGCCGGGTGGGGCGGGGTGAGTGGGCCACCCCGCCCCGGTTCGGCCCCGGTTCGGCCTCCGGCCCCGGTGTGGCGGTTCGGTCGGGTTGGTCGGTCCGGTCGGTTCGGTCAGCCGCGCAGCGGGATGCCGGGGCGGTCCGGCTGGGGGCGGTCGACGGGGGTGCCGCGGTCGGTCGTGCCGCGGTCGACGGGGGTGCGGTCCAGGGGGCCGCGGTCCATCGCGGTGCGGTCGATCGGCGCGCGGTCGATTGCGGTGCGGTCGATCGGCGCGCGGTCGATTGCGGTGCGGTCGATCGCCGTGCGCTCCAGGGCTCCGCGGTCGAGGCTGCCGCGCTCCAGGCTGCCGCGGTCCAGGCCGCCCTGGCGGGCCGCCGGGACGGTCGCGGCCAGCCCGGTGCGCTCGGCGCCGGCGGGCAGTTCCTCGGAGCGGTCCGGGCGGCTCTGGCCCGGGACGGCGCCGCTCGCGGCCAGGAGTTCGCTGGTCGGGCGGCGCATCCCGTAGCGCCGGTGCACCGCCTGCTTGGTGACCCCGAGGGCGGAGCCCACCGAGTCCCAGGAGAAGCCCAGCGCCCGGTCGAACTCGACCGCCGCCGCCACCAGCGTCTCCACGCTCTCCCGCAGCTCCTGCGCCAGGCGCACGGTCGGCGCCGGCGCCCGCCCGTACACCACGAAGCCGGCCGAGGTGCTCGGTCGGCGCGGACGGTAGACGTTGCCCAACTGGGCGGTGAGCGTCCGCAGCGCGTCGACCTGCCGCCTCACCCGCTCGATGTCCCGCACCAGCAGGTGCAGGCTCGCCCGCGCCCGGGCGTCGTGGTTGATCTGCTCGGCCATGGCCTACGTGCCACCTTCCGTACGGTTCGCTCGGCCGGGACGCGGTGTCCCGTGTGCCCGGCCACGGTCAATCTCTCTTGACCAACGCCGAAGCGGGGGCCGGGGTAACGCGGCTCGGCACAGTCGGCCGTGCCGGCCGCCGATCCGGGCCCGGGGAAGCCCCCGGCGGGCGGCCGCGAGGGTTGCATAGACTGGCGGGTGAACCAGCGGCCGACCGCAGCCCGCGCCCCTACGGACAGGAGCCCGTACCCCGTGGCGATCCAGCCGATCCGTCTCTTCGGAGACCCCGTCCTGCGGTCCACCGCCCAGCCGGTGACCACCTTCGACAAGGAACTGCGCAAGCTGGTCCGCGACCTCACCGACACCATGCTGGACGCCCCCGGCGCCGGTCTCGCCGCTCCCCAACTCGGCGTCTCCCTGCGGGTGTTCACGTACCACGTGGACGGTGTCACCGGGCACCTGATCAACCCGGACCTGTCGCTGAGCGAGGAGGAGCAGGACGGCCCCGAGGGTTGCCTGTCGCTGCCCGGGCTGCGCTACGACACCAAGCGCGCCTACGGCGTGGTGGCCAAGGGCTTCAACATGTACGGCGATCCGGTGACGGTGGAGGGCACCCGGCTGCTCGCCCGGTGCATACAGCACGAGACCGACCACCTGGACGGCATCGTCTTCATCGACCGGCTCGACCGCGAACAGCGCAAGGCCGCGCTGAAGGCGATCCGGGAGACGGACTGGGGCGGCGGGCCGGCCCCGGTGGTCAAGGTCTCGCCGCACAGCACCTTCGGCTCCGCCCGCTGAGGCCGTTCGGCATCTCTGTTCGTCCGCTCCTCCGTTTCGACTTCCGTTTGCAGAAAGGCACTTGATGCGTCTCGTTTTCGCCGGCACCCCCGAGGTCGCCGTTCCCGCCCTGGACGCCCTGCTCGCCTCGGACCGGCACGAGGTCGTCGCGGTGGTCACCCGCCCCGACGCACCGGCCGGGCGTGGGCGCAAGCTGGTCGCCAGCCCCGTCGCCCAGCGCGCGGAGGAGGCCGGGATCGAGGTCCTCAAGCCGGCGAAGCCCAGCGACCCCGACTTCGTCGCCCGGCTCACCGAGCTCGCCCCCGACTGCTGCCCGGTGGTCGCCTACGGCGCGCTGCTGCGCCCCGGCACCCTGGAGATCCCCAAGCACGGCTGGGTCAACCTGCACTTCTCGCTGCTGCCCGCCTGGCGCGGCGCGGCCCCGGTCCAGCACGCCGTGCTGGCCGGCGACGAGGTCACCGGCGCGTCCACCTTCCTGATCGAGCAGGGCCTGGACTCCGGCCCGGTCTACGGCGTGATCACCGAGGAGATCCGCCCCGCCGACACCAGCGGCGAGCTGCTCACCCGGCTCTCGCTCTCCGGCGCGCGGCTGCTCGCGGCCACCATGGACGGCATCGAGGACGGCTCCCTGCACGCCGTGCCGCAGCCGGCCGAGGGTGTCACGCTCGCGCCGAAGATCACCGTCGAGGACGCGCGGATCGACTGGAACCACCCCGCGCTGCGGGTCGACCGGGTGGTGCGCGGCTGCGCGCCGGCGCCGGGCGCCTGGACGGAGTTCCGGGGCGAGCGGCTGAAGGTCACCGGCCCGGTCAGGCTGCTGCCGGACTCCACCGAGCTGGCGCCGGGCGAGGTCGCGATGGTGGGCAAGAACAGCGTCCGGGTCGGCACCGGCAGCCACGACGTCGAGCTCGGGGAGGTGCGGCCGCAGGGGAAGAAGGAGATGCGGGCCGCCGACTGGGCCCGGGGCGCGCGGCTGGAGGCGGGGGAGCGCTTCGGGGGCTGACGCTCCGGTTTGGCGTTACTGTTCGTTTGATCCGTACTGTTCGTTTGATCGTTCGTGTACCTGATCCGTTCGTGTACCTGATTCATTTGAGTACCGCAGCACCTTGAGGCACCTGTGACCACCCCCAGCGCCAAGCGCGCCCCCCGCCCGCACCGCCGTCCGAAGAAGGACCCGGCCCGGATCGTCGCGTTCCGCGCGCTGCGCGCCGTCGACGAGCGCGACGCGTACGCCAACCTGATCCTGCCCTCGCTGCTCCGCGAGGCCGAGCAGAAGGGCATGGACCGGCGCGACGCCGCCCTCGCCACCGAACTGGTCTACGGCACCCTGCGCCTGCAGGGCACCTACGACGCGATCATCGCCGCCTGCATCGACCGGCCGCTCGGCAAGGTCGACCCGCCGGTGCTGGACGTGCTCTCGCTCGGCGCGCACCAGCTGCTCACCACCCGCATCCCCAGCCACGCGGCCGTCTCGGCGACCGTCGAGCTGGCCCGGGTGGTGCTCGGCGACGGCAAGGCCAAGTTCGTCAACGCCGTGCTGCGCCGGATCAGCGCCCACGACCTGGACACCTGGATCGAGCAGGTCGCCCCGCCGTACGACAAGGACGCCGAGGACCACCTGGCGGTCGTGCACTCGCACCCGCGCTGGGTGGTCTCCGCGCTCTGGGACTCGCTCGGCCGCTGGCAGCCGGACGCCTCCGGGCGCACCGCGATGGAGGACCTGCTGCGGGCCGACAACGAGCGGCCCGAGGTCACCCTGGTGGCCCGCCCCGGCCGGGCCACCGTCGGCGAGCTGGCCGACGTGCTGCCGGAGGCCCAGCCGGGCCGCTGGTCCCCGTTCGCGCTGCGGCTCGCCGAGGGCGGCGACCCGGGCTCGGTCACGGCGGTGCAGGAGAACCGGGCGGGCGTGCAGGACGAGGGCAGCCAGCTGGTCGCGCTGGCGCTGGCCACCGCGCCGCTGGAGGGGCCGGACCGGCTCTGGCTGGACGGCTGCGCGGGCCCCGGCGGCAAGGCCGCGCTGCTCGGCGCGCTGGCCGCCGAGCGGGGTGCGGGGCTGGTGGCGAGCGAGAAGCAGCCGCACCGCGCCCGGCTGGTGGCGCGGGCTCTGGACGGCAACCCCGGCCCGTACACCGTGATCGCGGCGGACGGGACGCGCCCGGCCTGGCGGTCCGGCGGCTTCGACCGGGTGCTGGTCGACGTGCCGTGCTCCGGCCTCGGTGCGCTGCGCCGCCGCCCGGAGGCGCGCTGGCGGCGCCGGCCGGCCGACGTCGCCGCCTTCGGCCCGCTCCAGCGGGACCTGCTGCGCTCGGCGATCGAGGCCACCCGGGTCGGCGGCGTGGTCGGCTACGCGACCTGCTCGCCGCACCTGGCGGAGACCCGCGCGGTCGTGGACGACGTGCTGCGGGGCGAGGGCGGCCGGGTCGAGTGGATCGACGCGCGGCCGCTGCTGCCCGGCGTCCCGGCGCTCGGCGAGGGGCCGGACGTGCAGCTGTGGCCGCACCTCCACGGGACGGACGCGATGTACCTGGCGCTGCTGCGGCGTACTGCCTGAGGCCGTTCGGGTGTCGCCGTCCCGGCCGGGGTCGCCTCCGGAAGGGGTCGCCTCCGGCCGGGGCTTGCACCTCCCGTAGGGGGAGGTAGCAGGGTGGTGGCCATGAACGGCGACACGGTGTACACCATCGGTGAGTTGGCCCGGCGGACGGGGCTGACGGTCAAGACCGTCCGCTTCTACTCGGACCGGGGGATCGTGTCGCCGGCCGGCCGCAACCCGGCCGGCCACCGGCGGTACGGCGCCGACGCCGTCGCGCGCCTGGAGCTGGTCCGCACCCTGCGGGAACTCGGGCTCGGACTGCCCGCGATCCGGCGGGTGGTGGAGCGCGAACTGACGCCGGCCGACGCCGCCGCCGTGCAGGCGGAGGCGATCGACCTCCAGATCCGGGTGCTGCGGCTGCGGCGGGCGGTGCTCGGGGTGGTGGCCAGGCTCGGGTCGACACCTGAGGAGTTGACGCGCGTGCACCGGTTGGCCCGGCTCACGGAGGACGAACGGGGGCGCCTGGTCGGGGAGTTCCTGGCGGCGGTGTTCGACGGGATCGACGGCGGAGGGGGCGGCGACGGACGGGGCGATGGCGGACGGGGCGATCGCGGAGGGGTGGGCCGCGGTGGGCGGTTCGCCGCTGTGGCGCGCTCGTTGACGCCGGAGCTGCCGGAGGACCCGTCGCCCGAACAGGTCGAGGCCTGGGTGGAGTTGGCCCGGATGGCGGGGGACGCGGGGTTCCGGGCGCTGCTGCGGGGGCTCGCCGAGGCGGAGGCTGCGGAGGCGACTTCTGCGGAGGCGGCGGGCGGTGCGGGGCTGCCGAAGCCAGGGCTGGCGGTGGCGGTGCGGGAGTCGGCCGGATCGGCGGTCGCGGCCGGGGTGGAGCCGGGGTCGGCGGAGGCGGCGGCCGTCGTCGCGGCGCTGGTGGAGCGGTACGGACAGTGGTGCGCGGGGGCGGTGCCGGGGGACGCCGGGGCGGTGCGCGACCGGTTGGCGGAGCGGCTGAGGGCGATGGCCGATCCTCGGCGGGAGCGGTACCTGGAGCTGCTGGCGGTCGTCAACGGTTGGGCTGCGCCGGAGAGTTGGGCGGCTGAGGTGGACTGGGCGGTGCGCGCCGTGGGGTGAGCCGGTGCGCGGGGGTGTGCGCGGCCGTGGGGCCGCGGCGGACGGCAGCGGCGGTGCGGCCTACCGGCGGGTGGGGCCGGGGTAGGTGGTCAGGAAGGCGTGGGCCTGGGCGCGGAGGTGGTCGATCGGCGGGTCCTCGCAGATCACCTCCAGACCGAGTCCGGTGGCCCGGCCCAGGTCGTAGTAGGACTGGTAGGCGAGGTACGGGCGGTGGTCGTCGGTGGGGTCGAGGCCGACGGCGAAGGTCGCGAAGTGCGGCTGCTGCTCGCCCCGGGCGGCGGTCGAACCGGGGCGGGAGAGCTGCCACTCGAACTCGTACGGCTCGGGCTCGGCGGGCAGGTCCAGCAGGGCCTGGGCGAGTCGGCGGACCTCGTCCGGGTTCGCGAAGGGGATCGACTCCGACCAGTAGGGGGCCGAGGCGAGCAGTTCCCAGCCGTCGCCGTTGTGGCCGACGGTCAGGGCCCACTCGCCGTTCCGGTCCTGCCAGCGGCAGCTGATGATCGGGTCCACGGCGGTCAACCTCCCTGTGGCACTGGGGTGTTCGTGACTCCTCATCGTGGCACACCGGGCGGCCCGGGGGGCTCGGCCGTGAGCCGTTCCCGGGCTCGCTGCCAGGCCTCCTGGAGCGTGCGGTAGCCGAGGACGGTGATGCCGTGCTCGGTGAGCAGCCGGCGCGCTTCGGGGGAGACGAGGAACGCGTGGTCGGTGTGCCGCACGCGCCGACCGTCGTCCGGGGCGGGGTGCATGGTGGGGTGCGGGGCGGGGCGTAGGGCGGGGCGTAGGGCGGGGTGCAGGGCCCACTCGGTGAGGCCCGGCGGGAGGGCGGCGAGCAGGCGGGCGTAGTGGGCGGGCTTGTCGTCCAGGGGGACGGTGAAGCTGTCGAGGAAACCGTGGTCCACCACCGGCAGCCCGCGCTCGCGCATCCGGGCCAGCGCGGGCGGCAGCCAGACCCGGACCGCCAGGCCGTACTCGGCGCCGAGGGAGAGGGTGAGGTTGAGGACGTCCTCGCGGCCACCGTCGGCCAGGCAGTGGAAGTCGAGATGGGTCGGGGCGAGGCCGGCCGCCGCCACCGCGTCGATCTGGGCGCGGAACTCGCGCTCCACGTCGTCGATCCGGGCCCGGGCGAGCAGGGCGGCGCGCCCGGCGGGGGTGGGGGCGAAGAACTCGCCGGAGGCGTCGAGGAGGGAGGGCACTCGGTCGCGGGCGGCGCGCGGGCCCCAGCGGCGGTCCGGGGACTCGCAGACCAGCGTGAGGTGGACGCCGAAGGGGACCTCCGGGTGTCGGCGCAGCAGCCCGAGCGCGTGCGGCGCGGCGACGCAGGGCGTCATCAGGCTGCACGAGGCGGCGATGCCGTTCCGGACGGCGTCGATCACGGCGAGGTTGACGGACTCGTCCAGGCCGAGGTCGTCGCAGTTGAGCAGCAGGAGACGGGCTTCGGGCGGGTGGCCGAGGAGGTGGTTGGCGGTGGTGAGTGGGGGCGGAGATGCGGGTGTGGGGCCGGCTGCGGGCATGGGCGCAGTCTGTCCCGGTGGCGGCGTCGGGCGCGCGGGGTTTTCCGGGCGACGGGGTCGGGCGGTGAGGCCCGCCGACGGGGACGGGCAGACCGGTCAGTCGGCTGTGGGGGCCGGGTGCCAGGGGCGGTCGGGGCGGGTCTGGACCGGGGCGGAGGTGAGGCGCAGCGCGTACACCTCGCGGTCGGTGGCCTCGTACGGGATCCGGCCGAGGTACTCGTGGCCGGTCAGGTGGCACCAGGCGGGGAGGTCGAGCGGGGCGGCGGGGTCGGTGGTGTGGATGTGGACCACCGCGCCGGCGGGGAGGTGCGCGATCCGGGCGCGCAGCCGGAGCAGGAGCTGGACGCAGAGCAGGCCGGTGCCGTCGACGGTGAGGTCGGGGGCGGCGGTGTCGGGTGCGCTCATCGAGAGGTCTCCCGAGAGGTCTGCTGGGTGACGCGCCAGAGGCGGCGGGGCAGGTCGCCCTCCTCGAAGGGGTGGACCTCGGTCAGGCTCCAGCCCTCGGCGGCGAGCGAGTCGACCAGCTCGCGGGGGAAGAAGTGGACGGCGAAGCCGCCGTGCTCCCAGATGTCGTCCCCGTGGCCGCTGCCGGCGCCGTAGTGGGCGTCGCCGGTGTGACGGACGGTGTAGACGAAGGTGCCGCCCGGGCGCAGGACCCGGCGGACCTCGGCGACGAGCGCCTCGATCTCCTCGGTGGAGAGGGCCATGCAGAGCAGCATGTGGGCGAAGACCCCGTCGGCGGAGGCATCGGGGAGGGGCAGCGGGTCGCGGACGTCGTGGGTGAGGACCGAGAGCCGGTCGGCCAGGCCCTGCTCCGCCGCGGTGGAACGCAGCTGCTCCAGGCCGGTCGGGCTGAAGTCGGCGGCCACCACGCGGAAGCCGGCCCGGGCGAAGTGCAGTGTGTCGCGTCCGTGGCCGGCACCGAGTTCCAGCACGTCCCGCGCCCCGGCGGCGGTGAACACCTCGGCCGCGTACTCGGCCGGGGCGGAGGGCCGCTCGCCGTACATCCCCGGGTTGGCGGTGTAGGTCCGCTGCCAGTGGGCGCGTTGGGCCTCGGCGAGGCCGGGCTCCAGGCCGGGCCCGGTGCCGGGGGTGTCGGTCATGGTGCCGCCCTTCGCGGGGTGGGGTGGTGCGGGTGGTGCCGGTGGTGTGGGTAGTGCTGGTGGTGCCGCCGGTGCGGGACCAGCCTAGGACGTGGGGGTGCGCGGTGGGTGGGGCGGGGGTTGCCGGTGCGGGTCCGGGATGGGGGCCCGCGGTGGGGCGGGCGGATCGGCCGGTCAGCCGAGGCGCTGGCCGGGGGCGGTGCCGCCGACGCGGGTGAGCAGGGCGGACAGCAGGCCGAGGTCCTCGGCGCTCCACTGCTCGGCCGCGAAGTGCTCGGCGGCCACATGGCGGGCGGTGCGCAGCATCTCGGCGAGCCGCTCACGGCCGGTCGGGGTGAGCGCGGCGTAGGCGACCCGGGCGTCCCGGGCAGCGGCCTCGCGACTGACCAGGCCGATCCGCTCCAGCGGTGCGAGGCCACGGGTCACGCCGGAGGCGGTGAGCCCGAGGGCCTCGGCGAGGTCGACCCGGCGCATCCGGCCGCCGGGGGCCTGGGAGAGGTGGAGCAGCATGGTGAAGTCGGCCAGGCTGACGCCGTGCAGGCTGCTGAGGCTCGCGTCGAAGCGCTTGACCACGGCGGTCTGTGCGCGGACGAGCCGCAGGGCGGTGTCCAGCGGGTCGGGGTTGGGGGCCGGCGTGGTGTGGGCGGGGTCGGTCTGCTCGGTCCGGTCCGAGTGGTCTGTCATTGCCACCTCCTTGACTGCTCAAGTATATCTCGAAAGGGAGCCGTCAAGGAGGTGGCGAAGGGGGAGGGGGTCGGTCGGGTCAGTGCGCGGTGCCGGCTGCGCGGCGCTGACGCTTGCCGAGCGGCGCCTGGGAGAGGTCCTCGGCCTGGGAGCGGAGGTTCTTGTAGCCGTAGCCGCGTTCGTCGAGCCAGCGCTGTGCTGACTGCTCGGCCCGCTCGGTGGCCTCCAGGATGTCCTCCTCGGCCTCGCCCTCGTCGAGGAAGCGGAAGGTGAAGGCGGCCCGCGCGGAGAGGTCGTAGCTCAGGTGGCCCTCGCGGGTGAAGGCGGCCCGCAGCACGTCGTGCTCGGGGGCGGCGGCGAGCAGTTCGGCGCGCTGTTCGTCGGTGAGGCCGTCGAAGACGCCGCGCACCATGATGCGGAAGGTTCGAGTGGTCATCCCCTGACCATAGGCACCACGGGCCGCCGACCGCCAACGCGATTCCGGGCGCCGGCGCGTGCGCAGCCGGAGGCACGGCGGCGAACGAGGTCTCGGTGCTGTCGGGGTCGGCTCCTTTCACTGTCGGGACGGAGGGCCGTCGCGGGCTGGTCAGGTTGGGGCGGGCTCTCAGGTCGGGGTGAGGGCTTCGGCGAGCCCGTCCGCGTAGCGGATGAGCAGGTCGAGTTCGGGGCCGCCGCGGGCACGCCGGAAGCCGCTGCGCCGGCCCTGGAAGGCGGCCTGGACGGCGTGGAGTTGGGCCCAGCGGCGGGTGCGTTCGCGGTCGAGCTCGGCGGCTTCGGCGAAGACGTCGAGTGCGCGGAGGGCCGTGTGGTGCAGGTCCGTCGAGCCGAGCAGCGTCAGGGTGTGGACCTTGAGCAGGGTGCCGCCGTCGTAGGCCCTGTCCCCTGCGTAGCCCTTGGGATCCACGGCCAGCCAGGGCTCGCGCTCCGCCCGCAGGATGTTGCGGGGGTGGAGGTCGCCGTGGACGAGCACATCCGGCTGGGAGCGGGCGAGTTCGTGGATGGTCGCGAGGGCGGCGCCCACCGTGCGGGCCGACAGGGCATGGGGCAGGGAGGCCGCGTCGTCGCGTAGCCGGGCCTCCCAGTCCGTAGCCCGCTCGCTCAGCCGGGGCAGGCCTGGTGGCGCCGGTACGGCGAGCCGCAAGCCGAGCCGCCCGGCGACCGTCGGTACTTCGTCGCCGTCCCGGACCTCCGCGAGCGTGGCCGGGCCGGCCCGTTCGAGCAGCATCGCGAAGTGCTCGTCGTCGCGTTCGTGCAGCCGGACGGCGCCCTGGCCCGCCCACACCGCGAAGGCGTCCGGCTCGTGCACGTTGCCCGGGTGAGGGAAGGAGACCTTCAGTACGGCCGCGCGTCCCGTGCCCTGCCGGACCGGGAGGATCAGGCCGACACCGCCGTGGGTGGGCTCGCCGTCCGGCACGCAGCCCCAGCGCTCCAGCAGCTCGGCGGCGAGGCCGGGGAGTTCGGCGATCCAGGCCGAACCGGCGGCGCCTGCGCGGTCGACGGTGGTGCGGGCGAACCCGTCGGGGACGGTGATCATGCGGCTTCCTCTCGGCTGGCAGGGTGGGGCGGATCCTGCGGCTGCCGGGGCGGCGGGAGTTCGCCGTCCGGCAGGGCGCGGGGGAGGCGGTCGTGTGCTCTTCGGTGCCGTCGGGGGGCGGGCTGACTTGTGCCGGAGAAGGCGTAGTTGGCGATTGTTCGGGTGCGCCTCGGTGGTGCGGAGGTGGAGAGTGCGCTCGCGGAACACGGTGGGCCCCCCTTCGCGGTGGCCCGGATGGCCGCCGTCGTGGTGCCTCCAAGACTGATCGTCGGGGCCTGGTTCGCGCATGTGCCGATCGGCAGAATCCTGCCGGAAGACGGCCGGGCCTCCCCTGTCGATCGGCAGGGGAGGCCCGGGAAGTGGGAGGGAGAGGGGCTACACGCGCGCGGGGAGCCGGGTGCAGACCGCCCCCGCCATCAGGGGGGCGGGCTCGGCGCCCAGGGTGGCGAGGGTGAAGGCGGTGGTCAGAGCGCTGATGTCGCGGGACTCGCGGATCAGTAGGTGGTTGGCGCCCGGGGCTTCGTACCGCGCGAGGTCCGGCACGACCGGCCGGGCGCGCAGCGCGTACTCCAGGGACTGGGTGGCGCCGGCGGAGCTGTGGTCCCCGGTGCCGTGGACGATCAGCACCCGCCGGCCGGCCAGCTGGTCGACCGGGTCGCCGCTGGGCAGCCAGGGCGCGATCCCGGCGACGCCGACCACCGACGGGTGTCCGGCGCACCAGAACGCGGCCCGCCCGCCCAGCGAGTTGCCGATCAGCACGACGGGTGCGCCCGGGTACAGCCGGGCGAGTTCGTCGAGCGCCCAGCGGGTGTCGACGGCGGTGTCGGCGTCGGCGCCGTTCCAGCCGCCGTGGCGGTAGCGCAGCAGGTGCACCGCGAGCCCGTGCGCCCGGCCGCGGTCGGTGAGCTCCACGGCGAGGTCGCGCAGGCCGAGCTCGGCGACCTTCAGCGGTGCGCGCCGACTGCGGATGAATCCGCCCGGCAGCAGCAGGGCGACGCCGTTGACCGGCCCCTCTCCCTGCCACGGGGTCAGCTCTGCGGTGCGCGGACGCTGCGCTCGGAACACGCGAAATCCCTCCTGATGTGTACAGGCGGATTCTACGGTTCCGAGGACGGGTCACTGTGCGCCAGTAAGGACCACAGGACCCAGCCGGAGATTCGGCTGCGCACCACCATGACCTTCGCCCAGCGGGCGCCGAGCGGCGAGGTCCAGGTGTCCACCACCTCGACCCGGTCACCCGAACGGGCGAGTCCGACGACGGTCTCCTCGCCGAAGTGGTCGACCCGGACGTTGGCGGCGGTGGCCGACACCTCCCACCAGCCCGCACCGGGCTCGGGTGGCAGGTCGGTGCCCGCCGTGACGGCCGCCGGGACGAGCAGGATGCCCAGCGCGACCACGGTGGCCGTCGCACGGCCGATTACTGCCACGGGAACCTCCGGATGGTGTCGATCGCGGGCCAGGGCGATGGCGTCGGGATTGAGGGGGGCATGTACAGCAGAACGAGCCGACCGGGCGTACGCGCACTGTCCGGGGCCGAGGTCTACCCGGTCGGCTCAGCCCGACGCGGAGATCGGGTGCTTCGGCGGTCCTGGTCAACTGTCGCTCCATGGCGAAGGGTTGGCGTGCCGTGGCGGACGGCTGGCGCGCGGGTCGGTCCGCTCGGTCTGCCCGCCCCGCTCGCCCGGGCCGGGACGCGCTCGGACGGCGGGCCCGTGCGGAGCCGGACGGTCGACTGCTCGACGGGCCGCCGGGAGTCGACTCCCCGGAAGGCTGGTAACACTGTTTCCCATCGGTTACGTTGTTACCCATGAGCACGCCTTACCAGGACGCGCATCGGGCCGGCCAGGACGCCGTGCGCGCCGTGATCCTCGACCGCGCCATCTCCCTCCTTGTCGCCGAAGGTCCCGCCGCGCTGACCGTGCGCCGGATCGCCGCCGAGATCGGCTCCTCGACCAAGGTGCTGTACACGATGTTCGGCGGGAAGGAGGGGCTGCTCGACGCGCTGTACCGTGAGGGCTTCGCGCGGCTGCGCCGGGCGCAGGAGCAAGTCCCGCGCGGGAGCGACCCGTTGGCTTACCTCACCGAGCTCGGTCGCGCTTACCGGGAGCTGGCGATCGCCGAACCCGCCTACTACCGCGTGATGTTCGAGCAGCCGGCGCCCGGATTCCGGCCCAGCGACGAGGCGTTGGCCGTGGCGGACGGAGCGTTCGGCGCCTCGGTGGCCGCCGTGGACGCCTGCATGGCCGCCGGCGCCTTCCGGCCCGGCGACGCCCACGAGGTCTCCAAGCTCTTCTGGGCAGCCACCCACGGCGCGGTGAGCCTGGAGCTCGCCGGCCACTTCGCACCGGACGAGGCCGGGGCGCGCTACGAGGCACTGATGGCCGCACTGGGGCGGGCGTTCGGCGCCGGCGCCCAGTCACCCGACGAGAGGTCGATCCCGTGAGTACCGACGGCACGAGCCGCAACCGCTACCTGTCCGGAAACTTCGCCCCGGTGGCCGAGGAGGTCACCGCCTACGACCTGCCCGTCACCGGCCGGTTACCGGCCCACCTCGACGGCCGCTACCTGCGCAACGGCCCCAACCCGCTGGGCCTCGAGGACCCGGCCGCGCACCTGTGGACCCTCGGTGCCGGCATGGTGCACGGCGTCCGGATCCGGGACGGGCGCGCCGAGTGGTACCGCAACCGCTGGGTCCGCTCCGGCGCGGTCGCCGACCGGCTCGGCGAGCCCCGCCGTGGCACGCCCGTCGACGAGCGGCTGGACATCTCCCCCAACGTGCAGGTCGCGGGCCTCGCCGGGCGCACCTACGCGCTGATCGAGGGCGGCATCCGCCCGTACGAACTCACCTACGAGTTGGACACGGTGGGGCCGTGCGGGCTGGGAGCCACGCCGGAGGGGTACAGCGCCAACGCCCACTCGATCCTCGACCCGCACACCGGGGAGCTGCACTCGCTGGCCTTCCGCTACGGTTCCGAGCACGTGCAGCACATCGTGATGGACGCCGGCGGTGCGGTCCGGCGCAGCACACTGGTCGAGGTGCCGGGGAACCCGTACATGCACGACTTCGGGCTCACCGAGCGGTTCGTGCTGCTGTACGACACGCCGGTGGTGTTCAGCGCGGCGCACCTGGCCACCGGCGTGCCCTTCACCTGGGACGGGCGGCGCGCCGCCCGGGTCGGGGTGATGCCGCGCGAGGGCGGTGCGGTGCGGTGGTTCGAGCTGGCGCCGCACCTGGTCGGGCACACCCTCAACGCGTACGAGCGGACGGCGGACGTGCTGGTGGTGGACGTCGTGCGGCACCCGCCGGGCATGGACCTGCGCGACATCGGTGCGAGCCGGCCCACGCTCGACCGCTGGACGATCGACCTGGCGGCGGGAACGGTGCGCGAGGAGCGCCTGGACGACCGGGTCCAGGAGTTTCCACGCCTCAACCCGCGCCACACAGGTCGCCCCCACCGCTACGGCTACACGGCCGCCGTCGAGCTGTACGCGCCGCCGGCCGGGCCAGGGGACGACCGCCCGGACGAGGGCTTCAGCAACGCCCTGCTCAAGCACGACCTGGTCCGGGGGAGTGTCGAGGCCCACGAGTTCGGGCGCGACGGGGCGGTGGGCGAGGCGGTGTTCGTCCCTGCCGAGTCGCCCACGGCGGAGGACGACGGGTACCTGATGGCGTACGTCCACGACCCGGACCGGGGCGCGACGGACCTGGTGGTCCTCGCCGCCCAGGACTTCACCGGAGAGCCCGTCGCCCGCGTTCACCTGCCGGTGCGGGTGCCGCTGGGCCTGCACGGGAACTGGGTGCCGGGCGGGGAGTCGAGCCAGGGCTGAGGGGCCAATATTGGTCCCTCAAGCCTGGTTTCCCGCGGCGTGCCCCGGGCCGCGCTCCGTGGGGTGCGGCCCCGGGGATTCGTCGCGATCCCGGCGATCGGGCCTGGTATGTGCCGGTCATAACCTGGGTTTTCCCTGCTCTTTGTTCAGGATCATGGCGCGCTCTGCGACGATCCGATGATCGTCGCCCCGACGCGGTGGGCGGCGCGTCGCAGGGGAGAGACCGGCATGGCCGTTCGGCCCGAGGACAGTGTCGTCCGGGCGAGGTGGAGAGCCAGGTTCGCCTGGGACAAGGAGACCTGGATGGTGGTCTCCGGCGGGGTACTGGGGGCGATGTTCGCGAGCATGGGCCTGGCGGTGCTGTTCGGCCCGGCGAACGGGTTCGGCGGCGACAGCCTCGCGTTCATGGGGATCATCAGCATCCTCGGGCTGATGCCCTGCGGCGCGGGCTTCGTCTGGGCGCTGATCCACCCCAGGGCCGGGTTCCCCTCGGCCGCCGTCGGGGCGTTGCTGGGGATCGGGATCTTCGTCGGCTTCGCCGGGGACGGCCTCAACGACTCCTGGAAGGCGCCGCTCGACCGGCCGTCCACGATCCGCGCGGTGGGCAGCTGGACCAGCGGGGACCTGGTGGTGCGGGTCCGGCCGGACCTGGTGGTGGCGTACCGCCGCGCCACCGGGGCGGTCGCCTGGCACTGGGCCCCGCCCGGGGAGGACACGGTGTGCGCGATGAGCCGGGGCACCGGGCCCGACGGGACGGGCCGCGGCGGCGCCCTCGGCCTGATCGGCCACGCGCCGCACGACAAGCCGTGCTCCGCCGTCACCGCCCTCGACCTCGCCGACGGGCGGCAGGGCTGGACCGCCGCCGTGGACGCGCCCGCCCGTGACGGGGACGACGCGGCGCCGGACGTGGTCGCGGTGGCCGGGCAGCAGGCCCTCCTCCAGGAGAAGGCCGGCTGGCGCGCCGTACGGCTGGCGGACGGCCGGGACCTCTGGCGCGGTGCCGCCGACCCCGGCTGCACCCCGCTGCAGGTCGCGGGCGGGCCCGCGGACGCCGTCACCGTCGCGCAGTGCGGCGACGCCGCGCCCGTGCTGCGCTCGCTGGCCCCGGCGGACGGCCGGGAGCAGCAGCGGATCGCGCTGCCCGTGGCGGGCGGGCTGAAGAACCTCGCCGTGGTGTCGGTCGACCCGCTCGCGGTCTGGGTGGACGCCCAGGCCGAGCGCGGCACCCACGCGGTGCTCAGCTACGACCGGACCGGCCGGCAGCGGGCGGCGATACCGGTCGCCGGGGACGAGTACGACCTGGACGTGATGCTGGGCGGGCTGCACGCCTTCGACGAGTTCAGCGCCCGCCCGCTGTTCGGCGGGGTGGTCGTGGGGGACCTGTTCGTCGTGCCGGGGGAGAAGCCCGGCGACATCGGCATCAGCGGCGGCCCGCACCCGAGCCGGACCGCCACCGGACGGCTGCTGGCGTACTCGCTCACGGACGGCGGCAAGCGGTGGACGGCCGGGCTGGACGACCAGGTGACAGGTCTGGTGGTGGACGGCGGCTCGGTGTGGGCGATGACCCGGGGCCGGATGACCAGGGTGGAGGCGGCGACCGGGCGGCAGAGCGCCGTGCTGGACGTCAACGACACCGCGTCGCTCTACCCGGTGGACCTGTCGGTGTCCGGCCCGGAGCGGTTCACGGTGGTCGCGGAGGACGGGACGCGGGACGAGCCGCCGGTGCGGGCGATGAGCTGACGGGGCCACGCGACGGGTGGTCACCGCACCGGAGCCGTACGGAGCCGCACCGCAGCCGCACGGGGCCGTACGGAGCTGTACGGAGCGGTGCGGAGCCGCACCAGGTGGCCGGTGACGCCGGGTGACCGCGGCGGGCGCAGGACCGGAGCCTTCCGGACGGTTGTGTCAGGCTGGTGGGGGAGCACCGCCGAGACCGGGAGGCTCGTGATGGCCGAGATCAGGGTGAACGGGGTGGCGCTGTACTACGAGGCCCACGGCGCGGGCCCCGGCGTCGTCCTGGTGCACGGTTCCTGGAGCGACGCGGACTCCTGGGCACGGGTGCTGCCGGGCCTGGCCGAGTCCACCACCGCGGTCGCCTACGACCGCCGGGGGCACAGCCGCAGCGAGGACCTGCTCACCCAGGGGTCGGTGCACGAGGACGCGGCCGACCTGGCCGGGCTGATCCAGGGGTTGGGCCTCGCACCGGCCTTCGTCTACGGCGACTCCTACGGCGCGCTGGTCACCCTGCGGCTCGCCGCGGCCCGGCCCGACCTGCTGCGCGGGATCGCCGTGCACGAGCCGCCGGGCACCGGCATCCTGCTCGCCGACCCGGACCTGCGACCGATCGGCACCGACTTCTCCGACCGGATCGCCGCCGTCCGGGAGCTGCTGGAGCAGGCCGAGTCGGCCGCCGCCGCCGAACTGTACGTGGACAGTCTCGCCCTCGGCCCCGGCGCCTGGGAGCAGCTGCCCGCGCCGGTGCGGCACACGTACGTCCGCAACGCACCCACCTACCTCGACGAGCTGCGCGACCCGGACGCGTTGGACCTCGACCTCACCGGGCTCTCCCGGTTCGGCGAACCGGCGCTGCTGACCCAGAGCGACGACAGCCCACCGATGTTCGGCGAGGTCCTGGACCTGATCGACCTCACCCTGCCCAAGGCGGAACGCCATCTGTACGAGGGCGCGGGGCACGCCCCGCACCTGGCGCAACCGGAGGAGTGGGTGCGGGTGGTGCTGCCGCGGGCGCTGGGCTGAGGAGGCCCCGTTCCGTCCTCCATCGGTGTGCATTTCCGCTCCGGGGATTCGCTCCTGGGCGAATCCACCGATAACCGCTCGCGTTCGAAGTCGCCCGAGGCGCAGGCTACTTCCGTGACCGCGTCAGCCCGGACGCGGTGCGAGCGGAAGGACGAACATGACGAGCACGCGCGCCCGCGTCGCCGCCCTGCTGGGCGCCGTCGCGGTGGTCGCCGGCACCACCCTGGCCACCCCCGCGGTCGGCTTCGCCGCCCCGGCTGACCAGGCCCGCCCCGGCGGCGGCATCGCCGGACAGGCACCCTGCCCGAACGCGCCCGAGTTCACCTGCGGGACCCTCACCGTCCCGCTCGACCACAGCGGCACCACCCCCGGCAGCCTCGACCTCGCGGTGGCCGTCGCCGGCAACACCACGGCGCCCAAGGGCGACCTGCTGTTCCTCACCGGGGGCCCCGGCCAGCCCGGCGTCCCGCTGATGAAGCGGATCGCCGGCAAGCTGGAGCCCGTCCTCAAGGACTACCGCCTGGTGATGTACGACCAGCGCGGCACCGGCGCCCACGCGCTCCAGTGCCCGGGCCTCCAGGAGGACATGGGATCCTCCGACCTCGCCGTGCCGCGCAGGCAGTCGATCGCCGACTGCGCCGCCGCCCTCGGCCCCGGCGCCCGGTTCTACAGCACCGCGGACACCGTCGCCGACATCGACCTGCTGCGCCGCGCCCTCGGCGACCGGCGCCTCACCCTGGACGGCGTCTCCTACGGCACCCTCGTCGCCGAGCGGTACGCGCTCGCCCACCCCGCGCACGTGGCCCGGCTGGTGCTCGACTCGGTGGTGCCGCAGCAGGGGTACGACCCCCTCGACCTGGCCGCGCTGCCCGCCACCGCCCGGGTCCTGGGGGCCGCCTGCCAGGCCACCGGCTGCACCACCGACCCGGCCGCCGACCTCGCCGCCGTCGTGCGGCGGTACGGCGACGGGGCGCGGATCCTGGACGCCCTCACCAGCTACGAGTTCACCGACCCGAACTACGGTGGGGTCCCCGAGGCGCTGCACGAGGCCGCCGCCGGGCAGCCGGCCAAGCTCCAGGCCTTCGTCGAGGCCGTCCACCAGGGCGACGCCGCCCCGGCCGAGGCGCTCAGCCAGGGCCTGCACGCCGCCACCGTCTGCGCCGACTCGCACTTCCCGTGGGGCACCACGGACACCCCGGTCGAGGGGCGGGCGGCCGCGCTGGAGCGCACCCGGCAGCGGCTGACGGCCGAGCAGACCTGGCCGTACGACCCGGCGACGGCGACCGGGCTCGGCAGCCAACTGGTCTGCCTGGACTGGCCGCGCGAGCCGGTGCCGCCGACCCCGCCGGCGCACCGCAAGCTGCCGAACGTGCCGGTGCTGCTGCTCGGTGGCGACCGGGACCTCTCCACGCCCAACGAGTGGCTCTACCAGCAGGCGGAGCTGACGCACGACCCGCGGATCGTGATCGTCCCGGGGGCGGCGCACTCCGTGCAGACCCGGGCGGCGAACCCGGCCGGACGGCAGGCGGTGTACGACTTCCTGCTGAAGTAGCGGGCACTCGGACGGCGGGCCGTTCCGCACAGGGGACGGAACGGCCCGCCGCCGCGAGCCCGAGGAGCGGCCCGCCGTCGCGAGCCCGAAGGCCGGCTAGCCGCCAGTTCGAGGACCGGCTCTACCGTCCGGCGGCGCCCCAGCCGTCGTCGGGGAGCGAGCGGTCCGGCTCGGGGCAGTCGACGTGCTCGAAGCCCCACAGCACCGCCTTGTGCAGCACCCACTCCGGAAGCGGCGGCTGGTCGTAGCCGTCGCGGTCGGTGAGCACCAGCTCCACCCGGACCTCCTCGGCCGGCGAGAACTCCAGGATCCGCTGGCCCGGGAGGTTCTCGTACGTCACCGTCCGCCAGCCGTGGCCGGTGGCGGTCAGCGCCGCCATCAGGTCGGCCTCGCCGACGTGGGTGTCGAGCGTCACCGAACCGCCGTCCGGCAGCGGGAGGTCGAGCTCGCCGTGCCAGACCGGCAGGGACAGCGAGCGGAGCCGGCGGCAGCGGCAGAACACCGTCTGGACGTCGCCCCAGCCGAAGGCGTGCGGCCAGCGGTCGCCGCGGTGGATGCCACCGCCGTCCCACGGATCGCCGTAGCGGGCGGCGAGTTCGGGCAGCGAGGCGCCGTAGCGCAGCTCGCCGAGGCCGCCGGTGGTGGCCAGACCGGTGACGAGCGGGAGGAAGCCGGTCAGCCCAGGCACCCGCGCACCGCCTCGATCAGGCGGTTCGCCCGGGCGTCGCCGTGACCGATCATCCGGTTGGCGACGTAGCCGAAGCCGACGCCGAACTCGTCGTCCCCGAAGGCGAACTGGCCGCCGGCGCCGTCGTTGCCGAAGCTGCGCGCCCCGAGCAGCGGGCGGAAGGCGGGGGAGTCGAGCAGCAGGCCGGAGCCCCAGCGGGCACCCATGTCGAAGCCCAGGAAGCCCGCGCCGGAGGAGACTTCGCGCACCGCGTCGGTCACGGTGTCGTGCGCGAGCAGGCGGGGCGAGCCGTCCAGGCCGGTGGCCGCCGCCGCGTAGAGGCCCGCCAGTCCGGTGGCGGAGGCGACGGCGCCCGCGCCGGGCAGCTCGATCGCGTGCAGGGCCGGGTCGTTCCAGCCGTGCGGCACGTCCAGGCCGGGGAAGACCAGCGCGCCGTTCATGGTGACGATCCGGGTGAGCAGGTGCTCGGGCCCGGGCATCGGGCGACGACCCTCGGCCTCCACCAGCCGGGCCAGACGCGGGAGTTCGCTCTCCGGCAGGCCGATCCAGACGGGCAGTCCGAGCGGCTCGGCGATCTCCTTGCGCAGGAACGCGCCCGGCGTCAGCCCGGTGATCCGGCGGATCACCTCGCCGACCGCGAAGCCGAACACGTGGCCGTGGTACTCGTGGGTCGTGCCCGGCTCCCAGAGCGGCTGCTGCGCCTCGACCGCCCGGATCACCGGATCCCAGGCGGCGACCTCCTCGAAGGAGAGCACCGCGTCCAGCGCCGGGAGGCCGGCGCGGTGGCCGAGGATCATCCGGGTGGTGACGGCCTCCTTGCCGTGGCGGGCGAACTCCGGCCAGTAGCGGGCGACCGGCGCGTCCAGGTCGAGCCGGCCCTGCTGGGCGAGCAGGTGCGCGCAGATGCTCACCGGGCCCTTGGCGCAGGAGAACACCGGGACGACGGTGTCCTGGGTCCAGGCCCGGCCGGTGCGGTCGTCGGCCGTGCCGCCCCACAGCTCGACCACCTTCCGGCCACCCGCGAACACGGTGACGGCGGCGCCCAGTTCGGGGAACTCGGCGAAGTTGGCGGCGAAGACGTCCGCGACGGCGCCGAAGCGCTCGTCGGCCCAGCCGTGGTGCTGCTGCATGGTGTGGTGCCCCGTTCTGTCCTCAAGATCGACCGAACCACGCTACGGGAGCCGGGCGGCCGTGACGAGGGGATTTCACCAGGCCGGGGCCGCTGGGGCGGATGTGGCAGACTCGCCCGGTGGAACGGGGCAGGAACCGGGTGGACCGCGAGGAACTGACGGCGCTCTGGGAGCGGCGGTGGCCCGGCGTGGAGCCCGTCGGGTACGAGATCGGCACCCGGACGCGGGACGTCTGGGTGCGCTTCCACAGCCTGCCGGAGTCCAAGCGGTACCCCGACGACGAGCGCGAGTACGCGATCGTCCTGGAGCGCCACAACACCGTGCTGGACGAGCTGTTCGCCGGTTCCGAGGTGTACGTCCTCACACCGCGGTGGAGCGGCCGGACGAGCGTGCCCCGGATGCGCCGGGACGCGAAGCACTGGCGCACGTGGCTCCAGGCGGACGACCCGGCGCCGGAGTTCCGCACCTACTGCCACGTGTTCGTGGAGCGGCACCGGTGGCGGCGCGGCGAGCTGGACCGGCTGCTGCGCCGGGTCGCCGACGAGCGGGAGGGCGGGGTGATCGTCACCGACACCGGCATGCGGCGGCTCTACCACCCGTACGACGGCGGCGCGGACGTCTACCTGACCACGGCGGAGGAGCGCGACCGGCTGAAGGAGCGGCACGCCGACTGGCTCTCGCGGTACCCCGGCGGTTGGTGAGCGGCGCTCCCGGCCGACGCGGGCCGGCCGGTGCGGGTCTGGTCGGCGCGGGCCCGGCTCGCGCGCGGGCTTGCCGCCGTCCGGGTTCGCCCCACAGAGTGTCCGGAGCGCGTTGGCGATCACGCGCCCCGGCAGTCCGGCTGCCGCAGTGAGCGAGGGAGCGAGCCCATGGCCGTCAGTCTGAGCAAGGTCGAGCAGAGTGCGCCCGCGTTGGTGAGCCTCTACAAGACGGCCGGCGCCTCGGTGGAACGGCGCGGGCTGAGCGGTCAGCGCCTCGCGGTGTACCTGGTGATCGACTACTCCGGCTCGATGAGGCCCTATTACAAGGACGGCAGCGTCCAGGCACTCGCCGACCGGGTCCTGGGCCTGTCCGCCCACCTGGACGACGACGGGAGCGTGCCGGTCGTCTTCTTCTCCACCGAGGTCGACGCCCAGGCCGAGATAGCCCTGGCCGACCACGACGGCTGGATCGACCGGATCGTCGCGAGCCTCGGCCACATGGGCAAGACCAGTTACCACCTGGCGATGGAGGCGGTGGTCCGGCACTACCGCGCGAGCGGCTCCACGGAGCCGGCCCTCGTCCTGTTCCAGACGGACGGCGGGCCGATCAACAAGAGGGCGGCGGAGGTGGGCCTGTGCGAGGCGGCGAAGCTGCCGATCTTCTGGCAGTTCATCGGCTTCGGTGACCCGGGCAGCCGGCAGTTCGACTTCCTGCGCAAGCTCACCGGGCTCGCGGTTCCGGAGATGCGCCCCATCGACAACGCGGGCTTCGTCCACCTGGGGCGTGATCCCCGGAAGGTCTCCGACCGGGACCTGTACGACCTGCTGCTCGCCGACGTTCCCGCCTGGCTCGCGGCAGCCCGGGCCCAGGGCATCGCGCCCCAGGGCCCGGCGGTGCGGCCGCCGGCCGAGCCGGTGGCCGAGGCGGCTCCGGAGCCGCCGCAGCGCCGGGGCCTCTGGGCCGCTCTGACCGCGTGGCTGGGGCGGCGATAGGGGCGCGTGAGCCCGGCTGCCGGGGGCCGCGCTCGGCGCCGCCGCGAGTTCGGTCGCGGGATCGGTCGCGGGATCGGTCGCGGACTCAGTCGAGGACGGGCTCGAAGAGGGGAAGGAAGTTGATCACCGCCTCCTCGTACGGGTGGACGGCGCGGACGGCTCGCAGCACGGCGGCGGCCCGGTCCTGGTCGCAGACGGACTCGACGCGGACCTCCGGGGCCGTCTGGACGACACCCGCCGTGCCCTGGTAGGGCCGGGCGTCGGGCGAGGGCAGCCAACTGCCGGTGATGCGCCAGACGCTGGTGCAGCGGACGTACTCGCCGACCCGGCCCGCACCGGCCGTGTGGAGGGCCTCGACGACCTGGTCGAGGTGGCTCTCGGGGACGGATATCTCGATCTTCAGACGCGTCATGCCGGGACTCTAGCGAGCGCCACGCCCCTCGCCGCCCACGCCCCTCGCCGCCCACGCACCGAGGGGCGTGAACGTGCCTCCTCGCGCCCTCCGCGCTCCTCGGGCCGTGTTTCGGCCGGATGAGCAGGGTGTCACCGCCGTCTACCGACCCGCCGGGCTGGGCAGGCTCGGGCGGACAGCACCAGTGAAGGAGTCAGATGATGACCGCAGTACACGAATCCGTCCTGGACGCGATCGGCGGGACGCCGCTGTTCCGCCTCGCCCGGCTCGGCGCCGGGATCGCCGCGCCGATCTACGCCAAGGCCGAGTTCCTCAACATCGGCGGCAGCGTCAAGGACCGCGCCGCGCTGTCCATGATCCTGGCCGCCGAGCGGGACGGCCTGCTGAAGCCCGGTGGGACGATCATCGAGGCGACCTCCGGGAACACCGGCATCGGCCTGGCGATCGTCGGCCGGCAGCGCGGGTACCGGGTGATCGCCGGGGTGGCGGACAAGGCGGCGCCCGAGAAGGCGGACATCCTGCGGGCGTACGGCGCGGAGGTGGTGCTCGCCCCGACGGCGGTGCCGCAGGAGGACCCGAAGCACCTGTTCAAGGTGATGGAGCGGCTGACCGAGGAGATCCCCGGGGCCTGGCTCGCCAACCAGTACGACAACCTGGCCAACCCCGACGCCCATGTCCGGACCACCGGTCCCGAGATCTGGGAGCAGACCGGCGGCCGGGTGACCCACTTCGTCGCGGGGGTCGGCACCGGCGGCACCATCACGGGGACGGGCGCCCACCTGAAGGAGGTGTCCGGCGGCTCGGTGACGGTGGTCGGCGCGGACCCGGAGTCCTCCTCCTACGGGGGCGGGGACGGCAGCCCGTGGTACGTCGAGAGCATCGGGCACTACCTGCACCCGGAGACCGTCGAGGACCGCTGGCCGCAGGCCTACCGGTCGGAGGTGGTCGACTCCTACGAGCGGATCCCGGACCGCGAGTCCCTACTGACGGCGCGCCGGCTCGCGCGCGAGGAGGGCCTCCTGGCCGGGCCGTCCTCCGGGACGGCGGTGGCGGCCGCGCTGCGGGTGGCGCGGGAACTGGGCCCGGACGACCTGGTGGTCGTGCTGCTGCCGGACTCGGGGCGCTCCTACCTGTCCAAGGTGCACAGTGACGCCTGGATGCGGGGGTGGGGCTTCCTGGAGGACGCGGACGGGCTGCGGCCGCTGCTGGAGGCCGCCCGCCCGCTGGTGACGGTCGACGCCGACGCGACCGTCGGAGAGGCGGTGGAGGCGCTGCGGGAGGCACCGGGCGGCGTCGCCCCGGCGGTGCTGGCGCGGGCTGAGCGCCCGTTCGGGGTGAGCGCGACCGAGGTGGTCGGCTCGGTGTCCCGGGAGGTGCTGACGGCGGCGCTCGCCGACGGCGCGGCCAAGTCGGGCGACCCGCTGGGCGCGCTGCTCGGCCCGGCGCTGCCGACGGTCGGCGTCGGGCAGTCGGCGGCCGAGGCGCGGGCGGCGCTGACGGGCGGGCGGCCGGCGGTGCTGGTGCTGGTGGACGGCCGGGTGGCGGGGCTGCTCCCCAGGGAGGACCTCGCGAGCTGACGGAGCGTCATGGTGATGGGGCCGCGCTCTCCGGGGAGGGCCAGCGTCAGGGCGATGGGGTCGCGTCCCCCCGGGGAGGGCCTCGCTGATTGATTGAGCGTCAGTTGTCGTTCGTCGGCGTCAGGATGGCGGCGATCACCCGGGCCAGGGCGCGCTCGAACGCCCGGTCCGGGTCGGCGGGCGGGCCCGCGGTGGCGAAGGCCTGCGCCAGGTGCGGGTATTCGCCGCTCGCGGCCGCCTGGCCGAGGTAACCGGCCAGCTCGGCCTGCCACTTGGCGCCCGCGGCCGCCGTCTGCTCGTACTGTGCGAACTGGCCGATGAAGCCGTTGAACAGGGCCATCGCCTCCAGCCGGGAGCCCCCGTCGAGGTCGGTGGGGGCGGTGATGGCGAGGAAGTGGTCGGTGTAGCGCAGGGCGTTGGGGCCGATGCCGGGGCGGGCCAGCAGCAGTGCCGGCAGCCAGGGGTGGCGGCGGCAGATGCCGAGCTGCTGATGGGCGAGGTCGGCGAGGTCGGCCCGGACGTCACCGCTCGGCGCGGGTGGGAACCGGTACTCGGCGGCGACCGCGTCGAGCATCAGGTCGAGCAGGTGCTCCTTCTTCGGCACGTAGTTGTAGAGCGACATGGTGCCCGCGCCGAGCGCCGCCGCGACCCGCCGCATGGAGACCGCGTCCAGGCCCTCGGCGTCGGCGATCCCGATGGCCGCGGCGGCGATCGAGTCCCGGCTGTGGGCCGGGCGCGGGCCGCGGCCGGTGCGCTCGGGGCGCAGCCAGATCACCTCGGGGGCTTCGGGGGGCGTGGGCCTGCTCGATGGCGCGGGGCCGCTCGACGGTGCGGGGCTGCTGGACGGCGTGGACTCGCTGGACGGCACTGGAAGATCACCTCGGTTTCCCATCTTAGATACGTACGGCGTACGTAGTAGGGTGGCGCCCGCGCACGCTTCTACGTACGCTGTACCTAGAGAAGGGCAGAGCCATGTCCGACACCACCCGACCCGCCATCGAGATGGCGGGCGTGGCGAAACGCTTCGGTACCACCGAGGCCCTGCGCGGCCTCGACCTCACCGTCCCGGCCGGCACCGTCTGCGGCCTGCTCGGCCCCAACGGCGCCGGCAAGACCACCGCCGTGCGCGTCCTCGCCACCCTGGTCGCCCCCGACCGCGGTACCGCCAGGGTCGCCGGACACGACGTCGTCCGCGCCGCCGAGGACGTCCGGCGCGTCATCGGCCTCGCCGGGCAGCACGCCGCCGTCGACGAGGGCGTCACCGGCCGCGACAACCTCCGGCTGTTCGGCCGGCTGCACCACCTCGGTGCCCGCCGGGCCCGGGAGCGCGCCGACGAACTGCTCACCCGCTTCGACCTCGCCGACGCCGCCGACCGGCTCGTGCGCACCTACTCCGGCGGCATGCGCCGACGCCTCGACCTCGTCGCCAGCCTGGTCACCAGCCCGTCCGTGCTCTTCCTGGACGAGCCCACCACCGGACTCGACCCGCGCAGCCGGCAGGCGATCTGGGACACCGTCAAGGAGTTGGCGGACGGCGGCACCACCGTGCTGCTCACCACCCAGTACCTGGAGGAGGCCGACCGGCTCGCCGACGACATCGTGGTGGTCGACCACGGCGCCGCCATCGCCACCGGCCCGCCCGACCGGCTCAAGGCCGCGATCGGCAGCCAGGTCGCCGTCACCCTGGCCGACCCGGCGCAACTCGCGGCCACCGCCGTGGTGTTGTCCTCGATGACCGGTGGCGACGCGCGGGTGGACGTCGCCGAGCGGACCGTCACGGTGCTGACGATGCCCGGAGTGTCCGTCCTGCTGCCCTCGCTGGTACGGGAGTTGGACGGCGCCGGGGTCGTCGCCGAGGACGTCGCGGTGCGCACGCCCTCGCTGGACGACGTGTTCCTCGCGCTCACCCAGGAGTCCGCGGACGCCCAGGAGTCCGCGGGAACCCGGGAGTCCGCGGACGCCGGGAGGGCCGCCTGATGGCCGCCGGGTACGCCGCCGCGGCGCGGCCGTCCGTCACGCGACCGTCCGCCGTCGGTCGGCTCGCCTCCGGTACCTGGACCTCGATGCTCCGCGTCCTGCTCAACTACCGCCACTCGCCCGGGCTGTTGGCCGCCTCGCTGGGTGTCCCGGTGGTGATGGTGGTGGTCTTCGGCTACGTCTTCGGCAGCGCCATGCAGGTGCCGGGGGGCGGCGACTACCGGGAGTTCCTGATGCCCGGCCTGTTCGCCATGGTGGCCACCAACGGCATCATGCCCACCATGGTCGGCGCCGCCCGCGACGTCGGGCGCGGGGTCACCGACCGGCTGCGCTCCATGCCCGTCTCCCGCACCGGACTGCTGCTCGGACAGACCCTCGCCGACCTGCTGGTCAGCGTGGTCGTCCTGGCGCTGCTGGCCGGGGTCGGGCTCGCCGCCGGCTGGCGCGCCCGGCACGGACTCGCCGACGCGGTGGGGGCGTTCGCCCTGCTGCTGCTCTTCCGCTTCGTGATGACCTGGGTCGGCACGCTGCTCGGACTGGCCGTCGGCAAGGAGGAGGCGGCCGGCCAGCTGTCCGTCGCGGTCTTCCCGCTGGCGATGGTCACCAACGCCTACGTGCCGACCGGTGGCATGCCCGGCTGGCTGCGGTTCCTCGCCGACTGGAACCCGGTCAGCTCCGTCGTCCAGGCCTGCCGGGAGCTGTTCGGCAACCCCTCGGCGGCCGGCACCGCCTGGCCGACCCAGCATGCCGTCCTCGCCGCGCTGCTCTGGAGCGCCGTGCTGCTCGCGGCCTGCATGCCGCTCGCCGTAAGGAAGTTCGCCACCCACGGGCGGTGATCCATCCGTGGGCGGTGATCCGCCGCGTCCGGTGAAATGTGCTGGACAGCGGGGTCGGTGCGACGGAAGGTGGGCGCCATGGAGTACACCCACCTCGGCCGCACCGGCCTGACCGTCTCCCGCCTCTGCCTCGGCACCATGAACTTCGGCCCCCACACCGAGGAAGCCGAGGCCCACCGCCTCATGGACACCGCCCACGAGCGCGGCATCAACTTCTTCGACACCGCCAACAGTTACGGCCGCGACAGCGAGGGCCGGCTGCGGGGCCGCACGGAGGAGATCATCGGCCGCTGGTTCGCCAAGGGCGGCGGCCGCCGCGAGCGCACCGTCCTCGCCACCAAGGCCTACGCCGACATGAGCGACTGGCCCAACGAGGGCAGGCTCTCCGCGCTCGCCATCCGCAAGGCCGTCGAGGCCAGTCTGCGCCGCCTCCAGACCGACCACATCGACCTGTACCAGATGCACCACATCGACCGGGCCACGCCCTGGGAGGAGATCTGGCAGGCGATGGAGGTCCTGGTCGCCCAGGGCAAGATCATCTACGTCGGCTCCAGCAACTTCGCCGGCTGGCACATCGCCCAGGCCCAGGAGGCCGCCCGCTCCCGGAACTTCCTCGGCCTGGTCAGCGAGCAGTCCCTCTACAACCTGCTCGACCGCGCGATCGAGCTCGAGGTCATCCCCGCCCTGCAGCACTACGGCCTCGGGCTGATCCCGTGGTCCCCGCTGCGCAGCGGCCTGCTCGGCGGCGTCCTGCGCAAGGAGCGCGAGGGCACCCGCGACCGCAGCGCCATGCCGTACGCCAGTGAACTCCTCGCCAAGCACCGCGACCGCATCCAGGCCTACGAGGACTTCGCCGACGAACTCGGCGCCGACCCCGCCGCCCTCGCCCTCGCCTGGCTCCTCTCCCGCCCCGCCGTCACCGCCCCGATCGTCGGCCCCCGCACCCCGGCCCACCTCGACGCCGCCATCGGCGCGCTCGACCTCGAGCTCGACCAGAAGACCCTCGACCGCCTCGACGAACTCTTCCCGGGCCACAAGCCCGCCCCGGAGGACTACGCCTGGTAGGCCGCCGCACCAGGCCGGCCCCGGCCCCTGCCCTTCGCGGGGGCCGGGGCCCCGGTGCGTCCGGAGGGGACGGCCCGGGTTCGGCACCATCGGCGGTGGCGAGTGCCAACTGCCCAGCGTGGTAGCCGAATTGTGAGGTCGGCGAGCCTTGACCGGGGCGTCCGGCGCTGGTGTAGTCACCGCTTACATGGACAAGGGGATGGGGGAGGAACAGTTGGCCTTGTTCGCCAAACCACAGCGGGGCATCACCACGGCGGCCGCCACCGGCGACACCGTGGTGCTGCTGATCGGCATGCGGATCAACCGGTTCTGGGCCGTGCACCACTGGGGCCCGGTGATGTTCGCGATGCTCCGGATGCTGTACGAGTTGCGCCGCGCCCCCGAGCGCGGCCTGCGCGGCCGCGTCCTGCTGACCGCCTCGCCGCGCACCTACTACGTCGTCCAGTACTGGGAGTCGAAGGAGAAGCTGTACGGCTACGCGCACGCGCCGGACGGCTTCCACCACACCGTGTGGGGCATCGCCAACCGCAAGCTGCGGGACGGCAAGGTGCGCGGGCACGTCGGGATCTGGCACGAGACGTACATCGCGCCGCCGGGCGGGTACGAGTCGATCTACCTCGACATGCCGCTCTTCGGCCTGGCCGGCGCCACCGGCTCGCTGCCGGTGGAGGCGCGCGGGCGGCACGCGGCGCAGCGGCTGGCCTACCGGGAGCCGGTGTCGGCGCCGACACCGGAGCCGGAGTCGCAGCCGGAGCCGCAGTCGGAGTCGGAGCCGCAGTCGCAGCCGGTGCCTGTTCCGGGGCCTGAGTCCGGCGTCTGAGTCCAGGGCCCGAGTCCGGGGCCCGAGTCCGGCGGCCCCGGGAGTGTCGCGGGTCGCCCGGCCGCCGGGCCGTGAGAGCGTCGGGGGATGGTGGATCGGGGCGACGCGCGGCCGCAGGCGCCGGCGCGGTCGGTGCGGGTGGTGCACGAGGTGCCGTACCACGCGCAGTGGGAGTCGGCGGATCTGGTGCGGGAGATCGTCGACGGGCGGCTGGACGCGTCCGCCGACCCGCGCTGGGGGCAGTCCGGTGCGGCCACCGCGGAGGAGTACGCGTGGTGGTCCTGGCGGCTGTGCGGAGTGGCCTGTCTGCGGATGGCGCTGGCGCACTGGTGGGGCATGGCCCCGGCGGCGGTGGCGCTCGCGGGCGAGTGCCTGGCGGCCGGCGCGTACCTCCGGGACGGCGACAGCCTGCACGGGCTGATCCACGCGCCGTTCGCCGCGTACGTCCGGCAGCGCTGGGGACTGGTCGCGCAGGCAAGGGAGTTGACGCCAGGGGAGGTGTCGGCCGAGGTGGCCGGCGGCGCGCTGGTGATGGTCTCGGTGCACCCGTCGATCCGGGAGCCGTACGGGCCCGAGCCGGTGCGGCGCGGCGGGCACCTGGTGCTGGCGGTGGGCGCCACGGACACGGCGCTGCTGGTCCACAACCCCTCCGGGTTCCCGGGGGAGTCGCAGGCCTTCGCGCGCGTGCCGTGGCGGTCGTTCGGCCGGTTCTACGCCGGGCGGGGGATCGTGCTCGGCCCGCCCGGGCCCTCGCCCCAGGGTCGGCTCCGGGACCCGCTCCAGGCGTCGGTCGCGCCCTGATCGCGCGGGCCGGTCGTCACTGGTTGTCCGGCAGTCCCATCGGGTTGATCGGCAGCTCGCCGCGACAGAGCGCCGAGATCGGCTTCAACGCCGCCGCCAGCCGGTCGAGTTCGGCGCGCGGGTAGTCGTTCCAGACCCGGGCGGCGGCCAGGTCGGTGGCGGCCTCCAGGGCCTGGTGGCGGGTCCGGCCGAGTTCGGTGACCGTCCCCTCGGTGGTCAGCCAGCCGCGCTCGACCAGGCGCTCGGCGGCCGCCTCCCACTCGGTGTCGGTCCACCCGCGCAGCGGCTGGATCATCTCGCGCCGCATGTCCATCGCGCAGCGGACCACCAGGGCCTCGCAGCCGTCCAGTCCGGCCGTCACCAGCGCGGCCACGTGGCCGTCGCCGCGGTGCTCGCGCATCACGGTGGCGGCCTGCCAGAGCCGCTCGTACAGGCCGCTCGGGCGGGGGAGCGCGGCGTTGGCGGCGGCCAGCACCCGGCCGGCGCAGTCCAGCCGGGCGGCGGCCTGCTCCAGGGTCTCGGCGACCAGCTCGACCTGCTCCCGGTCCACGTGCTCCAGCAGCCGGCCCAGGATCGCCGCCGAGGCCTTCAGCCGGGCGGTGAGCGCCTCCTCCGGGCTCGCGTGGCCCCACACCTCCGGCAGGGCGCGTTCGACCATCGCCGGGGCGAAGTTGAAGAACGCGGCGGTCACCGGCGGGGCGTCCACCGCGCCGAGCGGGGCCGCGCGGGTGCCGAAGTAGCCGTGCAGGCGGCCGTGCAGACCGGCCTCCTCGAAGGCGGTGCGGCCCTCGGGCAGGAAGTAGGTGACGGCGTGCACCGGCTCGAAGAGCCACCACAGCGCGCGGGCGGGGTGGACGAGATCGGTCATCGGGGACCTTCCTCGGACGGAGCCCCCGGGTGGGCCGGGGCGCTCGGCTGGTCGGGACGGCCCGGCGGGAGCCGCGGCGGGTCGTGGCCCGTTCCAGGGCTGATGACCACGGCGACGGCCCCGGTAACCCCGCGAGGGGTGTGATGACGGTCACGTGAAGGTCGCCGTGTGCGGTCGGGGGCGGTGCGGCGCGGGATGATGGGGCGAGGTGCCCGCTCCGGGGGTGCCCAGCCCTCGCAAGCCCTCGTACGAAGGTAGTCGGTCATGGCCCAGATCAACCCCAGCATCCTGTCCGCGGACTTCGCCCGGCTCGCCGACGAGGCCGAGGCCGTCCGGGGTTCCGACTGGCTGCACGTGGACGTCATGGACAACCACTTCGTGCCCAACCTCACCCTCGGCGTCCCGGTGGTCGAGTCCCTCGCCCGCGCCACCGACATCCCGCTCGACCTCCACCTGATGATCGAGGACCCGGACCGCTGGGCCCCGCAGTACGTCGAGGCCGGCGCCGGCTCGGTCACCTTCCACGTCGAGGCCGCCGCCGCGCCCGTCCGGCTCGCCCGCGAGATCCGCGCCAAGGGCGCCCGCGCCTCGATGGCACTCAAGCCGGGCACCCCGATCGAGCCGTACGAGGACCTGCTGCCCGAGCTCGACATGGTGCTGATCATGACCGTCGAGCCCGGCTTCGGCGGCCAGGCCTTCCTGGACATCATGCTGCCGAAGATCCGCCGCACCCGGGAGCTGATCGCCAAGCACGACCTCGAACTGTGGCTCCAGGTGGACGGCGGCGTCGCGGCGAGCACGATCGAGCGCTGCGCGGAGGCCGGCGCGGACGTGTTCGTGGCCGGCTCGGCGGTGTACGGGGCCGAGGACCCGGCCGCGGCGGTGCGCAACCTGCGGGAGCGCGCCGACAAGGCGTCGGCAGAAGCCTGGTGGGCCTGCGGGCACTGAGCCTGCGGCCGTCCGGCGGTGCCGCGCCCTTCGCGGGCGGGAAGCCGCCGGATGGCCGGGCACGGGTGGAGGACCGTCGCACCGTGACGCATGATCGGTGACGACGCACTCCTCTCCGCCCGGCCCTCCTCGTACGGTGGTGGAACCGCGATGAGCAACCTCGACCTCCAGCCCACCCCGACCGCCTGCGGCCGCGAGGCCGGTACCGGACCGATGAAGGATCTGCCGACGGCCCGTCAGTGTCCGCTCGGTGGAAGCACGGCGGTCCGCCGCCTGCTGCCCAACCTCGGCCGCCGGATGGTCGGGGCCTGGTGCTTCGTCGACCATTACGGCCCCGACGACATCGCGGACGAGCCCGGCATGCAGGTCCCGCCGCACCCCCACATGGGCCTCCAGACGGTCAGCTGGCTCCATCAGGGCGAGGTGCTGCACCGTGACAGCCTCGGCAGCCTCCAGACCGTCCGGCCGTACGAACTGGGCCTGATGACCTCCGGCCGGGCGATCTCGCACTCCGAGGAGTCCCCCCGCCCGCACGCCCGCCACCTGCACGGCGCCCAGCTCTGGGTCGCCCTCCCGGAGACCGGCCGGCACGTCGCCCCCACCTTCGAGCACCACCCCGACCTGCCCGTGGTCACCGCCCCGGGCCTGCGCGCCACCGTCATCCTCGGTACCCTCGACACCGCCACCTCACCGGGCACCACCCACACCCCGCTGGTCGGCGCCGACCTCGCCCTCGCCGGGGGCACGGACCTCCGCCTCCCGCTCGTCCCCGACTTCGAGTACGCCGTCCTCGCCATGTCCGGCCGGGTCGACGCCGACGGCGTCCCGGTCGAGCCCGGCTCCATGCTCTACCTCGGCTGCGGCCGCCCCGACCTCCCCCTGCGGGCCGACGCCGACGCGGCCGTCCTCCTCCTCGGCGGCGAGCCCTTCGACGAGAAGATCGTCATGTGGTGGAACTTCATCGGCCGCACCACCGAGGACATCGCCCGGGCCCGCGCCGACTGGACGGCCGGCGACCGCTTCGGCGAGGTCCACGGCTACGCCGGCGACCGGCTGCCCGCCCCGGAGCTGCCTGACGTGCCACTGAAGGCCCGGGGGCGCGAGCGCTGAGGCCGCCAAAGATCAGCGGCGTCGCAACAGGTCTTCGGATAGGGGTGCAAGCAGAGGGGGCTCGGTCTCTCCTTCGTAGCCGAAACGCAGCGCGGTGTGCAGCTGCGTCGTACGGGCCAGGCCGCACAGACGGTCGACGTGCTCGGCGCCGCGGGGGAGGGCCTACCGTCGGGCAGTCCGACGGCACAGCTGGTGCGGATCCACCTCGCTCACGCGTTGCGCAACCACGGCGACTACACCGAGGCGGCCGAGATCTACCGTGCCCTGGCGGGGGGCGAGTTCGATGCGGCGGCCCGGTACTGGCTCTGCGACTTCGACTACCTCAACGGGCGGTTCGCAAGCGCCCTGGGTTCACTGCGGGAACAGCGCAGCCGAGGGCCGGAGGACGGGGGCGAGCGACTCCGGTTGATCGGACACATCTGGCGAGTCATCGCCCGCTTCGACGAAGTGAGTACCGCGTACGGCGAGGCAATCTCCCTGGCCCGACGCGAGGGCCTGGCTGCCGCGGAGGCGAAGGCGCTGGCCAACCTGGCGCAGACCGGGTGCTGGTCCGGCGACACGGCAGCGCTGTCGGATGCGGCGGCCCGCGCGGGACCTGCTTGACCTGGCGCCCAACCCCGTCGAACTGGTCAAGGTCCGCTCCGCCGAGTCGGTCGCTCACGCGTTGGCCGGTGATGACGGGGCCGCTGTGCAGGCGATCGAGGGCACCCGGCGGCTGGCGGACGGCATCGGGTACCGCGGGGGTCACAACCTGGCCGACGTGGCTCAGGTCCTGTTCCGAGTCCTCGACGGCGACGACGACGGCGCCCGCCGCACCCGGGCCGAGCTCGACGCGCGAACCCGTCGGTCAGGTGGCAACACCTACTGGGTCCCGATCGTGACCAGTTGGATCGACGGGATCCAGGCGGCGCTGGAGCACGAACCGCGGGTCGAGTGGGTCGACGGCCCGGCCGTATCGTTGGGCCGGTGGGCGCAGGTAGCCGCGCGCCGATGAGGCACCGGAGCCCTGAGGTGCGGCGCCGGATCGGACGAGGGGAAGAGTGTTCATGACCAACCCGGTACGCATCGAGCCGGTACGCGTCGGCTTGGTCGGGGTCGGCATCATCGCCGAGACCCACCTCGCCGTTCTTGCCGAACGGCCGGACGTGCAGCTGGACTTCACAGTCGATCCCCGACCCGCGGCGTCCGTGGAGTTCCGAGGCCGGAAGCCGCCCCACTACGGCGACCTCGCCCGTGCGCTCGACGAGCACCGGCCGGATCTGGTGGTCATCGCCACCCCGACGGAGACGCACGCCGAGCTGACGGAGCTCACCCTGCTCCGCTCCACAGGCCGGGTACTGGTGGAGAAGCCGCTCGTGCATGATCGCGGAGCCCTCGCGGCGTTGCGTGACCTGGACGGCAAGGCCGACGTGTGCGGCCGCGTGTTCACCGCTCACCACTTCGCCTTCTCACCGGAGGTCGACTGGGCGGCAGAGCTGATCGCCGCGCACCCCGAGTGGGGGCCGGTCACGACGATCACCTCCGCCTTCTACGACCCCTATGTCCTGCGAGAAGCGGAAGCCTTCGCCTCGTACGTCTCCAGCTGGACGGACTCCGGGGTGAACCAGCTCAGCATGCTCACCCGCTTCGTGGAACTCACCGGACTCACCTCCGCCCGGGAGATGGACGGCGGCGCGAGTGCCTGGTGCACCGTGGGATTCCGGTCCCGGGGCGAGATCGGCTCGGCCCGTTTGCGCAGCAGCTGGCTCACCGGCTCCAGCAGCAAGGAGAGCAACCTGGTGCTCGGCCGTTCCGGTGTCGAGGTCTGGATCGACCACACCGCCATGACCGGGTTCGCCGCCCGGGAAGGCGAGTTGCTGGCTTCCTTCGGTAACGATGGCCGGACCGCGCGAAAGGTCGCCCACTACCGCCCGCTCTACGCCAGCCTGCTCTCCGACCGGCCCGATCCGGTGCTCGGCTTCGATGCCGCAGCGACGATCACCGCGATCCATCACACGGTGTTGTGAGCTCGACAGCCGCCGATCGCGGTCGATCTCCGTCCCGTCCGATGTTGACGACGTGCTGACCGCGGATGGTCCGCCGAGTCCCTGACCTGGGACGAACCGTGTAACGCGTGGTACGTGGTGGAACTTCGTCGGGCGCTCCACCGCGGCCCCGGGTGCTCACAGGGCAGGCGCATCGACAGCACATCGAGCGAACAACTCGGCTCGGAATGATGGCCGTGCAGGCGGCGCAAGTGCCCGGCGGAGCCTCTTCGCGGGCCGCGCACACCGGTGCCTGTTGCGCGAGCGGACCCGCGCTCGGCGTACGAGCCATCGGCATGAGGTGGAGACAACGTGCTGACCACACCGCCAGACCTTGATTCGACGATCGCGCGATATGCCACGGCAGACTTCGACGACTCCACGCTGATCCAGGAGGCCGGCCTAGAGTCGCTGTCGCTCCTGCGCCTCGCCGTCGAGGTCGCCGACGAGGACGTGGAGATCGACGCCGCGGGCCTGGTCGAGGTACGGACCGTCGGGGACCTCAAGGTCTGGCTCACCAGCCTGCTCCCGGCCGGCGCGGACGAGCCCGGTGCCGCATGCTGAACGACGACTCGGCCGCCGGCACGGCGGGCCCCGCCCTGCTGCCGATCACGGACCCCCAGAAGGGGCTGCTCGTCGTCGACAGCAGGGTGTCGGCCCGTGAGATCTACAACCAGACCATGCTGTTCGACCTCAACCCGGGGGTCTCGGACGACGCCGTCGGCGACGCCCTCACCGTCATGGTCACGGTCCAGCCGGCGCTGCGTCAGGTCTTCGGCCACCTGCCGCGGATGCACGCCAGGTTCACCCCGCCGCCGGAGCCGGGACAGGTGCCGTGCGAGCGGGTGGAGGTGGCGCCGGGCGGGTACGCCGAAGCCGTCGAGGCCCTGGCGGAGCGGCTCGGAGGGCGTCCGTTCGACCTCGCGGCGGGGCCGGCCTACCGGTTCGGGCTCGTGCGCGCCACCGACGGCTCCGCGGCCGTCCTCGTGATGTGCGGCCACCACCTCATCGGGGACGGCGTCTCGGCGGAGCCGCTCGTCCGTGACCTGGAGTCCGCGCTGACCTCGAAGCCCACCGCCGAGGCCGTCGAAGTGCTGCGGGTGGCACGCGAGTCCGCCTTCGTCCGGGAGCTCGAGGCGCAGAACCGGGCCTCCGGCTCGCCGGAGACGGCCGAGCAGGCCAAGGTCTGGGCCGAGCGGCTGCGTGACGTCCCGCCGCTGGTGCTGAGTCCCCGGCCGGGGCGGCCGGAGGAGACGGACTTCACCGGTGGGCGCCTCTCCTGGCTGCTCGGCGAGGGGGAGACGGCCGCCTTCCAGGAGACCAGCAAGCGGCTCTCCGTCACGCCGTTCGTCCTGCTCAGCGCCGTGTACGGGGCCGTCCTCGCCCGGCACGGCGGTGTGTCCACCGTCCTGATCGGCAGCCCGCTGTCGGCCAGGCGCACCGTCCGCGCGTACGACCTCTGCGGCTTCTTCGTCAACACCCTGCCCGTCACGGTCGACGTGGACTGGTCGCGCACGGTGGACGAGCACGTCGCCGGGACCGTCCGGGAAGCCGTCGACTACTGCCGCGCCAGGGCCGCCGTCACGCTCAACCAGCTCGTGGCGAACGTCGGGCAGGACCGCACCAGCAACCGCAACCCGCTGTTCTCCTGCATGCTCGCGATGCAGGACACCTTCGAAGGCACCTCGGACGGCGCCGTCCTCGGGGTGCGGGAACCGGGCAACGGAACGGCGAAGTTCGACCTGTGGCTCGGCGCCACGAAGGTGGACGGCCGATGGCTGCTGGAGCTCGAGTACGACCTGCAGCTGATGTCGCGGCCCGTCGCGGAGGCGCTGCTCGCGTCGCTGCGCACGGCACTGCGACGCGCCCTCGAGGACGGCGCCCGCTCGCTGGCCGAGCTCTTCGTCGACAGTGAACTCCCGTACCCGGCCGTCGAGTCGGCGGGCGCTTCGGCGGGCGACGGCGGTCCGGCGCCGGCCCGCGGTCTCACCGAGTGGATCGAGCGGGCCGCCCGGCGTACGCCCGACGCGATCGCCGTCGAGGAGTCCGGGCGCGAGCTGACGTACGGCGAACTCCTGGCCGCCGCCGAGCGGGCCGCGGACGGACTGGCCCGGCAGGGCGTCACGCCGGGGCAGGTCGTCGGCCTGTCCCTGGGCGGGCTGTGCGACGCCACGACCGCGATCCTCGCCGTCCTGCGCTGCGGTGCCACCTATCTGCCGCTGGACCCGAGCCTGCCGGCCGAGCGCCTCGCCCACATGGTGGACCGGGCGGGCTGCCGCCTGATCGTCGGCCACGGCCTGGACCTCCCCGGGACGCGCACCACCGGCCTGGCCGAACTGTCCGCCCCCGGGGACGGGCCCCGCGCCTCGGGCGGCTCCGCGGACTCGGCGGTGTACCTGATGTTCACCTCGGGATCCAGCGGCACCCCCAAGGGGGTGGTGATGGGCCACCGGCCGCTGCTGAACCTGGCGGCGTGGCAGATCTCCGCCATGGAGCACGGCTCGACGACGCGCTTCCTCCAGTACGCGCCGCTCGGCTTCGACGTCTCCTTCCAGGAGATCGTTCCGACGCTCGCCTCGGGCGGCACCGTCGTCTCCCGCGAGCCCGCCGACCGGCGGGACTTCCCGGCGCTGGTCCGCCGCGTCGAGGAGACCAGGGTCAGCCACGTCTTCCTGCCGGTGGCGGCCCTGCGCCCGTTCGTCCAGGCCGCGCGGCGCGCCTCGGCCCGCTTCCCCGACCTGCGGCGCGTCTGCGTCTCCGGTGAGCAGTTGCTCGTCGACGACGAGATCCGCCGGTTCTTCGCCGACCACCCGGCGTGTGTGCTCGTCAACCTGTACGGCCCGACCGAGACGAACGCCGCCACGGTGCACGAGCTGCGGGGCGACGACCCGCACTGGCCCGCCCACGCGCCGATCGGCCGCCCCCTGCCGGGTGTGGCGACGTACGTGGTCGACGTGACGGGCCACCTCGCACCCGTCGGCGTGCCCGGCGAACTCCACCTCGGGGGCGTCAGCCCCGCGGACGGCTACCTCGACGCGGAGCGGACCGCGGCGAGCTTCCTGCCCGACCGGTTCTCCGCGGACGGCACCGCGCGCATGTACCGCACCGGTGACCAGGTGGTGCGCGACGCCGACGGGACGATGGTCTTCCTCGGCCGGCAGGACAGCCAGACGAAGATCCGCGGGTACCGGGTGGAACTCGGCGAGATCGAGGCGGTCGCCAACGCCGTGGCCGGCGTCCGGCAGTCCGTCGCCGTGGCGCGCGGGCTCGGAGCCGACCGCGAACTGGTGCTCTTCCTCCTCGCGGAGCCCGGCGCCGCCCCCGACCACGCGGAGGTCCAGGACCGGATCACCACGGCACTGCCGTCGTACATGGCGCCGTCCTGGATCCTCGACACGGACCGGATCCCGACCTCGCGCACCGGCAAGACCGACCGGGACGCCCTGGCCGCCCTGGCGGAGGGGCTGATCGCCGAGCGGAGGACGAGCGCGGCCACGACCACGGTCGCCTACGCCTCCGAGCTGGAGCGCGGGCTGGCCGCCATCTGGTCGTCGATCCTGGACACCGACGGCATCGCCCGCGATCGGTCCCTGATCGACTACGGCGCCCACTCCCTGAACATCTTCGCGGCCTTCGCGGAGATCGAGGAGGAGTACGGTACGGCCGTCCCGGTGCCCGAGTTCTTCCGCTCGCCGACCATCGCGACGCTCGCCGAACTCGTCCGCGCGGGCCTGGCCGAGGACGCGCGGGACGCTCTGGAGGCCGAGGCCGCGCGGGATGCCCTGGAGGCCGACGACGCGCAGGACGGCCGAGAGGACGGCGACGCGGACGGGGCCCGGGCATGACCGCCGCGGCGGCGCCCGGCCGGCTCGTCCGGATGTCCCGGGGCAAGGACCGCCCCGGCTGCCTGATCCTGCCGGGAGCCGGCGGCGGCCTCACCCCGTACCTGCAGCTGGCCTCGCTGCTCGGCGGGTCCCGTGCCGTGGACTTCGTGCGGCCCCTGGGGCTCATGCCGGACGAGGAGCCGGAGACCTCGGTCGCGCAGATGGCCGCGTCGGTCCTCGACATCGTCGGGACGGCGGCGGCGGCGACGACGATGGCGACGACGGCCGCGGCGCCGCGGCTGGTGGTCGGCTGGTCGCTCGGCGGCGTCGTGGCGTGGGAGCTCTGCGTCAGGCTCGCCGAGGCCGGACACCGGCCCGATCTCGTGGTCATCGACAGTTCTCCGCTGCCCCGGGTGCCCGGGCCGGGCGAGGACGAGGAGATCGCGGACAGGATGGTGGCCGACCTCGGCCCGAAGGCGGATCCGCGGACCGTCGGCCGGGTGCTGCGCACCCTCGCGGCGCAGGCCGCCGCCCTCGCCGACTACCGGGCCGAGTCGCCCTACTTGGGCCGGGTGCTGCTCCTCGTGTGCTCCCCGTACGACGAGGACGGCCGGGAGGACGCCGTACGGCGCTGGCGGGAACTCGCGCCGCACCTGGACGTCGTCCGCCTCGACGCCGGCCACTACGAGGTCCTGGAGCCCGCGCACCTCCCCCAGTTGGCCACGGCCATTCACACGTTCCAGAACCAGGACGAGAACCAGGACGAGCGATGACAGAGGAAACAGCGACGACCGCGACGGCCCTGCCTCCGGTGGCCGTCGTCAGCGGCGGCACCCGTGGCATCGGGCTCGCGTTCAGCCGCCGGCTGGTGAAGCTGGGCTTCCGGGTGAGCGCGCTGTACCGGTCCGACGAGGAGGGCGCGCGCGCGGCGGAGCGGGAGCTGGGCCCCCGGCTGAACACCGTGCGGGTGGACCTGTCCGACGGGACCGCGGTGGCCGCGGCCGCCGAGGCGGTCCTGGCGGAGTACGGGCCGCCGACGGTTCTGGTGAACAACGCCGGGATGAACATCGACCGCCCGTTCCTGGAGATGAGCCACGACGACTGGCGGCGGGTCATCGACACCAACCTCTCCGGCGTCTTCTACCTGACCCGCGCGCTCGCCCCGGCGATGGTCGCCTCGGGCGCCGCCGCGACGATCGTCAACGTCGGCGCCACCACGGGCATCCGGCCCCGCCTCAACGGCGCCAACTACTGCGCGAGCAAGGCGGGCCTGCTGCACCTGACCAAGTGCCTCGCGCTGGAACTGGCACCCCGCGTCCGGGTCAACTGCCTGATTCCCGGCAACACCGAGACCGACGAACTGGTCGAACGGTTCAACCTGAACGATCCGGACTCCCGGCGCCGGATGCTCGCCGAGATCCCGCAGCGGCGGATCGCCGACCCGGACGAGATCGCGGACGCCCTGGAGTTCCTCGTCGGCCCGAACAGCGCGTACATGACGGGACAGAAGCTCGTCGTGGACGGCGGACAGTTCATGTGGTGACGGGCCCGACGGCACGTTCGGAGGCGGGCGGCAGACCGCTCCGTCGCCCTCCCGGTCCACGCGACCTCCCGACCAGTGTCTCCTCCGAAAGGGAAGCACCATGACGACCCGTTCCCTCTACGACTGGTTCCGCGCCTCGGCCGAGGCGAATCCGGACGCCTCGGCCCTCGAGGTGCTCGACGTTATCCTCAGCTACGCCGAACTGCGGGCCGCCGCCGAGTGGATGTCGGCCCGGATGGTCGAGGCGGCGGGCGGCCGGCCCGGCCGGGTGGGTCTGCTCACCTCGCGCACCGCGGTCAGCTACGTCGCCTACCTGGCGGCGCAGCGGCTCGGCGCGACCGTCGTGCCGCTGAACCCCGCCGCACCGGCGTCGCGCAACCTGGACATCACCGAGGAGGGCGGGCTCGATCTCACGGTGTTCGACGACAACGCGGGTGACGGCGCGGCCGAGTACCGGCGCGACTGCGCGGTGGCGCTGCTCGACATGACGGGCGACAAGTGGCGCCCCCTGCTCGGCCCCGAGCCCTCGGACGACATCCCGGACCAGGGCCACCCGGCGGAGACCGACACCGCGTACATCATCTTCACCAGCGGGACCACCGGCCGGCCCAAGGGCGTGCCCATCCGGTACGCCAGCATCAACGCGTTCCTCACGGACACCATCGCGCGCTACGAACTCGGCCCCGGCAGCCGGGTCTCGCAGTCCTTCGAGATGTCCTTCGACGGATCGGTTTCCGAGATCTTCGCCACCTGGGGCTCAGGCTCGACCCTCTGCGTGGCGCAGCACGGTGACGTGTTCACCCCGGTGCGGTTCATCAACGCCAAGCGGATCACCCACTGGATGTCGGTGCCGTCCGTCATCTCCTTCGCCAAGCGCCTGCGCGCGCTCGCCCCCGGGAGCATGCCGACGCTGCGGCGGGCCATGTTCGGCGGGGAACGGCTCGCCTTCGACCAGGCCGAGGCCTGGTCCGCCGCGGCGCCGAACGCGGTCATCAGCAACTGCTACGGCCCGACCGAGACCACGATCGTCATCACCGGGTACGCGGTGCCGCGGGAGCGGGCCGACTGGCCGGAGACCACCGGCCGGTCCCTCCCGATCGGGATCCCGAACCCGCACATGGACTGGCTCCTGCTGGACGAGGACCTCCGGCCCACCGACGACGGGGAGCTGTGCGTACGGGGACCCCAGCGCTTCCCCGGCTACCTGGACCCGGACGACAACGTCGGGCGCTTCGTCCGCATGGAGCCGGGCCCGGACGGCGGCCCGCAGCGCGGCCGCCTCCACGACGGACGGGAGCCGCTCACGCCGGAGCACTACTACCGCACCGGCGACCGGTGCCGGCTCGAACACGGCGAACTGTTCCACCTCGGGCGGATCGACGGACAGGTCAAGATCCGCGGCAACCGGATCGAACTCGGCGAGATCGAGACGGCGCTGCGCTGCCACCTGTCGATCGACGAGGCCATCGTCCTCGTCGTGCCCGCCGCGGACGGCGAGAACGAGCTGCGCACCGTGTACACGGGCAAGGAGGTCCCGGCGGAGGAGTTCGCCGAGCTGGTCTCCGCGCTGCCCCGGTACATGCGTCCGCGCAGCTACCACCACCGCGACGCGCTGCCGCTGACCACCGTCGGGAAGGTGGACCGCAGGCGGCTCACCGACGAGTTGGCGCACTGACGTGCGTCCGGCGCCCGACCCGGCCGGCCGTACGGCTCGCCCAGTGACCGAGGAGACGAGCGTGACCGCCAGATCCCTGACCATCCCGGCGACGGCCCAGCAGGCCGCCCGGTGGCGCGCCCTGCGGACCGCCAGGGACAGGTCCGTGTACCACGTCACCTGGCGCCTGGGGTGCGCCGGCCGCGTCGACTTCGACGCGCTCGCCGCCGCCTGGCAGACGGTGACGAACCGCCACGAGAGCCTGCGGTCCCGGTTCGAGGAGCTCGACGGCGAGCTGAAGATGATCACCGAGCCGGCCGTGGACGCCGTCGCGCAGCTGATCGAGCCGGCCGTGCCGGAGGCCGGCCGGGCCGCCGAAGAGTTCGCGCGCGTCGCCGCGGAACTGCACCTGGGGGAGTTCCACCTGGAGACGGGCCCCATGGGTCGGCTGGCCCTGGTCAGGATCGGCGCCCAGCAGGAGATCATCCTGACGATCCATCACATCGCGGTGGACGGCTGGGGGATGACCGTCCTGTTCGAGGAGCTCTCCGCCGCGTACGTGAGCCTGGCCCGGGGCGAGAAGCCGTTCTTCGCCCACGACGCCGTCAGTTTCCACGACTACGCCGAGAAGCTGCGCGCCGAGGAGGCGAAGGGCCGATGGCGGCGGACCATCGACCACTGGCGCACGGCGCTCGACGGGGTCACCCTCGGCACGGTCGCCCACGACCGTGAACTCGGCCGGCCCACGGCGGTCGGGGATCCCGGCACGACCGTGCGCTACCGGTTCAGCGAGCGGGCCGACGCGGCGCGTTCGGCACTGGCCCAGGAACTCGGCGCCACCCCGTTCGCCGTGATGTTGGCCGCCTGGCAGATCGTCCTGGCACGGGGCGGGGAACGCGAGTCGACCATCGGGGTCCGCAGCATGAACCGGACCACCCGCAGCGAGCTGGCACTGGTCGGACTCGTCAGCAACGCCTGCCTGGTCCGTGCCACGGTCGACGACGGGGCGTCGATCCGTGAGGTGATCGGGGCGGCGCGGGACGCGACCTGGGACGTGCTGGGCCGCCAGGGCGTGCCGTTCCCGGTCGTGCACGCGAACCTCCCGCAGGAGACCCGGTCCCGTCTGACCAACGTCAAGCTGACCCTCAACTACCTCGGGCCGATCGGTCGCAACCTCAGCCTCGGCGATGTCCGCCTGACCATGCTGGAGACGCCGAACCGCGCCGCCCGCGCCGACATGGTCGTCGGCTACTGGGACGGCGAGGACGGGATCCTCTCCGAGACCGAGTACAACACCGAGGCGTACGAGGAGGAGACCGTGCTGCGGATGCTGCGCGACATGGACGAGGTCCTGGTCGCGGCCGGGGAGGACCTGGACCGGCCGGTGGGCGGCGTACGGGTACGGACCCGGTCCGCGCTCGCCGCGTGGTAGTCCCTTCCGCCCTCGATCCGTCCCGAACGGCAGCGTCCCGGACGGAGGAGGCCCGGACGGCTGTCACCCCGTCCGGGCCCCTTCCCCGCCGGCCGCGGCCGGCCTAGGACGCCGCGCGTGCCGAGCGGGATCCGCCCGCGCTCAACACGTACCGCGTTCCGCCGAGCGGCTCGGCCTGGGCCCCGGTCCGGTCGCGCGGGACCAGGGCCTTGAGCGCCTTCTGCTCCGGGCGGTACCAGGCTCCGTGAGCCGCCCTCGTCTGGTCCCGTGCGGCGCCGGTGTCGTGGTCGGCGACGCGCTGGACGGCCTCGGCGTCCTCGTGGTCCGAGGTTCCGATCTCCCGCGCCAGCGCCCGGACGCTCTGCGGAGCCCGGTAGCGGTCGATCGCCAGCGACTCCAGGAGCCCGACGTCGACGAGCCGTTCGGCGACCCGGTGAGCCTCGCCCTGCGCCGTACCGAGGAGCACGGCCAGCGACGCGACGGTGACGACGGCCCGGTCGAGGAAGCCCAGTCGGCGCAGCGCCGTCAGCGCCGACGCGTCCGTCCCGCCGGACCGGTGGCTCCCGTCGGTCCCGTCGCGCCCGTCGGCCCCGTCGGCCCCGTCGGTCAGAAGGCGGACGCTCGCCATCAGCGACTCCCGCAGGCTGACGTTGCCGTCGGCCAGGAAGTCCAGCCGCTGGTGCGGCTCGGCCACGTACCGGGCGAAGTCCGCGACCGTCCAGTCGGGCCGGGTCGCGAGCCGGTCCGCGGCGAGCCGCAGCGCGAAGGGCAGGTGGTCGCAGGACGTGACCAGTGAGGCAGCGGCGGAGAGTTCCGCGTCGATGCGCGGCACGCCGACGCTCTGCCTGAGCAGGTCGATCGAGGCGGACTCGGTCAGCCCGCCCAGGCGCAGGTGCGTCAGGCCGTCCACCCCCGCGATGGGCGACCGGCTGGTGATGAGGAACGTGATGCCGGGCGCCGCCGGGAGCAGCTCCCGGATCTGCGCGGAGTCCCGGACGTTGTCGAGCACGACCAGGGCCCCGCGCCCGGCCGGACCGGCCCCGGTGCGCAGCGCCGCCGCCTCCTCGCTGCCCCGCTCCATCCCGAACGAGGCCAGCAGCAGCTCCATCGCCTGCTCGGGCCGCAGAGCGGAGCCGCCCGCCGTGCCCCGCAGGTCCAGGTGGACCTGCCCGCCGGGGAAGTCGCCCGCCGCGGCGTGCGCGGCCCCGACGGCCAGTGCGCTCTTGCCCGACCCGGCCGGCCCGTGGATCGCGACCGCCGGGCGTCCTTCGGCCAGGAGCCCCACCAGCTCGTCGAGTTCGGACGTCCGGCCGACGAACGGCACGCGCCGGCGCGGGAGCAGGCGCGGCGCCGCCTCCGCCGCCGGCCCGCCGGGAGCGGACGCCGTCACCGTCACCTCCTGGCGGGCGGCCCGGTCGTTGAGGCTCGGATCCTCCTCCAGGATGCGCTGCTGCAGCTCGCGCAGCGGCCGGCTCGGGTCGATGCCCAGCTCGTCCGCGAGCAGGTGGTGCAGGTCCCGGTACACCCCCAGCGCCTCGGCCTGCTGCCCGGTCCGGTACAGCGCCGTCATCAGGTACTCGTGGAGCCGTTCCCGCAACGGGTGCTGGGCGACCAGGAGTTTGAGCTCGGGCAGCACGTCCTCGTGTTCCCCGAGGGCGATCTGGACGCCGAGCTTCGCCTCCATCACCGCCAGCCGGGACTCCTCCAGGCGCGCGGACTCGGCCATGATCGAGGAGGTGAGGGCGACGTCGGCGAGGGGCGCGCCCCGCCAGAGGTCGAGCGCGGCACTGAAGGACCTCAGGGCCTCGACCGGGTTCCCCGCGGCGCGCTGGGTGCGGCCGGCGGCGACCAGCGACTCGTACTCGTGTAGGTCGAGTCCGCCGGCCGGCACGGCCAGTTGGTACCCGGCGGGGCGGGTGAGCAGGGACTTCCCCTCCGGGTCGCCGATGGCGGCGCGCAGCCGCCACACACAGCCGGCGAGCAGGCTGCCCACGTGGCTCGACGGCCCGTCGCTCCACAGTTCCGCGTGCAACTGCGGTGCGGGTACCAGGTGGTTGGCGTTCAGGAGCAGGACGGCCAGGAGCGCGCGCTGCTTGGCGGCCTTGACGGCGACCCAGTTCTCCCCGTCGTGGTGCTCGACCGGCCCCAGGATGCGGAACCTCACAGGTTGTTGACGCATCGTTCGGCTCATGTCTCTCAGGCCGGGACGGTGACCGAGGCGTGGCGGCGGGCGACCAGCGAGGCCCGGATCTCGCCGGCCCGGACGGCGACCATGGACAGCAGGTTCGCGGTGATGCCGTGGGTGTGTTCCGTGCCGCCCTGCAGGTAGACGCCCGTCTCGACGGTCTCGTCGGTGTGCATCCGGTAGTCGCGGTGGACCAGCGGCCGGCCGCTCTCGTCGCGCCGGCAGCTCGCGGCCAGGTCGCCGAGCAGCACGGTGGGGTCGGGCTCGGAGTAGCCGGTGGCGTACACGACGGCGTCGGCGGTCAGCTGCTCCACGGATCCGTCCGCCAGGTTCCGCACGTGGACGGTCACCGCCTCGGCCCCGTCCTCGACGTGGGTGACCCGGGCGGTGCCCATGATGCGCAGCCGGTTCTCGCCCCGGACCTTCTCCTGGTAGGCGCGCCGGTACAGCTCGTCGATGAGGTCGATGTCGACCACGCCGTAGTTGGTGTTGCGGTGGTAGTCCATGAGCCGGCGGCGCACCGAGGCGTCCGCGCCGTGGTAGAGGTCCACCGCCTCCGGGTCGAAGATGCGGTTGGCGTACGGGCTGTCGTCCGCCGGGCTGTAGCCGTAGCGGGAGAGCACGGCGCAGACCTCGGCCCCCTCGTAGGTGCGGTGGAGGTGGTCGGCGACCTCGGCGGCGCTCTGCCCGGCGCCGACCACGACGAAGCGGCGCGGCGCCGTGGTGCGGAACTCCGCGAGGCGGTGCAGGAACTCGCTGGAGTGCCAGACCCGTGCGGAGCGCGCGACGCCCTCGGGCATGCAGGGGACGAGACCCGTGCCGATCGAGAGGTTGCGGGCCCGGTAGGTGACCCGCTCGGTGCCGTCGACGCCCTGCGCGGTCACCTCGACCTCGCGCACCGGGCCGTGTTCCGTACCGCCGCCGACCGGGGCGACGGCGGTGACCTCCAGGCCGTAGCGCACCATGTGGTCCACGCCGGCGGCGCTCCAGCACAGGTAGTCGTGGAACTCCTCGCGGCTCGGGAAGAGCAGCTTGTGGTTGATGAAGTCCACCAGCCGGCCCTGGTCGTGCAGGTACGACACGAAGCTGAAGCGGCTGCTCGGGTTGCGCATCGTGGCGAGGTCCTTGAGGAAGGACACCTGCATGGTGGCGCCCTCGATGAGCATGCCGCGGTGCCAGCCGAAGGACGGCTGCTTCTCCAGGAAGGCGGCGGTCAGCCGCTGGTCCGGGGCCACGGTCTCGTTGTGTTCCTCGATGGCGATCGCCAGGGCGAGGTTGGCCGGGCCGAAGCCCACGCCCACGATGTCGTGGACGGAGTCCGGCCGGTCGAGTTCGGACAGGGAGCTCAGGAAGGTCATCGTCGAACGTCTCTCGCTTGCGAAGCCCCGGCGAGAGGGCTTCTGGTGTGGGGGAGGGGAAGGGCGCAGGGGGTCAGCCGAGTGCCGCGAGGGCGTGGGCGGCGGCCGACTCCGCCACCGCGGGAGCGGTCTTGAAGCCGGCGCCGGAGCCGCCGGTGGCGAACACGACGCGGGGCGTGGACGGGTCCGGGCCGATCAGCGGGCGGCCGTCGGCCGTGAACAGGTCGACGCCGTGGCGCCCGCCGAGGAACTCGGCGCGCGCGAGCCCGGGCCAGCGCCGTACGGCACCTTCGCGGATGTGCTCGGCCTGGGCGGCGGTGACGGTGTCCGCGCCGCCGGGCGGGACGTCCCACTCGTCCGCCGGGCGGCCCACCAGCCAGCCGCCCGCGCCGAGTCCGGTGTGCTGGGGGCGCGCCCACAGCCCCGTGACGAGGTCCACCACCGTCGGTGTGACCGGGTTCCCGGGGAGCCGGAAGAAGGCGTAGCGGATGCGCTTGGTGCGCGGCTGCCCGGCGGGCGCGTCCGCCGTCGCCGTGAGGCCGTGTCCGCGGATCCACGGGGTTCCGGCGCCGGCCGCGAGGACCACGGCGCGGGCGCCGACCTCGCCCTGCTCCAGGGTGACGTGCACGTGGTCCGGCCGCTGGTCCAGGTGCCGGACCCGGCCGGGCAGGACGAAGGCCCCGTGCGCGGCGGCGTCCCGGCGGTGCCGCAGACAGGTGGCGGCCGGGTCGGCGTAGCCGCCGCCCGGTTCCCACACCGCGCCGGCCACGTCCCGGGTACGGAGCCCGGAGAAGCGGTCGTCGAGTTCGCGCGGGGTCAGGAGGGCGGCCTCGATCCCGGCGCCGGTGAGCTCGGCCACGCCCTTCGCGGCCTCGTCCAGGTCCGCCTCGCCGAGCAGGACCAGGGAACCGGTCCGCCGGAAACCGCTCGGGCCGTGCGGGGCGGCGCCTTCGCGCCAGGCCGGCCGGTGGCTGCGCACGGCGAGTTCGCGCATGGCCGGGTCCGGTTCGTAGGCCCGGACGAGCCCGCCCGAGTACCGGGTCGCCGCCGGGTCCTCGGCGGACGGGGCCGTCATGGCGACGCGCAGGCCCTGGCGGGCCAGCAGGTCGGCGGTGGCGGCGCCGAGGACGCCGGCCCCGATCACCAGCACGTCGTAGGCCTTGCCGTCGTGCCCGGCACCGCTCCCGGCACCGTGGTGGGCCGCCGTGGGCCGGGTGGGCGGGTCCAGCGGGACCACCTCCCAGCCGGGGCCGGTCGTGCCGGTCGCGCTCGGTTCCGGGTCCCCCTGGGGGGTGAAGCGGCGGTCCGCGTGGGCGCGCACGGCGTCCAGGAGCGCCGTCCCGGTGAGTTCCGGGTGCGCGGTGAGGACGGCGGCGGCGGTGGCGAGGGCCGACTCCACGTAGGCGGCGGCGCCGCCGCGCAGCCGGGCCACGTTCGCCGCGTGGCCCGCGTCCCCGAGGAGCCCGGGGAACTCGTCGACCGCGCAGTCGTCGGTGAAGTACAGCGCCCCCGTGAAGCCCGCCGCCCGCCGGGCACGGGCCTCGCGAGCGGCGCCCACGTGGGTGCCGCAGACGACGAGCGCGTCGGCGTCGCCCGCGTCCACGAGCCGCACACCGTCGGCGGGCAGGCCGCGCAGGAGCTGGGCGAGGACCGCGCCGTAGGTGCTGCCGTCGTCCGCCACCGCGAGGCGGGTGTGCCCCGCCCGGCGGATCGCGGAGCGCAGTTCGACGAGCTGGGCCAGGTCGTCCGGGCACCACCGCAGCGCGGCGCCGGCCGGCCCGTCGAGCAGGCGCGGCGCGGTCGCGAGCGGGAGCAGGAGCGGCACGCCCGCGCAGCGGTAGACCGGGAGCGCGAGCCGGGCACCGGCGCTGTTGAAGTGGCCGACGACCAGGGCGTGGCCGCCGTCGGCGACGATCGTCTCGGCGACCTTGCGGGCGACGATGGCGTCGCCCCGGTCGTCGTGGAACTCCCACCGCACGCCGTCGTGCGCCGCCGCGGCGCCTTCGAGCAGCTCGCCCCAGGCGGCGCGCGGACCGGAGAACGGGCCGACGACCGCGACGCGCACGGTGCCCGCTCCCCGGTCGTCGGTCGCGGTGCCCGGCTCAGCCACCGAACACCGCCGGGTCGGGCACGGCGAGCGGGGTGCCGGCCGGCGGGGCGGCCATCGCCGCCGCGTCCACCCGGCGGCCCGCCGGGACACCGAGGAGCTCCGCCAGGCGGGCCGAGGCCGCGGGCAGGACCGGGGCGGCCCAGGCCGCGAGGCCGACGGCGACCGCGAGCTGGGCGACGACGGCCGAGCGGTGCGCGGCCGCGCCCTCGGGGCGGTCCCGCTCGTGGCTGTGGACGTGCCCGAAGTCCGTCGCCAGCGCGACGGCCTCGTCGAGCAGGGCGACCGCGCGGCGGGTGTCGTAACCCGCCACCCCGTAGGCCTCCCGCAGGTCGTCGGCCAGGCGGGCCAGCCGGCCCCGCAGCCGGTCCCAGGCCGCTCCCTGCGGGCGCTCCTGCGGCACGACGCCGCCGAAGTCCTCGGCCACCGTGGTCAGCAGGCCGTGCAGCCAGCCGTCCCAGGCGTCGGCGAGGTGCTGCCGGCTGCGTTCGAGCGCCGCCGGGGTGAAGTTGGTCTGACGGCCGTTGGGGCGGTCCGAGAGGACGTGGTAGCGCAGGACGTCCGCGCTGGTGCGGGCGAGTTCGTCCCGGGCCCAGACGGCGTGGCCGCGGCTGGTGGAGAACTTCAGCCCTTCCAGGCGGTAGAACTCGTTGACGACGAAGGCGCGGGGCAGGGGCGCGTCCGCGGAGCGGGCCAGGAACGCGGCCGGGTTCAGCACGGCGTGGAAGTAGCCGTTGTCGAAGCCGAAGAACTGCACGGGGCCGGGGGCCGGGCGGCCGGTGGCGCACTGCTCCCACTCGATGAGGTACCCCGGGGCCATCTCGAACCAGACGTACACCCGCTGGTCCCGGAAGCCCTCGACGGGAACCGGCACGCCCCAGTCGGAGGGGTGGCTCACGGCGATCTCGGGCAGCCCCTCGTGCAGCATCCGCTCGCACAGCGCGCGCAGGTGCGGCGGCATGTCGACGCGCTGCCAGAAGTCCTGGAGCCGTTCGGCGAAGGGGGCGAGCGGGAAGTAGAGCCGCTCGCAGTCGCGCAGTTCGGCGGGGGAGTCGCAGCCGGTGCAGACGGGGTCGCGCAGATCGCCGCAGTCGTTGGGGCGGCCGCACGGCTCGCAGGCGTTGCCGTTGGAGGCGGAGCCGCAGTGCGGGCAGTCCCCCTTGACGTAGGCCTCGTACAGCCAGCGCTCGCAGCCGGTGCAGTACGGCAGCGGGCGGGTGCGCGCGACGATGTGGCCGGCGTCGTGGAGCTCCTTGAAGAAGTCCTGGACGTGGGCCTGGTAGCCGGCGGTGCGGCGCGGGCGGACGATCGTGTCGAAGTCCGCGTGGGCCCGGGACCAGACCTCCTCGATGGAGTCGCCGTAGTGGTCGGCGACCTCCTCGCCCTTGAGGCCGCCGTCCTTCAGCCCGCGCACCGGCACATAGCTCTGGTGGTCGTCGAGGCCGGTGGTGTAGCGGACGTCCACGCCGTCGGCGGCCAGGAAGCGGCGCAGCACGTCCCCCGCGAGGTAGGGGCCCGCCATGTGCCCCAGGTGCAGGGGGCCGTTGGGGGTGGGCGGTGTGGCGGTGATCCACTCGGCGGTGCTCATGCGGAGGCCTCCTCGGCCTTGGCCGGCTCGTGCAGCGGCCAGTAGAAGGAGACCCACTGGAGCTCCGCGTCGCCCGTGCTGTGCACCACGTGCTCCTGGTTGCGGGGCAGCACCACCACGTCGCCGGCGCCGCAGGACGTCTCCTCGCCGGCGAGGGTGACCCGGCCGGTTCCGGACACCACGATCATGACCTCGTCCTGGTCGTGGCAGTCCGGTGCGGAGCTGCTGCCGGCCGGCAGGAAGCAGGCCATGGCGCCGACCGGCGGCTCCTCCCCGGCGGCACCGGGCCAGGGGATGATCCGCTGGCAGCGCATGCCGAACTCCTCGGCGGCGGAGTTCCGGTCGATGCGGATTTTCGTGATCAACGGTCGGGTCCTCTCACAACGTGCGGGCGGTGATTGGGTGTTCGGGTCTCTCTCAGACGTTGGAGAGCACGTCAGTCGCGCAGTTCCAAGGTGCAGCACTTGGCGCCGCCGCCGGCCTTGAGCAGCTCGGGCAGGTCGATGCCGATGGGCTCGAAGCCCCTCGTGCGGAGTTCCTCGGCGAGGTGGGTCGCGGCGCTCGGCAGCAGGACGTGCCGGCCGTCGCTGAAGGCGTTCAGCCCGAACACCTCGGCGTCCGCCTCGGTCGCGATGACCGCGTCCGGGAAGAGTTCGCGCAGTACGGCCTGGCTGCCGGCGGAGAACGCCTCGGGGAAGTACATGACCTCCTCGTCGGACAGCACCGCGAGCGCGGTGTCGAGGTGGTAGAAGCGGGGGTCCACCAGGGTGAGCCCGGTGACGGGGACGCCGAAGAACTCCTGCGCCTCGAAGTGCGAGCGGAGGTCGCTGCGGAACCCGGTGCCGGCCAGCAGGCGGCGTCCGGCCAGCAGGTAGTCGCCCTCGCCCTCGTTGATGAACTCCGGCCAGTGGACGTCGGTGTAGCCCTGCTCGCGGAACCACTCCAGGTAGGCGGGGCCCTCCGCGGTGCGCTCCATGTGGCGGAAGCGCGCGCCGAGGACCTTGCCGTCGACCATGGTGGCCCCGTTGGCCGCGAAGACCATGTCGGGCAGTCCGGGGATCGGCTCGATGAGTTCGACGGTGTGGCCGAGGTCCCGGTAGAGGTCGCGCAGCCGCTCCCACTGGACGAGCGCGCTCCCGGCGTCCGACGGCTTCTCCGGGTGCATCCACGGGTTGATGGAGTAGGTGACGTCGAAGAACCGGGGGGCGCACATCAGGATCCGCTTGGGCTGCGCGGTCCGCTGCGGCCGCGGGGCGATCGATCCGGGGCGGTCGGAGGGGGCGATGGAATCCGAGTACGGCATGGTTGTTTCCCTTTGCGTAGACGAGAACCGGCCCACCGGAGGCCCGGGGGAGGCGCACCGGGTGATGGGCGCGAGGCAGCGCCGCGGCGGTGCGGTCGGCACCGGCGCGTCTGCGGGGGCGAGGAGGGGGCGGACGTCGGTCGGATCAGTCGACGACGAACACCCCGGAGCGGTTGAGTTCCTGGAGGAACTCGAGGTCGCGGAGGAGGACGCTCTCGTCCGTGTGCTTGAGCAGGACGATGACGCCGGCGCCCTCGTCCAGGGTGCGCTCGATCGGACTGCCGAGGGTCGGCAGGAGGAGGTCCTGGCGGTAGGACGGGAGGCGGCGCACCTCGTCCAGGCCGGTGATCGCCCTCAGGGTGCCGCTGCGCCGCACCTTGAAGGCGTAGTCGGCCACGAACCCGTCCGGGGTCTCGGCCTCCCGCCCGGACTGGCCGGCGACGCCGAGGAACCCGCAGAGCTCCGGCAGCGGCTCCCCGGCGACCCGGTGCGCGAACTTCACCACCTTGACCTGGTCACCGTTGAGCACCACCTCGAAGCAGACGGGCCCGTCGCCGTCCGCCGTCGCCGCGGCCAGCGGCTGCAGCCGCTCCCGCAGCAGCTCGGCCTCCGGCGCGCCGGGCAGGACGTTCACCACCGAGGTGAGGAGCGAGTGCGGGCCCTCGTCCAGGAGGTAGCACCGCCAGATGTCGGTGAGGCGCAGCCGTCCGTCCACCATGACGCCGTTGGCGAAGTGGGGCGTGCCCGGTACGTGGTCGTGGACGACGGCCCGGCCGCCCTCGCGCCACAGCCCGTCGAGCTCGGCCTGCGGCAGCGGCCGGCCCGGGCCGGTGAAGAGCGCGGACCCGGTGTCGGTCGAGAACTCGGGCCGGAGCACCTTGAGGCTGCCCGCGGCGTCCGTCAGATACCGCTCCAGCGCCTGCCGGTCGCTGAAATAGACTGTGTCGAAGGCGAGTTGGGCGTCGATCTTCCGTATGGTCTCGTGCTGGACCACTTTGCTGTTCGTCATGGCGTGAGTAGCTCCACCGGTTGGGGTACGGATGGACGGCGCGGTAGTCGGGGCGCGGCCCCATGTCGAACCAGTGACGGGTCCCGGAGTGGATGTGCTCGGTGGCATGGCCCGTTGGCGCGGGGCCGGTGTGTCACGGGCCTGGCGCGGCAGTTCGTGCGCCGGCTCCCGGATCGAGGGGCGGGGGCCTCACGGCGCTCGGTCGCCGTCCCACGCGGCAGGCGCTTCCGCGCGCCGCCGAGGGTCTTCACGGACCGAAGTCGTCGCCGCGTCGGCGCAGTTCGGCGCGCGGCTCACGGAAGTCGGCGGGCTCGCCGCGGTCGGCGAGCGCCACCCGGGGGCGCGGCGACACGCCCCCGGGGTCGGGCCCGCGCGGGGCCGTCGGGTCAGCCGGGGCCTCGACCGTCGCGCGCTCGTGAGCGAGGTCGCGGACGGGCGAGGACCGGCCGGCTACTTCGTGCCGGCGTCGGACAGGGGCTCGAAGTTGAAGGAGCGGATGAAGCAGTCCCTGGGCTGGCTCACGGCGAACAGCACGCAGTCGAGCAGCGACTGCGAGGTGAGGCCCGCTCCGGCCCGGCGGTCGGTGGACTCCCAGTCCTCGCCCAGCGGGTCCGCGTTCTCGAAGTCCGGCGGGTACAGCGAGATGACGCGCACGCCCTCCGGGCGCAGCCGCCGGGACAGGATCTCGGCGACGTTGGCCTGGGCTCCCTTGGCGGCGTAGAAGGCCGGGCTGCCCGAGCACTCGTCGACGCGCGGGGAGGCCGCCACCGAGACCATGTTGACGATGTCGGGACGCTCCGAGGCGCGCAGCAGCGGCAGGAAGTGCTTGACCATCAGGACCGTGCCCGCGCCGCCGGACGTGATGGTCGCCACGATCTGCTCGTCGGTGGAGGTGCCGAGGTCGAAGCCCTCCAGCCACATGGCGCCGTTGTTGAGGAGGATGTCCACCCGGTCGGTGAGCGCGCCGACCTGCTCGGCGAACTCCCGGACCGAGGCCGGGTCGGTCAGGTCGCAGGAGAAGGCGTGGACCTTGTCGTGGCCGAGCGCGAGGATCTCGTCGCGGGTCGCCTGCGCCGCCTTCAGACTGCGGGCGGACAGGTAGACCTCGGCGCCCAGCTGGGCGAACCGGATGGCCAGGGTCCGGCCGAAGTCACGGGCGGCTCCGGTGACGACGACGCGGGTGTTGTCCAGGGATGCGGTGTTCATGCGTGTGGTGTTCCTCAGTTCACGGTGAGGCCGGTCGCGTCGCTGTGCGCCGGCAACCGGTGGAGTAGGTAGTCGACGGCCTTCTCGGCCCACTCGTCGGCGCCCGGGTAGGTGTGGTGCTCGTCGGGCAGGCAGGTCGCCAGCATCGCGGTGTCCACGCCGCCGCCCGGGTCGACGGCCACCACCCGGACGCCCGGGCGCAGTTGGGCCGCCTCCTGGGCCACGGCCCGGGTGAACCCCTCGACCGCGAACTTGCTCGCCGTGTACGCGGCGAGCATGCCCCGGGGGTTGCGCCCCCAGCCCGACGAGACGGTGACGAGGGTGCCGCCGTCCGCGATGCGCGGCAGGAACGCCCGCGTCATCGCGTACACGCCGCCCACGTTCACCCGGATCACGGTGTCGAAGTCCTCCGGGGAGACCTCCCACACCGGGGCCGGCCCGGTGATGGCACCGGCGTTGGCGATGACCAGACCGGGTGCACCGAGCTCGCGGTGCACCCGCTCGGCCCAGGCGTCGACCCATTCGGCGTCGGTGACGTCGACCCGTTCGAAGCGGTGGCCGTCACCCAGTTCGGACGCCAGCCCGCTCAGCGCGTCGGCGTCGCGGCCGCACCCGGCCACCGGGTGGCCCAGGACGGCGAAGCGCTGGGCCAGGGCTCGTCCGAGCCCTCTGGTCACCCCTGAGATGACCACCGGCTGCCTGCTGTCCGTCACTGTGCCTCCCGTGTGACTCGGTACCTTGTTCCGCCGACGCCCGAACCGTCGGGGTCAGTCGTGATGCTCGGTCAGGAGCCCGACCGGAGCGTTCGGGTTCAGTTCGGTGACGATCCGGGCCGGGCGCCCGACGCGGTCGCGGAGGGTCTGCTCGGCCGGGAAGAACCCGTAGCGGGTCACGAGCACGAAGTCGATGCCCGTCTCGTCCGCGGCGAGGACGTCCTGGCGCGAGTCACCGACCAGCACCACGTCCCGCGCGTCGACCCCGGCGTCCCGCAGGATCTCCGCGAGACGGCGGGACTTCGGCTCCTCCCCGCCGAGCACGGCGCGGAAGGCGCCGAGCAGTCCGCCCGCGGCGAGCACCTTGTCCGCCTCGCCGCGGGGCGTGCCCGTGGCGACGTAGAGCGGGACGCCCCGGTCGGCCAGGTGCTGGACCGTCTCCGCGGCGCCCGCGCACAGCGGCGCCCCGGGGTAGCGGTGCGCCAGCCGGTCCGCGTACGCGCCCGCGTACCGCTCGTAGAACGCCTCGAAGTCCGGTCCCGCCAGGCCGCGTTCCACGCTCGTCCGGTGGAAGTGGACGAAGTGCTCCTGCCGGGAGCGGCCGAACGTGCGCCGGAACTCGTCCGTGAACTGCTCGACGAGGTCGGCCGGGAAGCCGTCGAACGCGGCGCGGACGCACTCGACCTTCAGCTCGTTGGAGTCGACGAGCACCCCGTCGAGGTCGAAGACGACCACCGGGTAGCGCGCCAGGACGTCCGCCAGGCGCTGGCCGGCCGCATGGGCGAGGGCCTCGTCGAGGAGGGCCGCGGAGAACCCCGCGGACGCGGCCTCGGCGAGGAAACCGACGGCCCGCAGCTTCTCCTCCGCGTCCAACGAGGCGTCCTCCTCGACGCGTTGGACGAAGGTCGGGTGGATGTCGCGCATGCCGGCGATCGCGTAGAGCCCGCTCGGGCCCCACCGGTACCGGTCCATCAGCGGGTGGAAGTGCCGCACGATGAGCTCCATCAGCGGCTGCAGCCGGTCCGCGTCCTCGCCGAGGACGGCGAGCAGTTGCTCGATGCGCGTGTTGCCGGCGCCGCGGCCCATGCCGTACGCGGTGCCGTCCAGCCACAGGGCGCCCTGCTGCGCCGCGACGACCGTGTTGTGCAGGGCGAAGCCCTGGTTGTCGTGGGCGTGGACGCCGACCGGGGCGTCCTGCCCGGTGCGGAACAACTCGACGAGTTCGACGGTGCGTTCCGGACGCAGGGAACCCAGCGAGTCGGCTATGTAGACCGCTTCGAGCGGGCCCATCGCGACCACGGCGTCCAGGCAGACGGCGAGTTCGTCTGCGGTCGCGAGGTCGATCTGCATGAGGTTGATGCAGACACCGTACCCGGCCTCGCGGAGCGAGTGGACCGCGGCCACGGCGCCGGCCGCCTTGTCGTAGCGCACCGCGACCCGCACGAGGTCCACCGGAAGCGATCCGGGGGCCAGCTTCTCCCTGAGCAGGCCGCCGACCTCCGCCGCGGGCAGACCCACCATGTCGGCGGCGTCCACCATCACGGCGAAGCGCAGCGCGTGGTCCGCGGGAAGGGCCTCGCGCAGGTTGGGGGTCAGCCCTTCGGGAAGCTGCCCGTACGGGCCGAACCCGCTCTTGGTGAAACGGACGTAGCCCAGCTCCACCACGTCGATGCCGAGGCCCGGACAGGCGGCCAGGTACTCCTCGACGAGAGCGGTGTCGAAATTCCAGTTGGTGTAGTAACCACCGTCACGCAGCGTGCAGTCGAGAACGGTCAACCCGACGCGGTCCACAGGAGCTCACTTCCCGTCGAGGTCGGGCAGCGTGTTGGTGAAGTCCACGTGGTGAATGCGCTGCATCTCGGCCCAGTTGAGCTTGTTGCCGTGGTTCTCGTGCCGGACGAGGAGGCCGCCGTCGGCGTGCATCATGTCGTCCCACTCCTGCACGGCCGGGTGCAGGTCGTTGGCGCGCAGGAAGTCGCGGGTGGGGTCGAAGTGGTCCTCGGCCTCGACGTACATGAACAGCATCAGCGGCTCGATGAAGAAGATCTGGAGCTTGCGGACGCCGATGGTGTCGAGCGCGCCGCCCGGGGCGACGATCTCCGGGATGACGTCACGGTGCAGGCCGATGTACTTCTCGGCGGCGGCGGCGTCCTTGAGACGGATGGTGAAGGCGTGGTTCTTCATCGGGTGAGCTCCTTCGCGAGCGAAAGCAGGTTCTGGTAGGTGTGGTTGACTTCGGTCCACGTCTCGTCGTCGAGCACGTGCCGGCTCGGTCCGCGGACGTGGGTGCTCTTCACGATTCCGCGCTCCTTGAGGAAGCGCTTCGCGATGGACACGTAGTAGTCGGTGCTGTTCATCATGTGGCACATGAGGTAGGAGAGCGGGTGCGCGATCCGCTCCGCCTCCGCGCGCCTGCCCTGTTCGAGCAGGTTCCACAGCGCCACGACGATCTCGGCGATCTCGGTGGCGGGGATCGTGCCCGTCAGGCCGCGCCGGTGGCAGTCGAGCAGCATCATTCCGCCGTCGCCCTCGAAGATGCGGGCCCGGCCTCCGGTCGCGTCGCGCAGCAGGCTGACGCGCGGCGGCGTCGGCTGCGCCTCCGGCTTGAAGAGCACGCGCTCCTCGCCGTACTCCTCCAGCAGCCGCACCTGGGCGGCGATGCTCAGCGGCTGCTTCGCCAGGCTCTTGGCGTGATGGATGATCACGGGGATCTCGACGGACTCGATGACCTCGCTGTAGTACGCGACCATGCCGTCGTCGTCGAGCGGGATCGTCGCCGGGTGCATCACGAGAAGGGCGTCGACGCCGGCCTCCTGGGCGTGGCGCGAGTACTGCACCGCCGTCTGGGGGGTCTCGGCGCCGGTGCTCATGACGGAGACGCCCCGGCCCCGGGCGGCCTTGGCGGAGAGCTCGGCGACCCGCAGCCGCTCCTCGTGGGTCAGCCGCAGTACCTCGGACACCTGGCCCACGACGAAGCCGTTGCAGCCGGCCTGGAACATGAACTCCGTCTGCGAGAGGAAGTCGTCCTCGTCGACCCGTGAGCCGTCTTCCGTGTACGGCATGAGGACGACCGGGAGAACTCCTTTGATGTCCTGGGACATCGACATCCACCTTTCGTGTGGGCATGGCGGAGGAACGGCAGTCGGGATGGACTGTCGTGAACTGCGGGGAGACCGCGGCGGTCCGGTGCTCAGCCGGCCAGGAGTCGGGCTGCTTCTCCGGCGGCCCACGGGGCCAGCTTGAACGCGCCTCCGTTGAAGCCGGTGGCGAGCATCAGGCCGGCCTCCTGCGGGACCCACGCGACGCGGCCCCGCCCGTCCGGGGCGTAGCACTCCGCCGCTCTGAAGCCCCCGAGCGGCACGCTCGCCTCGACCCAGCCGAAGCGCCGTCGCCCGGCCTCGACGGCCAGCCGGGACTGCTCGGGGTCGACGGCGGTGCGTTCGATCGCGCCGTCGACGCGGTACCCGGTGGGGTGGCCGAGCAGCATCCCGGCGGAGTCGGGATCCGGTCTGCCGTTGACGGAGCAGACGTCGTCCATGTACGCGGGGTGGTCTGCCGGCGCACCGTCGACGCCGCGCAGCTCGACCTGGATGGCCTGAGCCCAGAGGTCGTGCGGGACGCCCCAGGAGTCGAGGAGCCGTGGCGTGTGGGCGCCGGTGGCGAGGACCACCGCGTCCGCGGCCACCACGCCCGTGCTGCCCCGCACCCCGCGAACGCGTCCCCCCACCCGGTTCGGGCCGTCGACCCGGACGCCTTCCAGCAGCCGGCCGCCCTTGCGGACCGCGGACCGGACGAGCGCGCGCGTCACCTGCGTGGCGTCCAGATATCCGGCCTGCGGTTCCCATACCGCGAATTCGGCGGAACGGTTGAGGAGATGGCCGAATTTGCGGTCCAGGTCGGCCGAGGAGAGCAACTCGGCGGGAAAGGACCGGGCGATGCGGTCCGTCAGGGACCGGGCTTGTTCACGCATGCTCGGGCGCGGTATGTAGAGGAATCCGCTCTCGATGAAATCCGCGTGAATCCCGGTCCGTTCGGCGAAGTTCCGGAAGAAGGAGAGCCCCTGTATCGCGCGCTCCACGAGGAGCGGATCGTCATGGTAGCAGCGCACGATCCCGCCGCTCCACGCCGTGGTGCCGAGCCCGGTCCGATCCTGCTCGACCAGGCACACGCGGGCGCCGCGATCAGCGAGTTCGTGGAAGACGGCCGCACCCACGATGCCGCCGCCGACGACGACGGCGTCCAACATTTCAGACGTACCGGAAAGCAAGGCCATACCCTTTCCCCCGAAAGGACCAGCTTCTAACCTAAGGCCGGGCGACGCATTTGGTCCCCCTGTTTCTGACTTTCAATCAACTTCTAAGCCAGGTGCGCTGGTTGGCGTGTTGACGACCTGACGTCAAAGCGGCACCGGAGAAGTAGACCATGAAGCCGGGGCTCCGGCAAGAGGTCAAGATCGAACCCTCGTTTCCTGATAAAAAACTGATAGAACGTCAGCGATCCTTGGAGTGAAGGCGGCGATAGCCTGCCCCCCCGACGCGAGAGCGTCGAGGGGGCACGCCGGCACCCGGGCGGCCCCACAACGGGTCGGTGTACCGCTCGTGAGAGGACAGGCGCTAGGGAAGGGTTTTCATTCGCCGAAGCGGGGAGAAGACATAGGGGAGCCAGGCGACCGCCAACCCCACCGCCCCGACGTAGAGCGACGCCCGTACACCGAAGAACTCCCCGACCAGTCCCGAGGCCCCCGCACCCAGCGCGGTGGCTCCGGTCAGGGCGAAACGCATGGTCGCGTTCATGCGGCCCAGCAGGTCGTTCGGGGTGACGCGCTGCCGGAAGCTCACCAGAACCACACTGTTCATCCCCATGCGGTACGTGACCACGAGCCAGCAGACGGCGGACACCCAGTACACCGCCCCGCCGTCGACCAGCGGCACCAGGCAGGCGAACGGCGCGGTGACCAGGCCGGCGAGCCACAGCACGCTGCCCTGTCCCACCCGCTCCGCCAACCGCGGCCCGGTGTACGCGCCGATCAGCGAGCCGACGCCCCCGACGGCCAGGTACAGGCCCAACTTCCACGCGGAGAAGTGGAGCGTGTGCTCGAAGAGCAGGGGCAGCATGATCGTGACCATCTGGAGCGAGAAGTTGGTGATCGCCCCGGCCATCGCGATCGGGCGGAGCAGGGGATGGGAGAAGACGAACCTCACCCCTTCCCAGATCCCCCGGTACAGCGCCTTCTTCTCCGCGGCCCCCGTGTGGGACTCGTCCACCCGCTCGATCCGGGATATCAGGATTCCCGACAGCAGGAAGCCGAGCGCGTCGACGAGCACCGCGGCCGGGGCCGCCATCAGCTGGAGCAGAAGACCGCTCAGACTGGGCCCCGCGACCCCGGAACTCTCCCTGACGCTGCCGATGTACCCGTTGGCCTGGAGGAGGCGCTCCCGGGGCACGATGGACGGCAGGAAGCTCTGCGCGGAGATGTCGGAGAAGACCGTCAACGTTCCGCTCACGAACACGACCAGGTACAGCTGCGTCAGGGTCAGCGCGTCGAACAGCCACGCCACGGGTATCGATCCCAGCAGCAGTGCCCGCCCGAAGTCGGCGGTGAACATGATCGGACGCCGGCGCATGCGGTCGACCCACACGCCGGCCGGGAGGCCGATCAGGAGGAAGGAGACCGTGCTCAGGACCCCGAGCAGGCCGACCTGTGCCGCACTCGCGTCGAGCGCGGTGACCGCCGTGAGCGGCACGGCCAGATAACTGACCTGGGAGCCGTACAGACTGACGGAGTTCGCGGCGAAGAGCCTTCTGAAGTTACCGTTCCTGAAGATCGACGGTTCGGCGGCGGTGCTGCTCCCCGCCGCCGCTTCGCCCTCGATCGGGGTCCGCCTTCCCACTGCCCTGGAAGGATCGTCCGCGCTCGTCCGGGACCGAGTCATTCGTGGAGTCCTCCGCGGTCTCAGGAAGCGTGGCGGAACACGGGGGCCGCCTTGACGCGTCGGTCGGCACCCATGTTGATGACCGCCTGACCGCCGGAAGGGGTGGCCCGCACCTGAGCCCCGCCGTATCCCTCCGGAGTGACGAAGACGCCCCAGACGGAGTCGTGGTCCCGGACGGTCCCGCTCTCCGGATCGACGATCGGCTCCGGATCCGGGACCACTCTTTCCTGGACGATGTACCCGCGCCCGCGGGCCCCGGCCAGGAGCTCCCGCCAGTCCCGGTCGGACTGCTCCCAGCCGGCGTAGCTGCCGATCCCCGAGTATCCGTTGACGGGCTTCATGATGATCTTCTCGCGGTGCTCCCGGCAGTAGTCGAGCAGATCCACCGTGGTTCCCCCGGCCTCGACGGTCCCGGAGTCCAGGACCCGGGCCCAGGGGAGGATCCGGTCGATCAGCGCCCTCTCCTCGGCCGAGAAGGCGTCGCGCCACCTCTGGTCGTGCAGCATCGCCAGGCAGGCCTTGTTGTGCACCAGTCCCGTGCGCATCGTGGTCCACAGGACCACGCGGCCCTCCTCGTGCGCCCGGAAGATCGGCTCCAGGACCTTCTCGCCGTCGGGGCTCGCCACCACCTCCTCCACCGTGAAGTAGCGCGCGACGACGTCCAGCGGCCGGCCCTGGAGGTACAGCCTCCCGCCCTTCTCCCGGACCTCGCTCAGCTCACCGAGGACCATCTCGATGCCGAACCCGCGCATCATCTCCTGGAGGCTCAGGTACATGCTCCGGTACTTGGCCATGGCGCCGTCGCAGTCGACCGCGCCGACGACGGGTGGCGCACCGCCGGTGACGGTCCTCGACGCCTCACGCAGGGCCCGGACGAAACGCTCGCCGGTGTGGACGTAGTCGAGGCCGTGCTCGTCGGCGAACTCCCGGAACTCCGGCACCTCCAGCATGTACTTGGCCATGTCCGACCAGGAGACCCCGCCGACGCTGCTGTTGATGTTGAACTCGAGGAGCTTGAAGGAGTCGTCGACACGGTAGAGGTCGGCGCGCCCGTAGAGGGTGATCTCGCCCCCGAGCCGCTGGATCAGCGCCGCCCGCCGGGGGTCGATGCCCAGTTCCCGGGAGTAGCCGTCGACGTCCCCGCCGAAGAGCCGGTCCGGCAGCGAGGTCAGGACGTGGAACAGCGACGTCAGGTCGTCGGCGCACGTGGCGATGGAGTCGTGCGGCACGAACGTCGGCCGGGGCAGGAGGATGCTCCGGTAGTCGGCGTCGGCTTCCCTGGGGAACGGCACGCGGCTCACGAGGTCCCGCAAGGCGCTGCCCTCTTCCAGGCACCGCTCGACGTAGCTGCGTGTGACGGAGTCCCTCGTCATGGGCCTTCCCCTCGGGTTGCTGTCGGATGATCGGGTTCCTTCCGGCCTCGCGGTCGGGACCGCGAGGCCGGAAGGACTCGGCGCTGCGGCTTGCGGGTCACACCCCGGATTCGACCCTCGACCGCGGTCGGGAGGTCAGGTGTTCGGGCGTGGTGCTCTCGACGAGGTCCCGGATCGCGGCCACGGCACGGGCGATGCGCTCCTCGGACTCGCTGCCCACGGAGACCCGTACGTAGCGGTCGCAGGAGTCCCCGTACCCGATGCCGGGCACCACACTGATCGCGCTCTCCCTCAGCAGCCGGCCGGCGAACTCGGTGGAGTCGAGGCCGGATCCGCCCAGGTGGACGAAGAGGTAGAAGGTCGACGTGCCGGGCATGGTGTCGATGCCCTCGTCCGCGAACCAGCCGGCGACCCGGTTGCGCAGCTGGACGGTGCGCTGGATCTGCGGCCGGGTGACGTCCAGGAGGTCGTCGAAGCGTTCGGCCAGGTAGGCCGCCAGGATGGTGGGCGCACAGGTGACCAGATGCTGGTTGATCTTCAGGATCTGCTCGGTGAGCCGTTCGTTGGCGATGAGGTAGCCGATCCGCCAGCCCGAGACGCCGTAGTTCTTCGACATCGAGTTGACCGTGACCGTGTGCCGCTTCTCCGGGTCGAGCGACCCGGCCGAGATGAACTCGGCGCCCGGCGGGATGAACTCGTTGTACGCCTCGTCGACGATCAGCAGGAGCCCGTGGCGGTCGGCCAGTTCGTGCAGGTACTCCAGCTCGGCCCGGGTGTAGACGTGTCCGCTCGGGTTGTTCGGGTTGTTGATGATGACCGCACGGGTGCGCGCGGTGACGAACCGCTCGAAGTCGAAGACCGGCACGTCGTGCGGAACCATCACCGGCTCGCCCTGGCACATGCGGATCTGCGCCGGGTAGCTCAGCCAGTACGGCTCCGGCACGATCACCTGGTCGCCGGGGTCGACGATCGCCATCAGCGCCATGTAGATGGCGGCCTTCGAACCGGCGGTGACGATCACCTCGGTGTCCGGATCCACCGGGAGCGCGAACCCGGACCCGTAGTACTTGGCGAGCAGCCGCCGTAGCTCCGGCAGTCCCCGGGAGTGCGAGTAGTGGTGCAGGCCGGGCGTGGTGAGGCCGTCGAAGGACGGCAGCGGCAGGTCGAAGAAGGCCTCGCCGAGGGACAGCGTGATGATGTCCTGTCCGGCGGACTTCATGTCGTAGACGACGTTGTTGTGCTGGACCGACAGTGCCTGGGTGATGCCCTCCATCAGCCGGGAGGTGCGCAGCGACCGCTCCGTCGCGGCGTGCGGCTGCCCGGCCATCAGACGACCCTCGTCTGGCCGCTGCCCCAGACCACGTTCTTCACCGTGGTCAGCGACTCCAGACCCATCGGGCCGCGCACGTGCAGCTTCTGGGTGGAGACGCCGATCTCCACGCCGTAGCCGAACTCGCCGCCGTCGGAGTAGCGGGTGGAGGTGTTGACGAAGACGCTGCCGGAGTCGACCTCCCGGGCGAAGCGCCGCGCCACGTCGATGTCCTTGGCCACGATGCCCTCGGCGTTGGACGTGCCCCACCGGCGGATGTGCGCGAAGGCGGCGTCGGCGTCGGGAACGACCTTGACCGCGAGGACGAGCCGCAGGTACTCGGTGCCCCAGTCCTCCTCGGTCGCGGCGAGCGCCTTCGGCCAGACCCGCCGGACGGTCTCGTCGCCGCGGATCTCCACGCCCGCCTCGGCCAGCAGGTCGAGGACTCCGGGCAGCCAGGACTCCGCCAGGTCCGCGTGGACCAGCAGGGTCTCCATCGCGTTGCACACGCTCGGCCGCGAGGTCTTGGCGTTGATCGTGACCGCGGTCGCGATGTCCGGGTCCGCGGAACGGTCGATGTAGGTGTGGCAGTTGCCGGCGCCGTCGATCACCGTGGGCACGGTGGCGTTCTTCTCGACGGAGGCGATCAGCTCGGGGCCGCCCCGCGGGACGAGCAGGTCGACGTACCCCTTGGCGCGCATCAGCTCCAGGGCGGCGTCACGGGACGGGTCCGAGATCAGCTGGACGGCCGCGGCGGGCACGTCGTCGTGCTCGGCGACGGCCTCCGCCAGCGCCTCCATGATCGCGGCGTTGGTGGCGGCGGCCATGGACGAGCCGCGCAGCACCGCGCAGTTGCCGGTCTTCAGGCACAGCGCGGCGACCTCGGCGGTGACGTTGGGCCGAGCCTCGTAGATCACCGCGATGACGCCCAGCGGCTCCCGCACCTGCTCGATCAGCAGGCCGTTGGGGCGGGTCCAGCCCTTGACGACCTCGCCGACCGGGTCCGCCAGCGACGCCACCGTGTGGATGGCGTTCACCAGTCCGGCCATCCGGCTCTCGGTCAGGGTCAGGCGGTCGACGAGGGTCGGGGTGACACCGGCCGCACGGGCGGCTTCGATGTCCTGCTCGTTCGCCTTGATGATCGAGTCGCGGTTGCGCTCGACGGCGGCAGCCATGTCCAGGAGGACCTGGTTCTTCTTCGCCGTGGTCAGCCTCTTGACGGCGGCGGTCGCTTCCGCGGCAGCACGGCAGATCTCGATTACCGACACAACTAGCCTCCAAAAATCCGTACGTAGTCACAGTCGTCGATGAGTTCCGAGGCGAACCGGTCGCCGGCCCCGACCTCCGCCGCGCCGAGGCGGACGGTGCCGCGGGCGATCACCCGGGAGTCCGAGTCGAGGACGTCCACGACGTCGCCGCGGTCGAACGACCCCTTGAGCACGCCGACGCTCCCGGCGAGCAGGGCCCGGCCCGACTCGACGGCCTGCCGCCCCGCGGCGTCGCAGACCACGGTCCCGCTCGGGGGGTACCGGAAGGCCCGCCACAGGCGGCCGAGATCGGGCGCGGCGGCGTGGGTCGTGCGCGGCGGGAAGACGGTTCCCTCCACCTCGTTGCCGCGGAAGGCCGCGATCAGGACGGTGGAGTCCATGGCGTCGGCCACCACGGTGCGGACCCCGGCGTGCGCGGCGATCCAGCAGGCGCTCAGCTTCACGAGCATGCCGCCGGTTCCGCCGTCTCCGGTGGATCCCCCGGCCATCGCCTCGACTTCGGAGATCGGACCCGTCACCTCGGCGATGCGCACGGCGCCCTCTCCGAGCATCGGGTTGCCGTCGTAGAGGCCGGCCACGTTGGTGAGCAGCAGCAGGAGCCGCGCTTCGAGGAATCCGCCGAGCAGAGCGGCCAGGACGTCGTTGTTGCGCACGCCCAGCGCGTCGTTCTCGTTGACGACGGGAACCATGCCCAGCGAGCGCATCAGGTCGAACGTGCGGCGGACACCGCCACCGCGTTCCGGCGCGACGAGGTCGTGCGGGGTCAGCAGGATCTGCCCCGTCTCCAGGCCGTACGCGGCGAACCGGGCACGGAGCGCCGAGTACAGCATTCCCTGACCGAGCGCCGCCGCGGTCTGTGCGGCCTCCGCCGTGTCCTGGGTCAGATCGCCGTGCCTGGTGCGGCCCAGGGCGATCGCCCCGGAGGTGACGAGCACCGGCGCCAGACCGGCCTCGATGCCCTTCGCCACCGTCGTGCAGAGGGTGTCGAGCTTGACGGGGTCGACTTCTCCCCGGGTGATCAGAGACGACGTTCCCACCTTGATGACGACGCGGTTGCCCGTGCCGTCGCTGATTGCATCCCGCATGGTCTCCTCGCCTGAACCTCGGCCGTCGGGTGTGGGAGAGCGGAGGGGCAGCCGCTTCCAAGAAGATGGTTACCGGGGGCGGTGTTCTCCCAATGTGCTGGCGATTCGCGGCCGCTGTCGGGGACTCGCGGCGCACGCGGGAGCGGGGGAGGCGCGGCGCGCGCAGCCGCGCGACGGCGCGTCGAAGCCATGCCGAAGCCGCGCCGAAGCCGCGCCGAGGCCGCGCCGACGGGCGGGCGCTGTGTCGGTCCTCGCTCCCGCGTGACCTCGGGGCGGCGTCGGCGGCCTCAGGTCAGCAGCAGGGCCGCGTCCCAGTCGGGTTCGCCCGACCCGTCGGGTTCGGCCCGCGCGTCGGCGTAGCCGGCCAGGGCCAGGGCCGCTCCGGTGGCGCCGTCGATCAGGGCCGGGCTGTCCAGGTACCGGGGGCCCGTGCCGGTGGGGACGTGCTGGCGGTATCCGAACGGCGCGTCCTCGTCGAAGGCGGCGGCGAGTTCGGCGGCGGCACGGTCCGCGGCCGCCCACAGCACCGGGTTGCCGGTCGCGGCCGCCATCCGCACGGCGGTGTGCAGCACGCCGGCGCGGCCGTGGCACAGGCCGGGGTCGTCCGCCATCGTGCTCGGGAGCGGCCGGGTGACGGCGGCGCGCATGGCGTCCCGGGCGCGGGCCCCGACCGCCGGATCGGCGAGGGCGTGACCGGCGAGGTGGAGGGACCACGCGATGCCGGACGCGCCGTAGCACCAGCCCGCCCGGGGGGTGGCGGCACCGGTGCCGACGGCCTGGCCGGTCTCCTCCTCGTATGGGATCCGCGCGGGCCAGTAGGCGCCCGTCGCGTCCGTCAGCTCCCTGGTCAGGAGCCAGTCGGTGACGGAGCGGATCGCCTCCGGCCCGCCGGGTACCACGACTCCCGCGCGGTGGGCGAGGGCGAGGAGTGAGAGCGGACCGCAGATCCCGTGCGCGGCACCGAGGTTGAAGTCACCGGACGGGTACGCCAGCCGGTCGCGGTCGACGACGTAGCGCTCCGGGGCGCACCACCAGCCCGGCACCTCGCGGCCCCGCACCTCGGTGGGGCGGGTCAGCCGGACCAGCAGGCGCAGCAGGTCGGACAGGACCGCCGTGACGCGCTCGTCCCCGGAGCCCGCGGCGGCCAGCAGGGCGCGGCCCCGGCCCGCGAGACCCGCGACGACGTCGTAGTCCAGGTAGGAGAGGCCCGGCCCGTGTTCGGTCAGCCGGGCGTCGAGCGCGGCGACCGCGGCCGCCGTGTGGGCGGTGGCCAACTCGGTGCTGCGGGCGAGCAGTTTGGCGTATCCGCCGGTCAGGCGGGCGTGCAGCAGGGCCGGGAGGATCAGATCGCCCGCCCCGGCCGGGCCGACTGAGGGGGCGGATCGGACGGCGGCGGCCAGGTGCGCGTGCGCGACGGACGACCAGTCGGGCTCGTGCCGCGCCCGGACGATGTGCAGCAGGGCGATCCCGGCATGCCCGAGCAGGACGGAGGCGGGTTGCCAGCCGGGCAGCAGCAGGTCGGCCGGGGCGGTGGCGAACGCCCGCCCGGCGGTCTCGGCGACGTGCTGCGGGTCACGCAGGCGCTCGCCGACCTGGTGGGCGACGGCCCGGGCCGTGCGCGCGCTCCGTTCCGCGCCGCCCGGTCGCTCCTGGTGCGCGGCGGGCCGGGCCGTCCCGGTGCGGTGGGTCTCGTGGGTGCTCATCGGCCGTGCCGCTTCCGGTCGATGCGCAGGGACAGGGCCTCGCGGGCGATCGCGTGGGCCAGGGCCTCGTCGTCGGGGCGGGGGCCGAGGAGGCGGTTGCAGTGCATGTGGGCGAGGCTCGTCGCGATGGACGCCCGGCGGGCCGGAGCGGTCGCGGCGGCGGTCAGGGCGGTGCGCAGGTCGGCGAGGGCGTCCGCGCGTGCGGCCCACGGCCCGGCCGTCTCCGGTGTCAGCCCGGGCCCGGGCCGGCAGTTCTCGTCGAGCAGTGCGGCCATCGTCTTCTTGCCGTCCCGGTCGACGTCCCCGATGCGGGCGCGGACGGGCTCGCCGCTCAGCCAGGCCAGGGCTTCCTCGGGGGTGCCGAGGGCGGTGACGAGGTCGAGCACGCCGAGGGCCGCGAGTGCGGTGCCAGAGAGCCCGAACACCTCTTTGCCGGAGGCGAGTTGGGCGATCACCAGCCGACTGTCGGCGTGGAAGACCCGGGTGGCGCGGTCGTGCGGGGCGGGTCCGCCGTAGCGTTCGGTCTCGGGGTCGTAGGTGTCCAGGACGAGTCGCCCGCCGAGCCCGGCGTCGCGCAGGTCCTCGGCCCAGCCGTGCAGGCGGGGCAGGAGGGCCGTCCAGAGGCCGGCGGGCTTGCCGTGGAAGCGCAGCCGCAGGTGCGGATCCGGATCCGCGTAGCGCAGGAAGAACCAGTCGTCGACACCGGCCTCGGCGAGCAGGGCGGGGTCCGTGAGCAGCGCCGAGCGCCGGGTGAGGAGCCCGTCCTGGCGCGCCTGCGGGACGTAGACCTTGGCGTACAGCCACTCCCCGCCGGGCAGGTGGGTGGCGGATGCCCGGTCCGGCAGGGGGCGGGGCGCGGGCCGTCGCGGCGCGGTGCGGTTCGCGGGCTCGCGTGCGGCGAGCAGCGGGAGGACGAGCTCGGTGGCGTGCGGGCCGTCCGGGCCGGTCAGCCACGTGCCGGGGCGGTCGGCGCCGAGGCGTTCCACGACGGCGAGCCCGGGGCGGGCGAGTTCCTCGGCGAGGACCGTCCGGTGCAGGGGCTGGTCGAGGTCGACGGCGACGCGGTGGTCCGCGCGGGTCAGCAGGACGTGCCGGGGCACGCTCCAGCGCCCGCGCCAACGCGCCACCTCCGCCTCCCATTCGGGCCCTCCTGCGCTCGCGGTCAGCTCGCGGTCGGGCAGCCAGCGCGCGGGGGCGAGGACGGTGCGGCCGTGGCTGACCCGGGGTTGGACGGGGGCCGTCGACCACGAGCCCCAGTTCCAGGGCAGACACCAGTCCTGGCCCTCCTGCCCGAGCTCCAGGATGAACCGGGCGACGTGCGGGAGGTGGCCGCCGGCCGGGTTGAGCATCGAGTACGAGACCGGGCGGACGGGCTCCCCGCTGCGGGTGTCGGTGAGCCGGAGGCCGTCGAGGTCGGCGTGGACGGCCAGGTGCTCGACCGGCAGGTCCCGGGTGCCCTCCGTCGTGGCGGGGCCGACACCCAGCGGGATCCGGTCCGGGAGCCACTGCGGGACGGCGGCGACGTTGCCCGAGCGGATCGCGCGGGGCCGGTAGGCGACGGTCGCGGCGCGTTCCCCGGGCTCGGCGCCGCCGCCGGCCCGCCGTACGAACGCGGCGACGTCGTCGGCCCGTTCGCCCAGGAGGTGGGCGAACCGGCCGAAGGTGGCACCGGCCAGCGGGGAGCCCGGGTTGCCGCCCAGGACGAGCCGGAAGTCGCCCGCGCACAACGACTCCCAGCTGTCGGCGAGGAGTTCGGCGCCGAGTTCGAGGGAGCCGGGGCGTCGTCGCGACGTCGGCCCGGCGAGGTCGCCCAACGCCCGCTCGTCGAGCCGGACTTCCGGCACCGATCCGTCGGCCGCCCGCCGGACGGCGGCGAGGAGGAGTTCGCCGAGCACCCGGTCCCGGGCATCCGCCCCCGGATGCGGGGCCGGGCGTCCGGCTGCCGCACGGTAGGCCGCAGGAAGTCCCAACCCGCGTCCCTCGTCGAGCAGTTCGAGCACCGGTACGGCCCGGTCGGTGCCGTACCGTTCCAGGAAGGCCTCGTGGTACTCGCGCAGGTGCGCACTGCCGGGCCGGATCAGGGAGACGCTCCACAGGGCGTCCGCCGCCCGTTCGGCCTCGCGGGCGACCTCCGTCGGCAGGACGACGCGGGCGTCCAGAGCGAGGTCGGTCTGGATCGGGTGCTCGGTCGGGTGCAGGGCGGCCATCCGCTCGCGCGCCGCCGTGAGCGCGCGTCCCCGGTCGCCCGGGGCGGCGGCGTCCAACGCGGCGAGGCAGGCCCGGACGCCGCGCAGGGCCGCAGCCGCCGGGTGGTCGAGCCCGTCCAGCCGGTCCAGGACGTGCCGGAGCGGGTCCGCGCACTCGGGCGGCGGGACGATGTCGCTCAACAGGAAGCGGGTGCGGACGAGTTGGGCGATGGCCCGGTCGACGGCGGCGCCCTCCGCCTGCGGGAAGCGCTCGGCCGTCCGGGCCAGCAGCTCCGACCAGCCGACGGGCTCGGCCGCGCACTCCAGCAGGTACCGCACGGCCGGACTCAGCCCGACCGAGTGGTGCAACTGGCTTCCGCCGTCGGCCTGGTAGACGTCGAGCAGCACCAGGCGCCCCTCGCGCTCGACCCGCAGGGCGTTGGCGACGAGCCGTCCGCCGCGGAGCACCGCGGGGTCGGCGAGCAGGGCGCTCAGCACTTCGTCCAGCCACCCGGCGTCCGGACGGCTGACCGGCCGGTGCCCGGTGCCCAGGTCCGCGGCGGGCGAGGCTCCGAAGCCGGCGACGGCGACGCCGGCGAAGAGGCCGAAGGGGGTCGCGCGGTGGGTCATCCGCAGCCGGTACTTGAGGAGCGAGACGGCGAGGCGGCGCAGCCGGCGGAGCTTGAGCGGCTCCCCGGCGAGCACCCGCCGGGCCTCGGCCGCCAGGGCGGGGCTCGCCAGGTCCACCGCGGCCATGAACTCCGCTTCGGATGCCAGGCGTTCGACTTCGGCCCGCAGGCGGTCGGGGTCACCGGAATCGGGAGAGGGCGACCCGCCGCCGTCCGTGGGCAGTGGCAGGGCGGCCGCGCGCAGCAGCGCCACTCCCGCCGATTCGAAGCCGGTCCCGCTGTCCGTCCGCATCCCGTCCATCCCCGTTCCGCTCGTCCGTCCCGTCCGTTCGTCCCGCGCGGCCCGTGGGCGCGCGCGTCGGTGCCGGGCGGCGCACGCGGATCGCGCGCACCGCCCGGCACCGGTCACCGGATCAGCACAGCCAGGAGGTGATCGGGCAGGACAGGCAGGTGCCGGTCCCAGTGAAGGACTTCGCACCGGCGACGGCGCCCTCCTCCACGACGACCTCCAGGTCGAGATCCAGGTCGAACTCGAGCTCGGCGGTGACAGTGCTCATGGTGTCCTCCAGTGGGTGGGTGGGTTCGCCGGAAGTCCGGCGGCCGGTCCGCGCGGCTGCGCGCACCGGAGCTTCGGGGGGTCCACTGCCGTACGGCGGTGGATCGGGTCAGGCGGCCGTCCGCGCGGGGCCGGCCGCGGCGCGTGCGGCCAGGCAGTCCGCCAGGAAGGCGAGCGCCCGCAGGTGGTAGGGGCGGGCGGCCCAGCCGAGGCTGATGTTGTGGCCGGCCTGCGGCTGACGGTCCACCAGCACCCGGGGGGCGGCGGTGAAGCGGGCCGCGAGGTCGCTCAGCGCCCGGTCGTCGTGGCGCCACCAGGCCTCGTACTCGGCGAAGGTGAGCCGGAGCGGCACCCGCACGCGTGGGGCGAGCGCGGCGAAGTCCTCGGCCCAGGCGATGGCGTCCGCCTTCTCGCGGTCGGGCATCGGGGCGACCACCTGGCCGCAGGCGCGGAAGGTGTCCGGCGGGTACAGCCGCACCGGACCCCAGTGGTGCCGCCACAGTTTGCCGCCGGGCGCGACGATGTCGCGCGGGTCGACGGCGTACTCGTGGCCGCAGCCGGAGACGTCGAGGCCGACGAGGTCGAGCCCGTCCGGGTCGGCGGCGAGGCCGAGGGCGAGCTTGCCGCCGAGCGAGTGCCCCAGCAGGAACAGGACCGCGCCGGGGGCGTGCCGGGCGGTGAAGTCCCGCAGGGCCGCGCGGACGGTACCGGCCTGGTCGGCGAGCCGCTGCCCGTCCGGGAACTGCCCGGCGGACCCGCGGTAGCCGGGACGGTCGACGGCGAGGACGGTGTAGCCGAGGCGCGCGCCGAGGGTCAGCAACGACTGGTCCGGGTCGGCCTGGCCGTCGAAGTACGCCGCGCTGGTGCCGCCGCCGTGCAGGGCGACGACCACGGCCCGCGCGGGGCCGTGCTCGGGCTCGCAGAGCAGCGCGGACAGGGCCGCGCCGTCGGCGTCCAGGACGATCCGGCGGACGCCGGGAGAGACGGCCGCGCTCATGACGTCGAGCAGGTGTGGGGGTGCGAGCCGATCGGCCCGGTCTCGGGACATGGCTGCTTCTCCGGTCGAGTGCGTGGGTTGCGCCGGACTCAAAGGTTGTGGATCAACGAGCCGAATCTAACGGCCACTCAGTCAGGTTCGCAACCAACAAGTCCACAATTTTGAACCAGCGAGTCCAAGTCGAGTTCGCCGCGAGTACGATGACCGGGTGACCGAAGCACGTGCGACAGTCGAGGCCGGACGCGGGGCGCCGCGCGGCCGCATCGACAAGAGGCAGGCCATCCTGAGCGCCGCGTTCACGGTGTTCGCCCGCCAGGGCTACACCGACGCGTGTGTACAGGAGATCGCGGCCGAGGCCGGTGTCGCCAAGCCGACCGTCTACAACCACCTGAACGACAAGGCGAACCTCTTCCGCCAGGCCGTCCTCATCGCCGCCGACGAGGCGACGGCCCGGAACCTGGCCGCCGTCGAGGGCCTGCTCCTGTCCTGCGACGACCTTCACGACGCGCTCGTGTCCGTCGCCCAGGCCCTGCTGCTCTGCCACCGCAGCGAACAGTCCTGGGCCCTGCGCCGGCTGCTCTACTCGGAGGTCGCCCGCTTCCCCGACCTGCTGGACACCGTCCAGGGGCGGGGCGTCGACCGGGTGACCGAGGCGATGGCCGACCGGCTGGCCCGGCTGACCCTCTCCGGGCGGCTGACCGCCACCGACCCGGTCTGCGCCGCCGAACAGTTCATGGCGCTGCTCGCCGGTCCGATGGAGGCCCGTTCCCGCTGCGGCACCCGGCAGGTCCCGGACGCCGAGCTGAACGGCATCGCCCGGGCTGCGGTGGACACCTTCCTCAAGGCGTTCGGCCGTGAACCCGGGGCGCCGGGGAGCGGCGCCTGAGCGGCGTGACGCGCGGGTGAGGCGTCGGGGGCGGTGAGGCGGTCCGTTGCCGCCAGGAGCTGACGTTTCGTCATGTTCCTTTCCGCCCCGCCGTGATGGCGTGCACCGTCGACCTTCGTGACGCCCCCCGTTCGCTTTGCGTCATCGTCGACGGCGGTGGCATGGTCGGCCGTCGGTGCCCCCGGAGGGGATCCGCCCATGTGTCGGCCCCCTTGATCTGACGCTCCATCAGGAATCCCGCCGCACGGCGATGGCCGAAATTCGGTTTGTGTAGCGTGAGTTGACAAATTCCTGGGTAGTGGCGACCGGCAGATCGGCGGATGAGGAGGGGGCATGGCGAGAAGAGGGCTGCGCGGCATGGTCGCGATCGCGTCGGCCGCCGCGGTGCTGGCGGGCGCGGCGGGTTGCGAGAGCGGTGGAAGCGGATCGGCGAAGGGCTCACAGCGCCTCACCGTGTGGCTGACCGTCGACGCGCAGGAGAGCTGGCCGGACCTGGTGGAGTCCACCAACGCCCGGTTCGCGCAGCAGCACCCAGGCGTGTCCGTCGCGGTCGAGTACCAGCAGTGGACCACCAAGAACCTGAAGCTGGACGCCGCCCTGGCGGGCCGCGACGTGCCGGACGTCGTGGAGATGGGCAACAGCGAGGTCGTGAACTACATCGTCAACGACGCCTTCACGGCGGTCGAGCCCTCGGTCTTCGACCAGTCGGCCCAGTGGCTCGGTGCCCTCCGGGAGCCCTGCGAGTCCAACGGCCGTACCTACTGCGTGCCCTACTACGTCGGTGCCCGGGTCGGCATCTACCGCACGGACCTGTTCCAGCAGGCGGGTCTGACGAAGGCGCCCGAGAGCTACCCGGAGCTGATCGCGGACCTCGACGCGCTGAAGGCGAAGTTCGGCGCCCAGGACCACGCGTTCTCCGCGCTGTACCTGCCCGGCCGCTACTGGTACGCCGCGATGGCCTTCGTGAAGGACGCCGGCGGTGAGATCGCCGTCAGGGCGGACGGCCACTGGCGGAGCGCCCTGTCCAGCCCCGAGTCCGTGGCCGGGCTGAAGGCCTGGAAGGGCCTGCTGGACGCCTACTACGTGGGGGACCGGTCCAAGGACAACGGCGACGAACCGGCCGTGGTCGGCCAGGGCAAGGTCGCGGTCTTCTACGGCAACACCTGGGAGGCGGAGGCCGCCGCCGACCCGCAGTCCGGAGGGGACCCGGCGCTGCGCGGCCGGTTCGCGACCTTCCCCTTCCCCGGCCCCTCGGGCGGGCCGCTGCCGCCCTTCCTGGGCGGCTCCGAGCTCGCCGTCCCGGCGAAGTCGAAGAACGGGCAGCTCGCCCGGGACTGGATCCGGCTCTTCACCGACCGGACCTCCCAGCAGCGGCTGATCAAGGCCAACACCCTGCCCAACAACACCGCTCAGCTCGCCGAGGTGGACCCCGCCGGCGTCAACGGATCCGCGGCCAGGGCCGCCACCCGGGGCTGGGTCACCCCGCCGGCCCCCGGCTGGGCGGCGGTCGAGAAGGCCAACATCCTGCAGGAGATGCTCGAGGACATCGCCACCGGCAAGCACACGGTGGAGGAGGCCGCGAAGACGGCGGACGGCCGGATCGATGCGGTCATCGACAAGAACTGAGGCGCGGCGATCCTCCGGGGGCACACCGTGAAGAGCGCCACGCCCACGCGCCGTCGCTCCGGCGCCACGCCCACGCGCCGCCGGAGCGACGGGCGCGGGCCGACCACAGGGCGCAGGGGGCGCCGCGCCACCCCGTACCTGCTGGTCGCGCCCATGGTCGGCACGCTCCTCCTGGTGCTCGGCTACCCGCTGGTCGACATGGTCCTGCTCTCCTTCGAGGACATGACCCGCAAGCAGCTGTTCGCCGGCACGGCCCCGCCCTGGGTCGGGCTGGACCAGTACCGCGAGGTCCTCTCCGACGGGTTCTTCTGGACCGTCGTCGCCCGCACCGTGGCGTTCGCCGTCGTCTGCGCCGGGCTGACCATGCTGTTCGGCCTGGCGTTCGCGCTGTTGCTGCGCCTGGTCTCGACCTGGGTGCGGGTGGTGATCACCGGGGTCCTGGTCGCGGTGTGGGCGATGCCGTTCATGGTTGCCGCGTCGGTCTTCCGCTGGCTGTCCGACGCCGACTACGGAGTGGTCAACTGGCTGCTCGGCGGACTCACCGGTGCGGACTTCCGGGGGCACAACTGGTTCGCCGACCCGTGGCAGGGCTTCGCCGTGATCGTCGCCGTCGTGGTGTGGGGGGCGATCCCGTTCGCCGCCATCACCCTGCACGCGGCGCTCACCCAGGTGCCCGCCGAACTGGAGGAGGCCGCGCGGGTCGACGGCGCGAAGGGCCTGGTGCTCTTCCGCCACGTGACGTTCCCGGTGATCAGGCCGCTGTTCACGGTGGTCGCGGCGTTGTCGGCGATCTGGGACTTCGGGGCGTTCAGTCAGATCTGGCTGATGCGTGGCGGCCAGCCGGAGCGGGACTACTACCTGCTCGGCGTCTACTCCTTCATCGAGTCGTTCGCCGTCAACCGCTACAGCGCGGGAGCGGCCATCGCACTGGTCACCGTCGTCCTGCTGCTCGGCGGGTCCGCGGTCTACCTGCGCCAGGTGCTGCGGACGGGAGAGGTCGAATGACCGGTGACAGGCGGCGGCGCCGAAGCCGCCGGATCGCGAACGCCGTCGGACTGCTCGGCGCCGCCGTCATGGCCTTCCCCGTGTACTGGATGGTCCTGACCTCGTTCCGGCCGGCCAGCCGGATCCTGCGGCTGCCGCCGACGTTCTGGCCCGGGCCGTTCACCCTGGACAACTTCCGCCGGGCGGTGGGCTCGGACTCCTTCTGGGCCAACGTGCGGTCGAGCGTCCTGATCGGGGCGGGGACGGTGCTGGTCTCCCTGGTCATCGGCACGCTCGCGGCCTTCGCCGTCGCCCGCTTCTCCTTCGCCGGCCGCAGGGCGCTGGTCCTGGCCCTGCTGTGCGTCCAGACCATCCCCCTCATCGCCCTCGTCATCCCCGTCTACCTGCTGCTCAACGACCTCGCCCTCACCGACACCCTGACCGGCGTGGTCCTCACCTACCTCGCCTTCGCCCTCCCGTTCACCGTGTGGATGCTGCGCGGGTTCATCGTCGCCATCCCCCCGGAGCTGGAGGAGGCCGCCATGGTCGACGGCTGCGGCCGCCTGGGCGCCTTCCGGCACGTCACCCTGCCCCTGCTCGCCCCCGGCCTGGTGGCCACCTCGATCTTCGCCCTGGTGCAGGCCTGGAACGAGTACGTCCTGGCGTACGTCCTGCTCTCCAGCAACGACAAGCGGACGCTCCCCATCTGGCTGGTCTCCTTCCAGACCAGCTTCGGCACGGACTACGGCGGCCTGATGGCCGGTGCGACCCTCACCGCGCTGCCGGTGGTCGTCGCCTTCCTCCTCGTCCAGCGCCGGATCGCCGCGGGCCTGGCGACGGGCGCGATCCGGGGCTGACGGCCCGCGGTGGCCGGTGGCGCGGCTTCGCGGTGGCCGGCGGCTCAGGGTGGCGGGCCGGGTGCGGCCCCGGGGCCGGCCGGCCGATGTCCGGACATTCGGTGATGTGCTGGCGGTGCACCGCGATACGACACTCTGCGCACCGTTCGCGGGGTGCGCGGGCGCTCCTCGGCCTCGTTCCCGTCCTGTCGGCCCGGTCCGGCGGCCGGGGAGCGGCACGGCCGAAGGGTCACCCCGGCCGGCCGTCATCATGGGTGAACTCCACGGCGCTGAAAGCCTTTTGGCCGTCCTCCGGTTCGCCCGGGGAGCCCCTGTGCGCCGCCCTCCGGGGGCCGACGCCGCCCCGGGCGACCGCCCGCCCCGGTCGGGTGGAGCCGCCGGATCCTCGGTTTGTTGAACGTTGTCCTTCCGCTGCGCTCCTTGTATGAATGGCGTGCCAGGAAGGAGTTGATCATGACGATGTGGATCCGGCGCGCACGCTCGGGAGGCGAAGTGCTGCAGCCGCTGGTGGACGGCCTGGCCGAGGAACTGGGGCGCTCCGTCGCCCTCGACGACCCGCTGGTGCGGATGATCTGCGCCAGCCGGCACTTCGGGGACGAGGACCGGGTGCGGGTGCGCACGCTGCTGCAGGGCGTGGCGGACGACGAGGTCGTCCGCCACGTGCTGTCCCAGGGCGTCATCGAGTGGACCCGCCCGGGCGTCCTGCCGGGCCGCGACGACCTCGGGCTGCAGCCGCGCTACTGCGTCCCGATCCGCGAGCGCGGCCACCTGCTGGGCATCCTCATGGTCGTGGCGGCCGGTGAACCCCTCACCGAGTCCGAGACCAGGGCCATCGAGCGGGTCGCCGGCACGGTGGCGGTCGAGATGTACGCCGAGCGCCTCGCCTCGGAGGTGGACGAGGAGCGCACCCGTCAACTCGTGGGCTGGCTGGTCGGATCGGACTCCGCGCTGCGCTGCGCGGCGCACCAGCGCCTGGTCGACGACGGACTCCTTCCGACGGGCCCCCACGTCGTGGTGACCGGCGTGGCCGTCACCGGACAGCGTGGGCCCTCCGGCCGGATCGCGGTGGCCCTCCGCGGCGCCCTGGAGCCGTTCCGGCACGCCCGTACGGCCCGCGGTCTGCTGATGATCGAGCGGGACCGGGCGGTCCTGGTGCAGGTCTTCGAGAAGGAGCCGTCGGAGGCGGACCTGGACCTGCAGGGCCGCGGCATCGTCCGCTCCCTGACGACCTTCCTGGGCCCCGGGACGGACGTCGTGGTGGGTGTGGGCGGCCGGCGGACGGCGCTCGCCGACGCGTGGATCTCCCACGAGCAGGCTCTGGTCGCGGTGCGCGCGGCCCGTCGGCTGCCCCGGCTGGAGGGCGTCGGCGACTGGGAGCGGCTCGGGGAGTACACGATGTTCCTCCAGCTGCCCGACGGCGCGCTCAACGAATCCCTCGTCCCCAAACCGCTGCGGCGCCTGCGGGACGACAGCGCCGGCGCCCGGCTGGAGGAGACGCTGCGCTGCTTCCTGGAGCACGCCGGATCGGTGCCCAGGACGGCGGAGGTCCTGGCGCTGCACCGTACCTCGCTGTACTACCGGCTGCGCCAGATCCAGGAGATCACGGGCCTGGACCTGGACGACGGCGCGCACCGCCTGGTGCTGCACATGGGGCTCCAGCTCCTGGACCTGCTCCAGGCCCCCCGGTCGGGCGGGCCCCCGGACGGCCCCGCGCCGTCGTGACCGCGCCGGGGCCCCGGCCACCGCCCGCCGACGCCACCTCCCGAATCCACCTCCCGAAGCCACGAGCCGAGAAGAACGGACGAGAACGAGCACCATGCACGAACTGATCACGAACGACGGCGTGCGCCTGGCCTACCGCGACAGCGGCGGCGACGGCGTCCCGCTGGTGCTGCTCCACGGCTGGGGGCAGACGCAGGAGATGTTCCGCCACCAGGTCGAGGGGCTGGCGCCCGGCCGACGCGTCGTGACGGTGGACTTCCGCGGCCACGGCCGGTCCGGCAAGCCGCGCCACGGCTACCGCATCGCGCGCCTGGCCCGTGACGTCCTCGACCTGGTCGACCACCTGGGCCTGGACGGCTTCGACGCGCTGGGCTGGTCGATGGGCGCCTCGGTGTGGTGGAGCTTCGTCGACCAGTACGGCACCGGCCGGATCCGCCGGCTCGTCCTGGTCGACCAGCCGGCCGCGGTGGCGGCGGTGCCCTGGATGACGGAGACGGAGCAATGCGAGTGCGGCGCCATCTTCGACGTCGCCGGGCTCCTCGAACTGGGCGACGCGCTGGCCGGCCCGGACGGGGAGAAGGTCCGCGAGGACTTCGTCCGCTCCATGTTCAGCGGCGACACCGACCCGGAGCTGCTCGCCTTCGTGACCGGGCAGATCCGCTCGACCCCGGCGTACGCGGGCGTCCCCCTGCTCTTCGACCACTGCGCCCAGGACTGGCGCGACGTCCTCGACTGCATCGACGTGCCCACCCTGGTGATCGGCTGCGAGGGGAGCCACGTGGACCCGGCGTCCCAGCGCTTCATCGCCGAGCGGATCCCCGGCGCCGGTCTCCACGTGTTCCCGAAGAACGTGGCGAGTTCGCACTTCCCGTTCCTGGAGAACCCCGGCGCGTTCAACGCCGTCGTGGAGAAGTTCCTCTCCTGATCCCCCGATCGTCCTGATCCCCTCCCGATCGCCGCGCCCGTTCCGAAGCGGCTCGGCGATCGTCACCAGCACCCGTACCGAACCCTCGCAACCGGTCAGGAGTCTCCCGTGATCCCGTCGGGTCCCTCGCCCATGCCCGAACCCCCCGCAGGCGAAAGCCGAGCCCGGCAGCTCGCCCAGGCCGCCCGTGACGGTGGCAGCGGCTGCGTCGACGTCCTGCCCCCGCCGCCGGGGGCCGATCCCGAGGACTGCCTGTACGTCCTCCTGCACGTCGGCGGCACCGCGCTGGTCCGCCGCCATGGCGTCAGCACGGTGCTGGAGCCCGGGGACCTGCTGATCGGCGACACCCGCCACCCGGCGGTCCTGTTGCGGGACGCCGAGTGCCGGATGGTCGAGTTCCGGATCCCGTGCTTCTACCTGGGCGTACGGCAGGCCGACGTCCGGCGTGCGGGCGGGCTGGTGGCGCGGGGGAGCGAGGGCGTCGGCTCGCTCGCCGCCCAGTTCCTGCGGACGCTGGTCGTCCAGTCCCGGGCGCACCGGGCCCGGCCGGGCAACCACCTGGCGCGCAGTGTCTGCGACATCGTGGCGGTCCTGGTGGCGGAGCTGCTGGAGCGGGAGGCGCCGGAGCAGCCGGGCGGCGCGGCCGAACTGCTGGCACGGATCCGGGCCCACATCGAGGAGAACCTCGCGGATCCGGATCTGGCGCCGGAGTCGATCGCCCGCTCGCAGCACATCTCGGTGCGCTATCTGCACAAGCTGTTCCAGCAGGACGGGACGACGGTGGGCCAGTTCGTGCGGCAGCGCCGACTGGACGCCTGCCGCCGGGAGTTGGAGCGGCCGTCGCGCCGGCAGACCAGCGTCTCCGCCGTCGCACACCGATGGGGTTTCGTCAGCCACTCCCACTTCAGCCGGACGTTCCGCGACGCCTACGGGCTCTCGCCCCGTGAGTGGCAGGCCTACGCCGCCCGGGCCGACGGCCGTCATTCCTCCTGAACCCGCTCCCGCCTTCCTGCCCCGACCGAACTCCCGGCATCGGCCGGACGCCCGTGCCCTCGAAGGGAAATCCGTGCACGATCAGGCCACTGGGGCCGGTTCCCCGGCAGTACCGTCGGGTGGCGTGTGCGTGGCGCCGGAAGGCCGGCCTTCGGGCGCGGACCGAGCCCACGCCAGGGCGGGCTTCGCGTTGCCGCGCCGATCCGACCAGGCCAGGAGCGACGAGTTGTCCGATCCCACCCCGCTGCCCGACTGGCATCCGGTGCTCGACCGCGCGTTCCAGGAGTTCCTGGACACCGGAGCGGGCCGGTCCGCGACCGGGCTGCCGGACCTCTCCTTCCTCATCCCCGACGGCGTACCGGACGGCGGAGCGGGCGGGGCGCCGACCTGGGACGGGTACGAGGACGAGGAGGACCCCAGCGGCGTCACCTCTGAGTGGCTCACCCTGCCCTGCGGACCGACCGGGCGGGCGCGTGTCCAGGTGACCAGACCCGTCGGCGCCGCCCGGCCCAGTCCGGTGGTGCTGTTCCTGCCCGGCCTGGGCTGGTCGCTCGGTGACGCCGACTGCTACGCCCGGCTGGTGCGGGAGTTCGCGCTGGGTGCGGACGCGGCCGTCGTGTACGTGGACTACGCCCGGGCGCCTGCGGCGCGCTACCCGGTGGCGGTGGAGCAGTGTTACGCGGTGGCCCGGTGGATCCACCAGTACGGGCACGAGATCGGGTTGGCGGGGGAGCGGATCGCCGTCGTCGGGGACTCGGCGGGGGCGAACCTGGTGGCGGCGCTGACGCTGCTGGCCCGGGAGCGCGGTGAACTCCCGCTGGTCCAGCAGGTGTTGCTCTGCCCCGTCACCGATGCCGACTTCGACACCCCGTCCTACCGCCGGTTCGCCACCGGCTACTTCCTGCACCGTGAGCACATGCGCCGGTTCTGGGACGCCTACCTGCCCGAGCCGGACCGCCGCACGGAGGTGACGGCCGCGCCGCTGCGGGCGTCGCTGGAGCAACTCGCCGGGCTGCCACCGGCGTTGGTGGTCACCGCGGAGGCCGACGTGCTGCGGGACGAGGGCGAGGCCTACGCGGCCAGACTCCGCGCCGCCGGGGTCCCGGTGGTGGCCACGCGCTACCAGGGGGTGATGCACGGCTTCCTGCTGGTCGGCGGGACCCATCCCACGGGCACCACCCGGGCCGCGATGATCCAGGTCGTCGACACCGTGCACATGGCGCTGCACAGCCGGTCCTGGTGAGGCCGGGCGACGCGCCGCAGGCGGTCCGTCGCCCCCGACACCGCCGCGGTGGCGCCCGTCGACCGGTGCCCCCCGCCACCGGACCCTCGGGCACGGCAGCGGGGGTGGTCTTGTTCCGGCGGCAGCGCTAGTTGTTCCTGAGCAGGCGGGCGGTGAGGAGGTTCGGGTCCTGCTGGGTCAGGTACGCGGCGTCCGCGACCCAGACCCGGTCGCCCTGGACGGCGACGGAGGTGGGGTTCTGCAGCCCGTCCGCCTGGTTCAGCACGATGGTGTGGGTGCCGTTGTCGTCGACCAGGGCGATCTGGTTGCTGCTGTTGAGGGCGGCCAGGACCTGGTTGCCACGGCCGGTGAAGGCGAAGTCGTCGATGCCGGTCAGTCCGGTGGCGACGGTCTGGGCCGGGCCGGCGGTGCCGTCGGGCCGGACCGGGACGCGCAGCAGGGTGCCGTTGTCGAGGTTGCTGACCCAGACCGCCCTGTCGCGGATCTTGATGCCGTTGGCGCCGAGGAAGCCGTTCGCCTTGAGGTCGGCGCCGGTCGCCCACGGGACGGCGGCGCCGCCGCGGGCGGGGACGCGCCAGACGGTGCCGAGGACGGAGTCGGCGGCGTACAGGTAGCCGGTGCGCTCGTCCCGGGCGAGGCCGTTGGGCAGGGCGTCGGCGGGCAGGGCGGCGATGCGCTGCGGGGTGCCGCCGGGGGCCAGCTTCCAGATGCCGGTGAGGTCGGCGGTCCCGGTCGCGTAGGCGAAGTACAGGGTGCCGCTGTCGTCGCGTACGACGCCGCCGAGGAACGGGGACTTCAGCACGGGAGTGGCCGCGTCCGCCGCCGGGGCGGGCAGGGTGGCGAGGATCCGGACGGCGCCGTGGCAGTCGATCTCGGCGACCTGGCGGGAGAAGGCGAAGGTCACGACCGTGTTGCCGTTGGGCAGCACGGTGAGGTTCTCCGGCTGCCGGCCCTGGGCGAGGTCGAGGTGCGCGACCACCTGGGGCGCGGTCAGCGGGGGAGTCGAAGCGTGGGCGGGAGCGGTGATGACGCCCGCCGTCACCGCGGTGAGGGCCACCACGGAAGCCTGGAGCAGGGTGGAGATGCGCATGGTGTCGTTCCTTCGGGAGCGAGAGGTACGGATCACGGTTGGGCGTGGCGCGGCGCCGGGCGCGGGATCCCGACCGCGCACGGCGCACCCCTCGGGCGAGGTCCGCGACCCCGCGGCAAGGGCGGAGCCAGGGCCTGAAGGCCCGGAGGCCACGATCCGCGACACGGCCACCCTAGGGAGCCGCCACCGCTCGTACTTGCGCCTCAGCGCACCGCTCCTGCTCCGCTAGAGAAACGGGATACGGGAAACGGAGAGCGGGGCCGGTGCGGCGCGAGGACGGGACCGACCCCGAGCAAGATCGACAATGTGGAGAGGTGCCGCGGTGGTCGCGGCGGGCAGTGTGGAGTGCGACGATGACGATCATGGAGACGGTCCGGGACGAACCCGAGGACCACGGGGCGCGACCGGCCTCCGCCCACGGCACCGGCACGCTGTTCGGGCGCGGCGCCGAACTGGAGCAACTGCGTCGCCACGTCCGGCGGGAGCCCGGGACGCCGGGGGCCCTGGTGCTCGTCGGCTCGGAGGGCATCGGGAAGTCGCGGCTCCTGCGGACGGCCTGTGAGCAGGCGGCCGAAGCCGGCGCGGTGGTGCTGACGGCTCAGGGCTGGGCCCCGGAGAGCGGGGTTCCGTACGGGCTGCTCCGCCACCTGCTCGCCCCGCTGACGGACCGGGTGCCGATGCTGGGCGAGCCTCATCGGCAGGCCCTGCTCGGCGCGCTCGCCATCGGGCCCGATGCCACCGCGCCGTCCGCGCCGTCTGCATCGTCCGTGCCGTCCGCGGCGGACGTGGCGGCCGGCACCGCGGCGCTGCTGGAGCGGACGAACGGCCCCGACCGCGGCTGCGCCCCGGGCCCGGTCCTCATCGCGGTCGACGACGCCCACGCCTGCGACCGCCCCACCCTGGAGCTGCTGGGGTCGCTCGTCCGCCGCGCGGAGCGGAGCCGGGTGTCGCTCCTGCTCGCCTCGCGCGAGGACGAGGCCCTGCTGGACCTGCCCGCCGACGTCGAGCCGCTGCACCTCGCGCCGCTGTCGCCGCGCTTCTCCGCCGACCTGCTGGACTCGGTGCCCGGCGCCCCCGTCGGGCGCACCCGCCTGGAGGTGCTGGAGGAGGCCGAGGGCAATCCGTCCGCCCTGCTGGAGCTGTGCCGTCGACGGGCCTCCGCCGATCCGGCCCTGGCCCGTGAGCGGACTCCCCGTCTGCGGAACCTCCGGACCAGGTTCGACACCCTGATCGCCCCGCTGCCCGCCCGGACGCGCACGGCCCTCCTCTACGCGGCCGTGGCCCTGCCCGGCGACGACGCGGCCGCCGTGATGGCCGCACTGGACACCTCCGACCTGGGGATCTGGGCCCCCGCCGAGGAGGCCGGGATCGTCGCCCTGATCGACGGTCACCTCGTCTTCCGGCACCCGCTGGCCAGGGTCGCCGCCTCCACCGGGCAGTCCGCCGCGGTGCTGACCCGTGCCCACCGGGACCTCGCCGACCGGGCCGGCGGGCGGCCGCTCGACCGGGCGCGGCACCTGATGGCCGCCGCCGTGGTCCCGGACGCCTCGCTCACCGAGGACCTGCGGGCGGCGGCCAGGCACTCGGCGGACGACTTCACCCTCGCGCGGGCCCTGGAGGACGCCGCCCGGTTCAGCACCAGCGCGGGTGAGCGGGCCCGGCTCCTCGCCGGGGCCCTGGACGCGGCCGTCGCCGTCGGGGACCTGGACTGGGTCCGCAGCCTCCACGCGCGCTTCCTGAGCGTCAACAGCGACCCCAGGCTCGCCCGCGAGGCCGACCTGGCCGCGGCGACCGCCCTGTCCCACTCCTCCCGGCAGAAGGAGGCGTTCGCCCTCCTGCTCGACAGCGCGGACCGGCACCCGTCGGTCGGTGCCGCCATCGACGCGCGGTCGGTGACGCTGGCCTCGGCGATCGCCGAGCAGTCCGGCCTGCCGGAGCACCGCGCCCGGCTCTCGGAGCTGGTCGCCGGTCTCCGCGAAACGGGCCTCCGCGAAGCAGGCCTCCGCGAGACCGGCCTCCGCGAAGCCGGGCCCGGCCCGGACGCCCACCGCGCGTCCAGGCCCGGACCGACCGGCGTGCTCGCGGGCTTCGTGCAGGGCACGGAGACCCGGCCCACGAGCGCGTCGCGAGCCGTCGAAGGCCCCGACGCCCTCATGGGCAGCGGCCCCCTGGACGGACGGGACCAGCTGACCAGGCGCCTCGCCGTCGCCTCGGTCGGCTACCTCTCCGACGAGCCGGGCGTCACCCTGGAGCACTACCGCGCCGCCGACACCTACCTGCGCGGGCGTCGGGCCTTCGGCCTGCGGGCCTGGCACCTGGCCCCCCTGCTGGACACCCTCCTGGCGACCGGCCAGTGGTCGGAGGTGTCCGCCCGGGTGGAGGAGGCGACCGACCAGGCGGCGGTGCTGCGCCTGACCCGCCCCCAGGCCGACCTGGAGGCCTTCGACCTGTCCCTGCGCGCCCTGCGCGGGACCGCCCCCGCGAACCTGATCACCTGGCCGGAGGTCCCGTTCGACGGCTACGAGAACGCCGCCACCCGGGCCCGGCTGGTCCGGGCCGTCGCCCTGGTCGCGATGTCCCACGCGGAGTGGGCCGACGCCTACCGCTGGCTCCGCAGGCTGTACGCCGAGGACGGCACTCCGGTGCACCCGTTCCACTCCTCGCGCTGCGTCGCGGAACTCGCCCTGGCCGCCCAGCGGGCCGGCACGAGCGAGGACGCGGCGGAGGTCCTGGCGCGGGTGCGGTCGACGCACGGGGAGCGGCCGACGGTCCGGATGACGCTCCTGCTGCACCATGCCACGGCCCTGCTGGATCCCGGCCCCGACCCCGAGCACCACTTCCGCCTCGCGCTGGTGAACGCCGAGGGCGAGCAGTGGCCGGTCGAGCGGGCGCAGGCCCGGTTCAGCTACGCGATCTGGCTGCGCCGCGCCAGGCGCCCCTCCGAGGCCCGGCAGCAACTCGTCGCGGCGCTGGACACCGCCGACGTCCTCGGGTTCCAGCCGTTCGCCGCCGCGATCCGCCAGGAGCTGCGCGCCAGCGGCGTGGCGAACAACGCCGACCCGGCCGTCGAATCCGCCGCCTCCCTGGACGGGTTGACCGCCCAGCAGCAGCAGATCGTCCGCCTGGCCGCGCAGGGCCTGTCGAACCGCGAGATCGGTGAACAGCTCTTCCTGTCGCCCCGCACGGTGGGCTCGCACCTGTACAACGTCTATCCCAAACTCGGCGTCAGCAGCCGGCACCAGCTGCGCGACCTGCTGCAGAGCAGGCAGACCATTGACCCCGACCGCGCGGAGACGAGGCCTCGTGGAGCCTGACGCCCGGCCCGGGCAGGGCCCGGTCCCGCCGCCCCCGGTCACCCTGGACCCGGTCGTGGCCCGGCTGGTCGCGGCTTCGGCCACGCCGCCCGGGCGTCGGCCGTACGGTTCCTCGGCACCGTGCACGACTTCGTGTCGCTGAACGCGCTGCGTGACAGCCCGCCCTCCCGCGCGGCACTGCGGCAGGGCGGCGGCTTCCTGCGGGCGCACCTGGCCTGAGCGGGGCCGGCGCCGCCCGCGCGGACCAGTCACCCGACTCATGCGCCCGGCCCCGCGGCACCGGCATGCTGGCAGCATGGCAGCTCGAATCCCCCCACACACGCCGGACGGTGGTCGCTCCACGGCCTCGACACCGCCCTCCCGCCCACCGGCGACCAGGCCGGCGGGCGAGCTGCCCGGCGTGAACGACGCCGTGCTGTTCCGCGTGCGGCAGTTCGTACGCCGGCACCTGTCCGACCCCGGGCTCAGCCCCGAGGGCATCGCCCGGGCGCACGGTGTCTCCGTGCGGTACCTGCACCGGCTCTTCGAGGGCGAGGGCCGGACGCTGAGCCAGTGGATCCGGGAACAGCGCCTGGAGGGGTGCCGCCGGGCGCTGCTCGCGACCCCGGCGGACGCGCTCAGCGTCGGGCTCATCGCCCGGAGGTGGGGTTTCACGAGCCCCGGGCAGCTGAGCCGCGCCTTCCACGGTGCCTACGGCCTGTCACCGACGGACTGGCTGGCGAACGAGCGTGCCCGCCGGGCGGCGGGGGAGAGGCAGTGAGCCGCCCTGTCTCTCCCCGGCTCTAAGCGGCCTCGCCCCGGACGCGGTCGGCCCGATCCCGTCGGGCGTACGTCCGCTGCGGCGGGACCTGCCGTCCCGGGCGGGCCTTCGTGCCGCGCACGCCCTGCGGATCGGCGCCGGGCGTTCGGTCGACGGGGGCGTCGCCCGGCGCGGCGGCCTGCTGCCGGCGCCCGGCGTCGTCGCCCGACGTGCCGAGGGACAGCAGGAGTTCCCGGATGCGCAGGCCCAGGTGCAGGGTGATGCGGTCCGCCCCGTTGTCCAGGTCGAGCCCGGTGATCTCCTGGATCTGCCGCAGCCGGTAGTACAGCGAGGTGCGGTGGATCCGGAGCGCTTCGGCGGTCCTGGGGACCGAGCCGGCCTGGTCGAGGAAGCACCGCAGGGTCGTTTCCAGGCGCTGTCCGCAGCCGGACTCGAGCAGGGCGCGCAGCGGTTTCGGGAGCAGTGACTCGTTCAGGGCGTGGTCCGGCAGCTGCAGGATCACGGCGAACTCGCCGAGGTCCTCCCAGGAACCGACGCCCTTCAGCTCCGGCATCCGGCGTGCCGCGCGCACGGCGACGAGCGCCTGCTCGTAGGAGGCCCGCGCGCCGGCGAGGCCCGCCTGCCGGCCGCCGACGCCGATGACGGGAGCGGTCGGGGCGGCGGGATCGGTGCCGAGGGCCGCCATGATCCGGGCGGACTGCTCCCGGAGCACCTCCTGGTCCAACGGCCGGTCGGAGAGCTGGAGCAGGACGGCCCGGTCCGGGGTGACGGCGAAGGCGCCGTGCGCCGACCGGGTGCGGCGCAGTGCCTCCAGCGCCTCGTGCAGCGCGGTCGCCACCCGCCCGGGAGACACCCGGGAGCATCCCAGCTGCACGACGCTGACCACCGCGTGGGGGGCGTCCGGGAGCAGCGCGCCGTCCAGGAGCCGCTTGCGGGACTCGGCCCGCGTGGCGGGGCTCGGGTCCAGCAGGGACAGCAGGAGGTCCTGCTCCTCGCTCCGCGCGGCGCCGGCCAGGACGCGGTCGGCGTACAGCCGGCCGGCGATGGCGGGTGTGGCCCGGGCGATGGCCTCGGTCGCCTCCGGCGGCAGCGACGCGCCCGGGGCGATGACCGTCAACAGGCCGAGGAAATGGCCGCGTTCACGCAGCGGCACGCAGTAGCGGGGCAGCAGACCCGCCTCGTCGAGGCCCTCGGTGAAACCCGGCCCGGACCACCGGGCGACGCCCTGGTCGAGGACGTGGCGGACGACTTCGCCGCTCGCCCGCCCGTGCAGAAGGCTGTGGACGCGGGCCGGGTCCGCGTCGTCGAAGTGCCGGCTGGAGCGGATGCGCCCGATCGAGGAGTCGGCCAGGGCCACGGACCGACGGAGCTCCCCCGCGAGTTCGTCGATCAGTTCCTGCAGCGCGGCACTGTCGGCGGGGGTTCGCCGCCACTGTTCGGTCATGGGCAGTCCTCATCGGTGCTCGTCTCTCCGCGACGAGGGACCGGCCGGCCCGGGGCCAGGGGCTTCCCGCGCCCTGGCCCCGGACCCGGTTCGCCGGTTCCGTACGTCCTGGAGAAACGCTGACACCGCCGCGATGCCCCACCGTGCACGGCTCTTGTCCGTGGCTGCGGGGAATGCCGGGCCGCCGTGCGCCCGGGTGAGGACCGCCCCGGACCGATCGCGGTGAGGGCTCCGCGTCAGGTCAATCGAGGCTGCCCACGGGCACGGCGCCACCGAGCCGCCGGTACTCGCTCGGGGACACCCCGCAGGCCGCCTGGAAGCGGCGGCTGAAGTGGCTCGGGCTGCCGAACCCGCACCGGGCGGAGACCGCGGCGATGGTCAGGCGGTCGTAGCGCGGGGAGGCGAGCATGCGCCGCGCCTTCCCGATCCGCTCCGCGATGAGCCACTGCTCCAGGCTGATCCCCGCCCCGCTGAGCAGGGCGTAGAGCCGGCGGACGGAGACGGCGTGCTCAGCCGCGATGCGCTCCGGCGTCAGGTCACGGTCCGCCAGGTGGGAGCGCGCGTAGGCCGTGATCCGGGTGACCAGCGTCTCGTCCATCGTCGATCTGACCTCGACGGCCTCCTCGGCGTGCGCGGCCGAGAGGAGCAGGGCGCGGACGAGTTCCGTCGTGGCGGACGCCAGGGCGTCCGAGCCGGCGTCGGCCTCCAGCCGGCCGGGATCGGTCCACACACCCCGCAGGTGCTGCAGCACCAGGCCGTACAGCGGGCTGGCGCGCAACCGCTGGGAGGCCCGCACCACCGTGTCCACCGGCACGCCGAGGCGGTTCATGTCGAACATGACGACCTGGGACGCGCCGTCGCCGGACCAGCCGTACACGCGGGGCGACAACTCGTGGAAGACGCAGATGTCGTCGGAGCCCAGGAGCGTCTGCCGGCCCGCGACCTCGGCCCGGTGGACACCCAGGGGCTGGAGCGAGACCGAGACGATGGGGTGCTCCCGGTGGTGGCGTACGTGCCGGTCCGTCCGCCGCACCCGGAAGCCCGAGTTGCGGGTGGCGAAGAAGTCGAGTCCGCCGACGCGCCACAGTTCCATGCGCGCGTGGATACCGGTCGCCGGCTCCTCGTGGGCGACGTCGTTGGGCACCAGGGAATCCGTCAACGCGTGGTGGAACGCGTCCACGCGCTCACGAGGTGACACCGTGTTGAGGTCGAGCAGCAGCACACACCCTCCAGGAGAGACGACTTACGGGAATTTCGCGGCAGCGGTGAGTGCCCTCGACCGCGGCCGGCTCCGCCGGCGGGGCGTCAGGCGGCGAGGCCGTCGAGTTCGGCGGCCCAGTCGATCAGGCCGGCCTCGGAGCCCTGGGGCACCAGGGTGAAGCAGTCCCGGCGGAGCCAGCGGCGGACCTGGCGGGCGGGGAGGTCGATGAGGACGACGGTGTCGCAGCCGCGGAGCATGATGCGCAGCGAGGCGCGGCCGTGACAGGTGCAGGGCGGCCAGACGCGGACGTCGCCGAGGCCGGCGGGTCTCTGCAGGCCCTCCCAGAGGAGGTCGCGGGAGAAGCGCCAGGTGCCCGCTTCCGCAGCGGGGCCGAGGAACTCGAGGGCGACGGCGAGCGGGTCGTCCCTGCGGTAGCCGAGGCGCACCGGGATGTCGACGGACTCGTGCTCGCCGAGGGCCAGCCGGGCGTCGAGGGTGATGTCGGTGGTGGTGGCGTCCGGGCCGGGCTGGGGGCTGGGCAGGGGCTGGTGCGTGGGCACGGGGGTCTCCTGGGCGGTGTCGGGGTGGGGCCGGGGTGGGGCCGGTGTGAGTCCGAGAGGGGTCGTCCGGGCCGGCGCGGGCCGGCGGGTGCGGTGTCCGAGCCGGGACGGGGGCACACCGGACGATCGGGGCGTCGGTGCCGGTGACGGCGTGACGCTCCTGCCTCGAGCCCTGGGAACTGCCGAGGAGCAGGGGGAGGCGGAACCGGCCCTCAGGTTAGCGGGCGGCGGCGGGCGTGGATGTTCCGCCCGTGCACCGCGGGGTGACGATCCGCGCACCTTTCGCGCGGTGGACGGGGCCGGGCGCGGGCTCCCCGCTGTCGCTTCCACTCCGTACGACAGTTGTGGCACGGCGCGACCGGTGGCCGGAGCGGCGGTCGCCGTTCGGTCCCGCGCCTCGTCAACTTGGCTGTACGGTAAGAGAGTTCACTGGCTGTGGCCGTGCTCCGGCCTCACGCGCGGAGGCTCTTCCAGGCGCGGAAGCGGCCCGGGGGCGAGGCCGTCCGGCCCGCGGGGAGCCGCCGTTTCCTCGTTTTGTCGAAGGTTTGTCCCTCCCGTTCCGCTCCTTGTATGAATGCGCCGGGAGGCGATTGATCATGACGACGTGGATCCGGCGCGCACGCTCGGGAGGCGAGGCGCTGCAGACGCTGGTGGACGGCCTGGCCGAGGCACTGGGGCGCTCCGTCGTCCTCGACGACCCGCTGGTGCGGATGATCTGCACCAGCCGGCACTTCGGGGACGAGGACCGGGTGCGGGTGCGCACACTGCTTCAGGGCATCGCGGACGACGAGATCATCCGCTACGTGCTGTCCCAGGGCGTCGCCGAGTGGACCCGCCCGGGTGTCCTGCCGGGCCGCGACGACCTGGGGCTGCAGCCGCGCTACTGCGTCCCGGTCCGCGAGCACGGCCACCTGCTGGGCATCCTCATGGTCGTCGCGGCGGGCGAACCCCTCACCGAGGCCGAGACCGAGGCCATCGACCGGGTCGCCCGGGCCGTGGCGGTCGAGATGTACGCCGAGCGCCTCGCCTCGGACGACGACGAGGAGCACGTCCGCGGGCTGGTGAGCGGGCTGGTCGGCTCGGACTCGGCGCTGCGCTGCGCGGCGCACCAGCGCCTGGTGGACGACGGGCTCCTTCCGGCCGGCCCCCACGTCGTGGTGACCAGCGTGGTCGTCACCGGACAGCGCGGGCCCTCCGGCCAGGTCGCGGTGGCGCTGCGCGGCGCCCTGGAGCCGTTCCGGCGGACCCGCACCGGCCGCGGGCTGCCGGCGGTCGACCAGGACCGGGCGGTCCTGGTGCAGGTCTTCGACCGGGAGCCGACGGAGGAGGACCTGGAGCAGCAGGGCCGTGCCGTCGTCCGCTCCCTGACGACCTTCCTGGGCCCGGCGCCGTCCGTGGCGGTGGGTGTCGGTGGACGCCGGACGGCGCTCGCCGACGCGTGGATCTCCCACGACCAGGCCCGGGTCGCGGTGCGCGCGGCCCGTCGACTGCCCCGGCTGGAGGGCGTCGGCGACTGGGAGCGGCTCGGGGAGTACGCCGTGTTCCTCCAGTTGCCCGACAGCGCGCTCGACGAGTCCCTCCTGCCGAACCCGCTGCGGCGCCTGCTGGACGACAGCGCCGGCGCCCGGCTGGAGGAGACCCTGCGCTGCTTCCTGGAGAACGCGGGCTCCGTACCCAGGACCGCGGAGATGCTGGAACTGCACCGCACCTCGCTGTACTACCGGCTGCGCCAGATCCAGGAGATCACGGGCCTGGACCTGGACGACGGCGCGCACCGCCTGGTGCTGCACATGGGGCTGCGGCTGTGGGACCTGCTCCAGTCCGCCCCGGAGGCCGCCGCCCGGTAGCCGGCGGCCGGGGTGGGCCGTTGCCACAGAGCGATGAAGCGCCGTTGCTACAGAGCGATGAAGCTTCGTCGGGCAATCCCTACGTCGGTCGGTGGTCAACGGGTTCGGTGCGCGGCGAGAATCGTCACCACGAGCTGCCGCTCATCCCCCGGCCGCCGTGCCCCCCTCCGTGCGGCGCGGCGAGCCCCAGCACCCGTACTGAACCCTCGCAACCGGTCGGAGCCTCCCGTGATCCCGTCGGGTCCCTCGCCCATGCCCGAAACCCCCGCGTCCGAAAGCCCCACGCCCGAAAGCCGAGCCCAGCAGCTCGTCCAGGCCGCCCTCGACGGCGGCGGCGACTGCGTCGACGTCCTGTCCCCGCCGCCCGGGGCCGATCCCGAGGACTGCCTCTACGTCCTCCTGCACGTGCGGGGCGCGGCCACCGTACGGCGCGGGGGTGTCAGCACGGTGCTGACGCCCGGGGACCTGCTGATCGGCACCGCCGTGCACCCGGTGGGTCTGCTGCAGGACGCGCAGTGCCTGATGATGCGCTTCCGCGTCCCGTGCTTCTACCTGGGCGTGCGGCAGGCCGACGTCCGGCGTGCGGGCGGGCTGGTGGCGCGGGGGAGCGAGGGCATAGGCTCGCTCGCCTCGCAGCTGCTGCGGACGCTGGTCGTCCAGTCCCGGGCGCACCGGGCCCGGCCGGGCAACCACCTGGCGCGCAGTGTCTGCGACATCGTGGCGGTCCTGGTGGCGGAGCTGCTGGAGCGGGAGGCGCCGGAGCAGCCGGGCGGCGCGGCCGAACTGCTGGCACGGATCCGGGCCCACATCGAGGAGAACCTCGCGGATCCGGATCTGGCGCCGGAGTCGATCGCCCGCTCGCAGCACATCTCGGTGCGCTATCTGCACAAGCTGTTCCAGCAGGACGGGACGACGGTGGGCCAGTTCGTGCGGCAGCGCCGACTGGACGCCTGCCGCCGGGAGTTGGAGCGGCCGTCGCGCCGGCAGAGCAGCGTCTCCGCGGTGGCCCATCGGTGGGGTTTCGTCAGCCACTCCCACTTCAGTCGGACGTTCCGCGACGCCTACGGGGTCTCGCCGCGTGAGTGGCAGGCCTACGCCACCCAGAACGACAGTCGAAACCCGGCCTCCTGACCCCCTGCGCCACGACTCCTTCGCCACGACTCCTCCGCCACCCGCCGAAAGGCCGCCATGCCCTCCACCCGGCCCACCGTCGTGCTCGTCCACGACGGCTGCTCCGACGCGACCACCTGGTTCGGCGTCGTCGCCGAACTCCACCGCCGCGGACTGACCGTCCTCGCCGTCGCGAACCCGTTGCGGGGCCTCGCCCATGACGCCGCCTACCTGGCCGACGTCGTCGCGGGCATCGACGGCCCCGTCGTCCTGGTCGGCCACTCCTACGGGGGCGCCGTGATCACCGAGGCCGGGGCGGCCCCCAACGTCCTCGCGCTGGTCTACGTGGCCGCCTACCTCCCCGACGTGGGGGAGAGTCACGAAGCGCTCGCCGGCCGCTTCGCTCCCGCGCCGCTCATCCCCCGGCTGCGGCGCACCGAGTCCACCACCGGCGGCACCGGCCGTCCGACGGAGCTCACCGTGCCAGCGGAGTGTTTCCGGCCGCTGGTCGCCGCCGACCTCGACGCGGAGCTGGCGCAGGTGCTGGCCGCGATCCAACGCCCCGTGGCCGAGCGGGTGTTGACCGACGCGCCGACGGTGGCGGCCTGGCGCGCGAAGCCCTCGTGGGCCCTGGTGACGGGCGCCGACCAGGCGCTCGCGCCGGACGTCCAGCGCTTCACGGCCGAGCGCGCCGGCGCCACCGTGCTCGAACTGCCCGACGCCTCCCACTCCGTGGCCGTTTCCCGGCCGAGCACGGTCGCGGAGTTCATCCACGAGGCGGCCGGATCGGCTTCCGTACGGCCGGCGGCGGCCTCCGTTCGGTAGCGGTAGCGGCGGCGGTGGTCCGCGGAGCCGGATGCGCAGATGCGCCTGCGCCGACGGGCGGCCGGGCGACGAGGTGCCCGGCCGCCCGTGGGTGAGCGCGTCCTGCCGGTCAGCGCTCGGTGTGGATCTCCGCGACGTAACCGCCGGGGAAGCGCACCATCGCGCTGTCCCGGCCGCCCGCGTGGACCGGTCCGGACAGCACCGTGGCGCCGGCGGCCTTCGCCTTGTCCAGGGTGGCGCCGAGGTCCGACACCCCGTAGCCGGTCAGCTCCTTGCCGAACGGGTAGGGCAGGTGGCCGTCGGTCACCGCGACCGTGGTGGTGCCGAAGCCGGAGGTGAGCCGGATGAGCCGGTACGTCGTGCCGGGCAGACCGAGGGCGGCGCCGTCGGCCTTCCGGTCGTCGGAGACGATCCGGCCCTGGGTGAAGGCGAGGTAGCTGTGCAGGAAGTCGCCGACGGCGTCCGGCGACAGGTAGAGCCGGTTCTCCGGCACGCTGGCCAGCGGCGGGTACGACGTCGGGCCGGTGTGCACGTAGAGCTGGGCGCTGATCCCGCCGGGGAACTGGACGACGGCGTCCCGGCCGATCGGGTCGGCGAACGGCGCCACGGTGACGGTCGCGCCGTCGGCGCGGGCGGCCTTGACCGCCTGGTCGAGGTCGGTCACCAGCCAGCCGGTGCGCTCGGTGCCGAAGGGGTACGGGATGGGCGTGGTGTAGTCGAACACCGACAGCGTGCCGACCGGGGAGACCACCAGCTCGGAGAGCGTCCGGCTCGGCGCCGGGGTCACCTGGGTGGAGACGGGTCCGATCGTGGTGCCGCCGAAGGTGGACGTCCAGCTGGTCACGAAGGCCTGCTCGGTGCCGGGCTCGACGTAGACGTGGGTGGTGTCGTACTGCGGGCCGACGGCGAACTGGCGGTGCTGCCCGCCCGACGCGCTCGCCGCGGTGCTCTGGGACGCGCTCTGGGGTGCGCCTTGGGCCGCCGAGACGGCGGGGGCGGCCGTGACGGCGGCGGCGAGCGCCGCCACCAGCGGAACGATGCGGCGGGCCGAACGAAGCTTCACGGGAAACCTCCTGTCGTGGAGCGCGCCCGGTGCCCGTTCGAACGGACACCGGGCGCGTGGTGTGCGGTGGTCGGTACCGCCGTCACCACTGGGCCTGGAGTGGTGCCGGCGGTACCGACGTCTTGCGGACGGCCGCGGTCGGGGGCGGGCGGCCGTCCGGGCTACTTGGCGAGGAAGGCGAGCAGCGCGGCGTTGACTTCCTCGGCGTGGGTCCAGAGCAGGCCGTGCGGCGCGCCCTCGATCTCGACGTAGTCCGCGGCGGGCAGGGCCTTGTGGAAGGGGCGCGCGGTGTTCTCGATCGGCAGGGTGCGGTCGCCGGTGCCGTGCAGGATGAGGGCGGGCACGTCGATGCGGGCGACGTCGGCGCGGAAGTCGGTGTACCAGGTGGTCGGCGCGGCCGAGGCGGCGAAGGCGCCGCCCGAGGTGGCGACGTTCCAGCTGTTGCGGACGGCCTCCTCGCTGATCCGGGTGCCGAGGTTCTCGTCCAGGTTGTAGAAGTCGTTGAAGAAGTCGGTGTAGAAGGCGAAGCGGTCGGCCTTCACCGCGGCGACGATGCCGTCGAAGAACTCCTTCGGGGCGGCGCCGTCCGGGTTGTCGTCGGTCTTCAGCAGGAACGGCTCCAGGGAGGCCAGGAAGGCGACCTTGGCGATGCGGGCCGAGCTGTACTCGGACACGTAGCGGGCGACCTCGCCGGTGCCCATGGAGAAGCCGACCAGGACGGCGTCGCGGACGTCGAGGGTCTCCAGCACGGTGTTCAGGTCCGCGGCGAACGTGTCGTAGTCGTAGCCGGTGGTCGGGTGCGAGGACCGGCCGAAGCCGCGGCGGTCGTAGGTGATGACCCGGTAGCCGGCGTCCAGCAGGGCCGCGCTCTGGCGCTCCCAGGAGTCGCCGTTCAGCGGGAAGCCGTGGATCAGCACGACCGGCTGGCCGGTGCCGTGGTCCTCGTAGTAGACGTCGATGGAGGTGGAGTTCTCCTGGCCAACGGTGATGTACGGCATGGGGTTTCCCTTTCCTAGCGCAGCGGGGGGGCTGCAACGGGGCCCACGCTAGGCGCCACCGGATCCGGCCGGTTGCCTGTGAGAGCACCCTGAGTCGTCCCAGAGCGCCGAGCCTGGGCGGGAGTTGACGGCAGCGGCCCGAACTGCCCTTCGGTGCACGGACCGACTGCAGGCAGTGCGTCGTCGGAACAGGCCGCGGCGGCCGCGTTCCTAGCCTGAGGGGCACAGAAGCACGTGACACGAGGGCCTCGGTGAGGCCTCAGTGAGGACGCATACATGACGACGAACGACATGCCCACCGTCGTGCTGGTGCACGGCGCCTTCGCCGACGCCTCCAGCTTCGCCCGGGTGATCCCGGAGCTGCTGGGCGACGGACTGAAGGTCGTGGCGCCGGCGGTGCCCAACCGCAGCCTGATCGGGGACTCCGCCTACATCGCGTCGGTGGTCCGGCGGATTCCCGGGCCGGTCGTGCTGGTCGGCCACTCCTACGGCGGCGCGGTGATCACCGTGGCGGGCGCCGAGGAGAACGTCAAGGGCCTGGTGTACCTGGCGGGTTACGCGCTGGAGGAGGGCGAGAGCCTGGGCAGGCTGCAGGGCGGCTTCCCCGAGTCCGAGCTCGCCACCGCCCTGGTGTACACCCCCTTCCCGCTGGCGGACGGGGACGAGGGCACCGACGTCTCGGTGGAGGCCGACCGCCTTCCGGAGATCTTCGCGGCCGACGTCGACCCCGCCCTCGGCCGGGTCCTCGCCGTCACCCAGCGTCCGCTCGCCGCAGCGGCGTTCAGCGAGACGGCGCCCACCGCCGCGTGGCGCGACAAGCCGTCCTGGGGGATCGTCGCCAGTGCCGACCGGACCCTCAACCCCGAGGTCCAGCGGTTCGGCTACCAGCGCGCCGGGGCGACCACCGTCGAGGTGGACTCCTCGCACCTGGTGATGCTCTCCCACCCCGGATGCGTCGCCGACGTGATCCGCGAGGCCGTCCGGTCCGTGGCCAACTGACCACCCCCGCAAGCACAGAACCCAGGAGCACCATGACCAACCAGCAGCCGCGCCTCCACCAGCACGGTCCCGAGATCCAGGAGTTCGGCACCGTCACCCAGCTGCCGATCGCGCTCTCCCACGACGCCCGGCAGTACTCGTGCCAGCGGCTCAACCGGGTCCTCGCGGACACCCAGTTCCTGTACGCGCTGTACAAGAAGTACCACTGGGGCATGCGCGGACCGACGGCCTACCAGCTGCACCTGCTGTTCGACAAGCACGCCCAGGAGCAGCTGGAGCTGGTCGACGCGCTCGCCGAGCGGGTGCAGAGCCTCGGCGGCGTCGCCGTGGGCGACCCCCGGCACGCCGCCGAGATCACGGGCGTGCCGCGCCCGCCGGACGGCATCGAGGGCGTGCACTCGATGCTCTCCCGCCTGCTCGACGCCCACGAGAGCATCCTCGCCGACGTCCGCGACGCCGCCACCCGCACCGCGGAGCTCGGCGACGACGGCACCCAGGACCTCCTGGTGTCCCAGATCATCCGCACCGGCGAGACCCAGGTCTGGTTCCTCGCCGAGCACCTGGTCGTCACTCCCGGTACCGGGGAGTGACCGCGGGCCGGGCCTGTTCGTCGGCAGGCCCGGCTCCGCTCAGTGTCGGGCCCGTTCGTCGGCGGGCCCGGCACTTTTCTTGTTTCCGCTCATCGTCCTCGGAGGTACCCGTGCCCGGCCGCCATCCGTTCCCCGGTCACGGCCCCGCCGCGGCCGGGGACTGCGCCACGCCCGTACTGAACGCGCGACTCAACATCGGGGAGGGGAAGTTCATCGACCTGCCGGTGCGTTTCGTGTACCGCGCGCGGGCGCCGTTCTCCGTGGTCATGGAGTTCCCCGGCTCCGACCCGGCGGTCGGGACCTGGGAGTTCGCCCGCGACCTGCTGTGGAAGGGCCTGCACCGGCCGGCCGGGATGGGCGACGTGCGGTTCGCCCCGCCGTGCCGCTGCCACGGCCGCCGGCTGCTGCGGATCACGCTCAGGGGGGACGACGGCACCGCCTCGATCGACGTCCCGGTCGAGCCGGTGCACAGCTGGCTGCACGAGCGGAGCTTCGCCCTCGTGCCGCGCGGCGGCGAGGCCCAACTGATCGACTGGGACGCCGAACTGGGCAGGCTGGCCGGTGGCCGCTGAACCGGCGCCCCGGGCACGGCTCGCACGAACTGTCGACCGACATGCGCGAATCGGCTGTGCCCGTACCGGAATTCCGGTACGGGCACAGCCGATTCGCGTTCCGTCAGCGGAGCCGGGGCGCCGTGCGGGGCGTCCGCTACAGGGTCCGGCGCACGCCCGCCTGCTGCTCCAGCCGGTTCAGCTGGCCGGCCAGCCCCGCGTGCATGGCGTCCCGCACGGGGCCGCTGCGCCCGATCCACAGGACCTCCCGGCCCCGCAGCTCCTCCAGCATCAGGGCGTAGGCCGCGTACATCGCGACCGCCGCGAGGAGCATGCCGAGCGCGCCGGCGACGTACCCCAGCCAGTGCTCGCCCGAGACGCCGTAGAGGCCGGCGACGAGGTAGCGCGGAACGGCGATCATCAGGAGCACCCACAGCACCCTCTTCGGCCTCGCCACCGAGGCCATCAGGGCCGCGAAGACGGTGAACACCAGGTTCATCACGCCCAGGACCCGGGCGCCGCCGGGGGCGTCCGACGCCGTGACCAGGCCGTTGGCCAGCCAGGCACCGGCGAACCCGCCCATCAGCGTCGCCGCGATGACGTCGCGGGCACCGAACGCGAGGATGCTGACCAGCAGTTGGAGGACGAACGCGGAGAACAGCGTGAGCGCCACGGCCTGCCGGTACGCGCCGTCGACCAGGCCGAGCTGCAGGCTGCTGGCCACCGTCGAGGAGATGGCCACCGTGAAGAAGCCCAGGGGCATCGGCGAGGCGATGGGCCGCAGGGTGAGCCGTGTCATGGCGTGCAGGTCCGGCTCGTGGCCGGGGCCCGCCGCCCGCTCCGCGCCCGTGGGCGCCCCGCTCCCGGCCTCCGTCGGGCCCGGCGCGCGTACGTGCGCCTCTTCCGTCGTCGTTGTCGTCATCATCTCGCTCCCTGCTCTCGGTACTTCGGGTACTTCGGGTACTTCGCATGTATGCCGATGTATGCCGACGGGCTCGGGCTCCGGGTGGTCTTCCCACCCGGGGCCCGAGCCCGTTCGGTGTCGGCTGCCTGGCTGCGGTGCCGACCGGGGTCAGTCGCGGTGCAGGGCGAGCCGGGTCGCCAGTCCGCCGCCCACGCCGGCGACGACGGCGGCGGGCAGGCACCACAGGGGCCAGTCGGCGAGGCCGAGCGCCCCGTCGACGGACCACTGTCCGGGGCCGGTGGCGGTGAGTGCCGCGCCGGCGGTGATCAGGACGAACGGGAACTCGTACCCGTCGTGCTGGACCCACAGGCCGTGCGGCCACTTGACCGTCAGGGCGACGGTCATCACCCCCATGACGCCCGCGCCCGCCAGCGGGGTGAGCAGACCGGCGGCGAGCATCAGCCCGGCGCCGATCTGGGTGCCGCCGGCGGCCACCGCGGTGAGCTTGCCACCGCGGAAGCCGTCGCCCCGGAACTCGGCGCTACCGCCGTCGAGTCCGCCGCCACCGAGGTGGAAGCTGACCTTCTGGACGCCGTGGCCCGCGATGAGCAGACCGACGACCAGGCGCAGCAGGAGTAGACCCGTGTTCATGTCGGACTCCGTCGGATCGATGGGGTCCGTCAGCCGGCGGCGTGCGGGTTGATCATGGACTGGGCGTAGACCAGGCCCATGCCGTAGGCGCCGCCGTGCTCCTTGACGAGCTCGGTGACCGCGACGTAGGTCTCGGTGCGGGCCCAGTCGCGCTGGAGCTCCAGGAGGACCTGGATCCAGGTGACGGGGACGGCGCCGGCGGCGGTCATCCGCTGCAGGGCGTGCTCGTGGGCCAGCGGGCTGACACCGCCGGAGGCGTCGGCGACGACGTAGACCTCGTAGCCCTGGTCCAGCGCCGAGAGCGCCGGCAGGACGAGGCAGACCTCGGTCCACAGGCCGGAGAGGATGATCTTCTTGCGGCCGGTGGCCTTGACGGCCTCGACCAGGGCCTCGTCCTCCCAGGCGTTCATCGTGGTGCGGTCGATGACCTCCTGGTCGGGGAAGACGGCCTTCAGCTGCGGCAGGATCGGGCCGGAGAAGGACTCGGCGGCGACGGTCGACAGGACGGTCGGGACGCCGAAGATCTTCGCGGCCTTGGCCAGGCCCTCGGTGGCGTTGATGATGGCGGTGCGGTCGCCGCTGCCGGTGCCGAAGAACATCTGCGGCTGGTGGTCCACGAACAGCATCATTGCGTTGTCCGGGGTGAGCAGGTCCGGGCTCGGGGCGGCGTGGACGTTGGCGAAGTCGACCATGGGTCTTCTCTTTCTCGTGAATGAGGGGAGCGACGCAGGAGATTGACACTGCGTCAGGCTTGGCCCGGCCGGATCGGCGGGGCTTCACGTCAACGACACTAGCCCGCGATCGGCGGGAGGTTCTGCTCGCTCTGCGCCCGGGACTGTCCCGACAACGCACCACCGACCGCACCCGCCCGGCCGGCCCGCGTCAGTGCGCTGCCGGGCAACCGGCCATGCGCTGCGAAGAACCTCGCCCCACCGCCGCCTGCCTACGTTCACCGGGTGGCCTCGCGCCGAATCACCCACCCAACGAAGGGGCTCCCCTTGTCCACCATGCCTGTCGCCGGCGTCCGCCCCGGCACCCCCGACGAGCCCGCCGACCTGGTCGTGCGCAACGCCAAGGTGTTCACCAACGACCCGCGCCGCCCGCAGGCCACCGCCGTGGCCATCCGGGACGGACGGATCCAGGCCGTCGGCGACGACGCGGACGTCGTCCCGCTGGTCGGCCCCGGCACCCGGGTGGTCGACGCGCTCGGCCGCCGGGCCGTCCCCGGCCTCAACGACGCGCACCTGCACGTCATCCGCGGCGGCCTCAACTACGTGATGGAGCTGCGCTGGGACGGCGTCCCCACGCTGCGCGAGGCCCTGACCATGCTCCGCCGGCAGGCCGAGCGCACCCCGCCCGGCCAGTGGGTGCGGGTGGTCGGCGGGTGGTCGGCCGACCAGTTCGCCGAGCGGCGCCTGCCCACCCTGGCCGAACTCAACGCCGCGGCCCCCGACACCCCCGTCTTCGTGCTGCACCTCTACCAGTCGGCCCTGCTCAACAAGGCCGCCCTGCGCGCCGCCGGCTTCACCCGCGACACCCCCGACCCGGTCGGCGGCCAGATCGTGCGCGGCAACGACGGCGAGCCCACCGGCCTGCTGATCGCCGCCCCCGGCGCCCTGCTGCTCTACTCCACCCTCGCCAAGGCGCCGATGCTGGACGAGGCCGACCGCATCGGCTCCACCCGGCACTTCCTGCGCGAGCTCAACCGCTTCGGCCTCACCTCCGCGATCGACGCGGCCGGCGGCTTCCAGGCCTTCCCCGAGAACTACGGCACCGTCATGGAGCTCGCCCGCCGCGGCGAGCTGAGCCTGCGCATCGCCTACCACCTCTTCCCGCAGACCGCCGGGCAGGAGCTCGACGACCTCAAGCGCTGGGTCGACACCGTCCGCCCCGGCGAGGGCGACGAGTGGCTGCGCCTCAACGGCGCGGGGGAAAACCTCACCTGGGCCGCCGCCGACTTCGAGAACTTCACCGAGCCGCGGCCGCAACTGGGCGCCTACGAGACCGAGTTCGAGAAGGCCGTCCGCCTGCTCATGGAGAACGGCTGGGGCTTCCGCCTGCACGCCACCTACGACGAGACCATCCGCCGCGACCTCGCCGTCTTCGAGAAGCTCGCCGCCGAGGGCCTCTTCCCCCAGGGCAACCGCTGGCTCTTCGACCACGCCGAGACCGTCAGCAAGGACAGCCTCGACCGGATCGCCGCCCTCGGCGGCGCCGTGTCCGTCCAGAACCGCCTCTCCTTCCAGGGCGAGGCCTTCGTCAACCGCTACGGCGCCCCCGCCGCCGCCGAGGCGCCGCCGCTGCGCGCCATGCTGGACCGCGGCCTGACCGTCGCGGCGGGCACCGACGCCACCCGGGTCTCCTCCTACAACCCGTGGGTCGCCCTGCACTGGCTGGTCTCCGGCCGGGCCGTCTCCGGCCGACGCCTCGCGGCCGAGCACAACCGGCTCGACCGCGCCCAGGCCCTGGAGCTCTACACCCTCGGCGGCGCCCGCCTCACCGGCGAGGAGGACGTCAAGGGCCGCCTGACGGTCGGCAGTTACGCGGACCTCGCGCTGCTCAGCGCCGACTACTTCACGGTGCCCGAGGCCGACATCCCGCACATCGAGGCCGTCCTGACCGTCGTCGGCGGGCGCATCGTCCACGCCGCCCAGGAGCACGAGGGCCTGGCGCCCGAACTGCCGGAGATCTCGCCGTCCTGGAGCCCGGTCACCGAGTTCGGCGGCTACCACGCCACCCCCGCCCCCAGCCTGGCCGCCGGCGTCCGCCAGGCCGAGGGCGTGCTGGAGGCCGTGGCGGCCTCCGGCGAACAGCACGCCTGGCGCCAGGCGCGCGGCCTCGCCCTGCCCGGGCAGTCCCAGACGCCGATGGACCCCTGCTTCTTCTGACGAGCCCGCCGGTTCCGTCACGGGGCACCGCCTGCACCAGGCGGTGCCCCGCCCGCTTCCCCGCTTCGCCGCATCCCCCCACGAGGAGCCGTCGTGACCACACCCCCGCCGCCGCCGTCCGGATCGCAGATCCACGACCGCCACCCGCTGGCCCTGGCCCTGTTCGGCCTCACCCTGGTCAGCGGACTGATCGACGCCGTCAGCTACCTCGGCCTCGGCCACGTCTTCACCGCGAACATGACCGGCAACGTCGTCGTCATCGCCTTCGCCCTCGCCGGAGCACCCGGCTTCTCCGTCACCGGATCCCTGACCTCCCTCGCGGCCTTCCTGCTCGGCGCGGGCGTGGCCGGCCGCCTCGCCACCCGGCACGCCGGATCCCACCGCGCCGCACGGCTGCGCACGGCCTTCGTCCTGGAGGCCGGGCTGTACGGAGCCGCCGCGGCCGTCGCCTTCGCCCGGAGCGTCGAGGGCCCCGCCCAGTACCCGGTGATCGCCCTGCTCGCCCTGGCGATGGGCATCCGCAACGGCACCGTCCGCGGCCTCGGCGTTCCCGACCTCACCACCACCGTGCTGACCCTCACCCTGACCGGCCTGGCCGCCGACTCCCGCCTCGCCGGCGGCACCGCCCCCCGCCAGCGCCGGAAGATCCTCTCCGTCGTCACCATGCTCGCCGGCGCCGCCCCCGGCGCAGTCCTCGTCCTGCACGGCCAGATCGCCTGGGCCCTGGTCGCCAGCGCCGTCCTGGCCGGCCTCACCGTCCTGCTCTACCGCGAGTGACGATACGTCAAAAGACGTGCGGTAAGCCCATATCGGGCGTGCGCGTACAGCACCGTGGTGGTGCACACTCGGGCAAAGTCGACCCGCTCGCCACGCATACGGTCGGAACATCCCCCACCGGGGTTCCTGACGGACCGGCATCCCGGACGCGCCCCGGTGAACGAGCGAAGGAACCCGGATGCGAACAATTGCCAAGCGGCTCGTCTCACTGACGGCGACGTTGGCGATGGCCTTAGGGCTGGTCACGGTACTCAGCGGCACCGCGCAGGCCGTGCCCGAGCCGAGGATCAAAGCGGTCATCGAGTGGAACGTCTCGGAGATCACCACGGGCGGCTTCGTGCACGAGCGGGCCTACTACCACGTCATCGACCGGATCCACGCGGAGTCCTACGGCGGGGACACGCACATCGACGGCGTCCGGCAGACCCAGGACAACTCCGTGGAACTCATCCAGATCAGGGTGACCGACACGAACGGCGACTACCTGTCCTCGATCTACCTCTGGGCCCACGACCTGTACGTCGCCGGCTTCTACTCGCCCGGCCGCAACGGGCATTCGGGCATGCACTGGAGCTTCAACGACCGGACGGACGAGTTCGCGAGGGCCCTCCGCATCCCCCGCAACACCCTCCACGTCATGAACCCGACCGGGAACTACAGCACCCTCCCCGGCGGCAACGACCGCGGCGAGCTGGTCCTGAACCCCGGCCGGATCTACAACGCCATGTACCAGCTGGGAGACGTCACCCGCTACACCGATGAAGTCGGCCACAACCTGCTGATCGCCATCCAGATCTTCTCCGAGGCCGCCCGCTTCGCGGGCGTCTTCGACACCGTGCGCGGGAACATCGCCAACCCCCACCGGGACTGGGCCATCGACCACTGGGAGCCCGCCCCGCGGGGATTCGTGCGCTACTCCCTGGTCGAGAACCAGTGGGGTGCCATCAGCGACTTCGTGCGCAACGTCCGCAACTCCCCCAACCACTCGATCGAGATCATGGGGCACCACGTCACGAGCATCGTGGCCCTGCTCTACTGGCTCGGGGGCTTCGTCGAGCTCAACGGGTCGAGGGCCCGGCTCTGAGGCCTGACCCCGTCCCGGAACGACCCGGAGGGCTCCGACCGTCGCGTCGGAGCCCTCCGGGCGCGGGGCGGCCCCGGCCACCCCGGATTCCCCGGTTCCCCCCCGGCCACCGCGCGTCCCCCGCCACCGGCCGCGACGTTCCCGCCGCCCGGCCCGCGACCTCGGGAGCGGTTCCGGCGGGCGGTAGCCTTGGGCCCCCGGTGAGCGGATCGACCGGGTCGAGGGAGAGGCACCAGTGGCGGAGGACAGGCGGTTTCCGGTCCTGGTCGGTCGGCAGCGGCAGACGGAGCTGCTGACCGCGGCACTGGTCCAGGCCGAGGACGGCGCGAGCGGCTCCACCGTCCTGCTGCGCGGCGACGCCGGTGTCGGCAAGAGCACGCTGATCGCCTGGGTGGAGCGGATGGCGCGCGAGCGCGGGTTCACCGTGCTGCGCGCGGTCGGCGCGGAGGCGGAGACGGACCTCGCCTTCGGCGCCCTCCACCAGGCCTTCTGGTCGCCGCTCCAGCGTTCCGGCACGCTGTCCGCGCACCAGCGGGAGGCCCTGGAGAGCGCGTTCGGCGTCCGCTCCGGGACCCCGAGCGGCTTCGCCGTCGGCGCCGCCGCGCTGGCCCTGCTGGAGGAGGCGGTGCGGACCGCCCCCGTACTGCTGCTCCTGGACGACCTCCACTGGATCGACTCGTCGAGCGGGACCGTCTTCGCCTTCCTGCACCGGCGGTGCGCCGAGCTGCCGGTGGCGATCGTCGGAGCCACCCGCCCGGACGGCGCGGCCGCCCAGATCTGGTCGGCCGAGGCCGTCGACGTCCCGGCCCTGCCCCCGGCGGACGCGGCCCTGCTGCTGGGCACCCGCTACCCCGAACTCGCGCCGCCCGCGCGGGAACGCGTCCTCGCCGAGGCGGCCGGGAACCCGCTGGCGCTGGTGGAACTGCCGCGCCAGCTGGCGGCCGCCCAGCAGCGGGGCGCCGCTCCGCTGCCCGAGCGGCTGCCGCTCGGGCGCAAGCTCGAGCGGATGTTCGCCGAACGGCTGGGGACGGTCACCCCGGAGGTCGGCCGCCTCCTCCTGCTCGGCGCCCTGGCCACCGGCCCGGACTCCGGCAGCGCCGAGTGGCTGCGCGCCCTCGCCGACGGGAACGCGCGGGAGATCCTGGCGCGGATCGAGGAGGAGGGCCTGGCCCGCCTCGACCCGGCCGGGCACCTCGTCTTCCGGCACCCCCTGGTCCGCACCGCCGTCGTCTCCGCCGCCTCCGACACCGCGCGCCGGGAGGCGCACCGCGCCCTGTCCGACACCCTCGCACCGGAGGACCCCCGGCGGCTGGTCCACGAGGCTGCCGCCGCGCTGCTGCCCGACGAGGACCTCGCCCACCGCCTCCAGGAGGCCGGCCGCGACCTCGCCGGCCGGGGCGGCGAGGCGGAGGGCGAGCTGCTGCTCGAACGCGCCGCCGCCCTCAGCCCCAGCGGGTGCGACCGCGTCCGCAGGCTCACCTGGGCCGCGGTGATGGCGGCCCGCGGCGGGCAACTGCGCCACACCGTGGCACTGGTCGAGGAACTGAGGAGCGGTACCGTCCCGCAGGACATCGACCCGCTGTTCTCCTACGCGGTGGTCTACGCCGACCAGAGCCACCACGTCGACTTCGAGTCCTCCGCCGCGCTGCTGCCCGCCGCCCTCGACACCCTGACCGCGCCGGGCGCCGACACCTTCGGCGGGCTGGTCGAACAGGTCTACTTCAAGCTCCTCCTCGCGGCCACCTACACGGACGACCCCTGGGCCTGGCGCGCCCTGGAACGGCACCGGGAGAACGTCTCCGAGGTCGGCCGGCTCTGCCTGCGCGCCTGGACCGACCCGGGCCCGGACGCCGCCGCCGCCCTGCTGGCGACGGCCGAAGGCCTGACCGGGGAGCAGGAGGCCGGCGCGGCCTGGCTCCTGCTCTGGACCTCCGCCGCGCTGGACTGGCCCGACGGCGACCTGTGGCAGCGCTTCACCGGCCTGCACGGCTACGCCACCCAGGGCTCGGTCGCCAAGGCCAGGGCCCACCAGGACTACCTGCTCGGACACTGGGACCGCGCGGCCGTCTGCCTGCGCGAGGCCGAGATCGCGGACGAACTCGGCTACCACACCAACGCCCTGATGTTCCGTCAGTACCACGCCCACTTCCTCGCCGGCCGGGGCGACGAGGCCGCCCTGCGGGAGGTCGAGCGGACCATCCGGCCGATCGCCACCCGCGCCCGGATGCGGTACGTCCTCGACCGGCTGACCCATCTGCGCGGCCTGGCCGCCCTCGCCCACCGCCGCTACGAGGAGGCGTACGGGCACTTCTCCGAGCTCACCCCGCCAGGGCGGCTGTCCGGCGGCCGGCCCTGGCACCACACGCTGGTCCTCGACCTGGTGACGGCCGCCGTCCACACCGGACGGCACGAGGAGGCCCGGGCCCACCTCGCGGCCGGAGCCGCGGCGCGCTCCGCCGAGATCTCCGGACACCACGCCTTCCTGTGCGCGGCCGCCACCGCCCTGGCCGCGGACGACGACGAGGCCGACGCCGCCTACGAGGCCGCCTACGCCGTCCCGGGCGCCGAGCAGTGGGTGTTCGACCTCGCCCGGCTGCGGCTCGCCCACGGCGCGTGGCTGCGCCGCCGCCACCGGCCCGGCGCCAGGGAGGCGCTGCGCGCGGCCCACCACGCGTTCCGCCGCCTGCGGGCCACCCCCTGGGCGGCGCAGTGCGAGGAGGAGCTCCGCGCCGCCGGGGACTCGGTGGCCCCGCCGCAGACCGGACCGGCCGCCGCGGCGTCCGAGCTGACCGGCCAGGAACTGCGGATCGCCCGGCTGGCCGCGACCGGGCTGACCAACAAGGAGATCGGCCGGCAGCTCCAGCTGTCGCCCCGCACCGTCGGGGCCCACCTCTACAAGATCTTCCCGAAGCTCGGCATCACCACGCGGGCCGCCCTCGCCCACGCCCTCGACGGGATCTGACCTGCGGCCCCGCCCGCCCGACCGGGCCGGCGGGGCCGCCCCGCCGGACTCCACGAAGGGCCGTCCGAACACGTCAGTCAGATGACCTACCGACCCGCCGCGCCGGCGGGCCACGCTGAGAGTGCGCGGGGCTCCGGCGGAAGGGCGGTCAGATGGGCGTGCGAGTGACGACGGCATCGGTCGCGGACGGCGACAAGGCGGCCTTCTGGAGCGGGGCGGTCTCACGGTCGCTGGTGCCGCTGGAGGTGCACCCGCTGACCGGGCGGCCGTTCGAGGGGCTCCTGGAGTCGCACCGCCTCGGGTACGTGCGGATCTCCACCCTGGAGGCCGACGCGGCCCGGCTCTCCCGCACGGCGGCACTGATCGCCCGGACCCCGCGGAGCGAGCCGCAGGTCGGGGTCGGGGTGCAGGTGGCCGGCCGGGCCGTCCTGGAGCAGGACGGGCGCCGCGCCGAGGTGCCGCCGGGCGGGCTGGTGCTGTACGACACGGCGCGCCCGTACGCGGTGGACTACCCGGAGCGGTTCCGCACCCACCTGTTCCACCTGCCGCGCCGGCTGCTCGGAGTGCCGGAGCACGACCTGCGGCACGCCTCGGCGACGGCCGTCGGCCCCACGGAGGGGTGCGGGCCGGCGATCCTGCCGTTCCTGGACGTCCTCGCCGCCTGCGCGCACTCCTACCCCGCCCCGGTCGGCGACCGGCTGGCCGGCAGCGTCACCGACCTGGTCGCCGCACTCGTCGCCCAGCTGGCGCCGCCCCGGGCCGCCGACGAGCCGGGTGCCGCGACCGCGCACCTGGTCCGGCGGGTGCGGGAGTACATCGACCGTCACCTGGGCGACCCGCAGCTGTCGCCGGAGAGGATCGCCCATGCCCACCACATGTCCGTGCGCTACCTGCACCGGCTCTTCGAGGGCGAGGGCGTGACGGTGAGCCGCCTCGTGCGGCAGCTGCGCCTGGACGCCTGCGCCCGCGAGCTGGCCCGGCGCGGCCGCACCGCGCCCACGGTCTCGGCCGTCGCCCAGCGGTGGGGCTTCGTCAACGCGGCGCACTTCAGCCGCAGCTTCCGCGCCGTGTACGGCGTCTCGCCGCGCGAGTGGCGCGCACGTCCGTACGGCGCGGACACCGGCGACGTACGCCCGCACGAGGCACACCCGGACGAGGCACACCCGCGCGAGGCGCACCGGCACGAGGCACGCCCGCAGGACGCACGCCCGCACGACGCACGCCCGCAGGACGAAGCCGGTTGAGGCAGGCGCCGCCGACCCGCCCGCCGCAGGGCACGAACAGGCCGTCACGGCCGGGGCACACACGGAGCCGCCGTGCCCGTCGACCGAAGCCAGGAGCGAAGAGTTGTCCGACCCCACCCCTCAGCCCGACCGGCGCCCCGTCCTCGACCAGGCGCTCCAGGAGTTCCTGGACGACCGGGCCGGCCGGTCCGCGACGGAACTGCCGGACCTCTCCTTCCTCACCGCCGAGGATCTTCCGGGCGACGGCGAGTTCGAGGACCCGGACGATCCGTGCGACATCGAGTCGGAGTGGCTCGCCCTGCCCTGCGGAGCGGCCGGGCGGGTGCACGTCCAGGTGACCAGACCCACCGACGCCGCCCGGCCCAGTCCGGTGGTGCTGTTCCTGCCCGGCCTGGGCTGGTCGCTCGGCGACGCCGACTGCTACGCCCGGCTGGTGCGGGAGTTCGCGCTGGGTACGGATGCGGCGGTGGTCTACGTGGACTACGCCCGGGCCCCGGCGGCGCGCTACCCGGTGGCCGTCGAGCAGTGTTACGCGGTCGCCCGGTGGATCCACCAGCACGGTCACGAGATCGGGCTGGCGGGGGAGCGGATCGCCGCTGTCGGGGACTCGGCGGGGGCGAACCTGGTGGCGGCGCTGACGCTGCTGGCCCGGGAGCGCGGTGAACTTCCGCTGGTCCAGCAGGTGTTGCTCTGCCCCGTCACCGATGCCGACTTCGACACCCCGTCCTACCGCCGGTTCGCCACCGGCTACTTCCTGCACCGTGAGCACATGCGCCGGTTCTGGGACGCCTACCTGCCCGAGCCGGACCGTCGTACGGAGGTGACGGCCGCGCCGCTGCGGGCGTCGCTGGAGCAACTCGCCGGGTTGCCGCCGGCGTTGGTGGTCACCGCGGAGGCCGACGTGCTGCGGGACGAGGGCGAGGCCTACGCGGCCAGGCTCCGCGCGGCCGGGGTCCCGGTGGTGGCCACGCGCTACCAGGGAGCCCTGCACGGCTTCCTGCTGATCGGTGCGAGCCGCCCGACGAGCACCGCCCGGGCCGCGATGATCCAGGTCGTCGACACCGTCCACATGGCGCTGCACAGCCGACCCTGGTGACCCTTTCCCACCCGCCGCCCCGACGACGTCGCACCCGAACGGCACGGTCGCGTCCCGCCACAACCGAATCGTGTCACCGGCTTGACTGGTGACGTGCCGAGTTGCCATCATTGCATCACCGGCTGGGCCGGTGATGCTCCCAGGGTTCGAGTGCATCGCCGGACGTGGTCGGACGCCGATTCGATCCAGATGGGGAGCACCAGTCATGGCAGTCAGCTACACCGCCGTTGTCGACGTCGACGGTGAGGGCCGCAACGGCGGCCGGGTCCGTTCCTCCGACGGTCTGCTGGAGACCGGTCTCGCCATTCCGAAGGAGTTCGGCGGCGCCGGCACCGCGACCAACCCGGAGCAGCTCCTCGCGGCCGGCTGGGCGGCGTGCTTCCTCGGGGCCGTCCGCCGGGCGGCCGGCGACCGCAAGGTCCGACTCACCAGCACCAGCATCACCGCCGAGATCACGCTGAACCACGGCGACGACGACGCCTTCTCGCTCTCCGCGGTCCTCCGCCCCGTACTCGGCGGCGTGGACCAGGCCACCGCCGAGGAGCTGGCGCAGGCCGCCCACCGGATCTGCCCGTACTCCAAGGCCACCCGCGGCAACATCCCGGTCGTCATCCACGCCGGCGTCGTTGCCTGACCCACCCCCCTGAACGGCGGGCCCCGTGCCTGTTTCCCCCGTCCGGCACGGGGCCCGCTCACACCCGCACACTCACACGTACGCACACCGTCGACCGGAGGGCGAAGGGCCATGGCTTCCTCGACACACACATGTCTCCGGGTGGCCGGACGTATCCGTCACGCCCTTGACCGGTGCTCCGACATCTCCGCCGGGCAGCGACCCCCGGGGGAGCGGCCCTGGCCGGACGCCGCGCAGCTGTGGAGCTGGGCGGAGACCGTCGAGCTGCTGGGGTACGGCCCCGGGGCCTCGTTCTTCGTGTGAGTCCGGGGCCGGCCGGTCAGTCGGCCAGGCCCGCGCGCACCAGGGTGTACATCACGGAGCGCTGCTGCTTGTGGCGCCGGACGCGCCCCTTGGCGACGAGGGACTCCAGGGTGTTCCGCACGACCTGCGGCGTCGGATTGCGCTTCGGGTACGTCGCCATCAGCTCGTCGCGCAGGTCCTTCGCCAGGCACGGTTCCTCGTGCCGGCCCAGCAGTTCCGCCAGCAGGTCGCCGAGCAGAGGCCGGTGCGAAGTGCCCTTCGCACCGGCCTTCGTCGTGCGGGCGGCCGGGACGGCCGGGACGGCCGGGGCGGTGGGGACGGTGGGGATAGCGGCGGGCTCCGCGGGCGTCCGCCCGGAAGGAAGCGCCCGGTCGGAGGGCCCCTCGTGGCGCTCGGCCACACTCAGGATCTCGGCCAGGAGGGCCTCCTCCTGCTTCAGCGTCCTGAGCTCCTCCGCCAGCTCCCGCTGTCGCTGGTGGTTCTTCTCCAGGTCCGACGCGGCTTGTTCCACGTAGCGGGACCGGAGCGTGGAGGCTGGCTGGAGGGTCACAACCGTTCACTCCCTAGGGCACGGATGGGGTGTTGCATGGTACCCGTGCCGGGGCCGGTGTGCCGATGCCCGTGACGGCGCACGGCCCCGCACTCGTCGTGCGGGGCCGTGGCCCGAGGGGGTGCCGAGAGGTTCCCGGGGCTACCGGGCGCCCGCCGCGGACGGCGTCTTCTCGGACGGCGTCTTCTTCCGTGCGCGGTAGGCGGCGGCCTTGATCTTGTTGCCGCAGGACTCCATGCCGCACCACTGGCGGCGCATGCCCCGGGAACGGTCGATGTAGATCCGGGTGCACTCCGGGTTGCCGCACTCCTTCATCAGCGGGACGTCCGGACCGCTGAGGAGTTCGACCGCCTGCCGCGCGACGGTCGCCAGCGCCTGCTCGGGGGTCGCCTCGTTGTGCCGCCCGGTCATGGTGAGCTGCGGCGTCACGGGCGTCTTGCGCGCGGCGGCGTTGAGGACGGCGAGCGCCTCGCGGTCGAAGGGCTCGCCGAGCCGCCGGTTGGTGACGAGCCGGTAGATCGCCTCGCGGACGGTCGTCGCCTCGCGGACGTCGTGCTCGTCACCGGGCGTGATCGTGTCCACGAGCCCGGAGTCCAGGTACCAGGCGTTCAGGCGCTCCGGCGTCACGAACATCTCGAACCGGACCGTGCGCCGGGCACGGAGCGTAGCGGCGAAGTCCAGGGCGGGGTGCCCGCAGACGAAGACATGGTCAAGGTTCACATCACCATGCTGACAGGTGACTGCGCGGCGGTGCAATAACGCGGGGCGCCGGCCGGGACGAGCCGCAGCTCGCGGCCCTGCCAGCGCCGGCGCAGCCAGCGGTCGTGACTCGCGAGGACGATCGCTCCGGGACCGGTGCCGAGTGCTTCCTCCAGTTCGTCGCACAGACGCGGGGAGAGGTGGTTGGTGGGTTCGTCGAGCAGCAGCAGCCGGGGTGGGTCGGCGACCAGGAGCGCCAGCGCGAGCCGTCGGCGCTGCCCGACGGAGATCCGGCCGACGGGCTTGTCCAGGTCAGCGGGGTGCAGCAGACCGAGGGACGCCAGCGGCACCCGCTCGGCCCGGGCCGGGCCCAGCGCCAGCAGGTAGGTGTCGCGGACGGTGCGGTCGGGCCGGTCGAACACGGTGTCCTGGGTGAGCAGGCCGACCGTCAGCCCGGGCCGCCGGTGCACCGTGCCCCGGGCGGCGAGGTGTCCGGCGAGCACGGCGAGCAGCGTGGACTTGCCCGTTCCGTTGCCGCCGGTGACCAGCAGCCGGTCGTCGGCCGCCACCTCAAGGGCATCCAGCGCGAGCCGCCCCGGCACCCGGACGTCCCGGAGCGACACCAGCGGCCGACGGTCCTCGCGGGCGCCGGCGCCCGCGGCCAGCAGTCCGGCGTCCGCGGCCAGGCCGTCGCCGGCGCCCGCGGCCAGCGCCTCGACGGCGAACCGCAGTGGGCGCGGCGGCTCGGGGACCTGCGCGCGCTCCAGCTCCTCCAGCCGCCGGGTGGCGTTGCGCACCCGGCGGGAGACCTGGTTCTGCACCCGGCCCGCCCGGTGGCCGTAGCCCATCTTCTCGTGGTCGCGCGGCCCCCGGTCCGGGGCGACCAGGTGCGCCGTCACCCCGGCCGAGTGGCGCAGCTGCGCCAGGTCCTGCTGCTCCTCGGCGTACCGCCGCTCCCAGCGCGCCCGCTCGGTGCGCCGCTCGCCCAGGTAGGCGCTGTAGTTGCCGCCGTAGCGGACCGGCCCGTCCACCGCCGGGTCCAGGTCGATCAGGTCGGTGCAGACGGCGTCCAGGAACGCCCGGTCGTGGGAGGCGAGGACCACGGTGCCGGGCAGGGCGCGGAGCTGCTCCTCCAGGAAGGCGGCGCCGCCGTCGTCCAGGTGGTTGGTCGGCTCGTCCAGCAGCAGCGCGGACGGCCGGCGGACGAGCAGCGCGGCGAGCGCCAGCCGGCCGCGCTGCCCGCCGGACAGCGAGCCGAGCGTGCGGTCGTGCCCGAGCGCGCCGAGGCCCAGCCCGTCGAGGACAAGGGCCGCGCGGCGGTCGGCGTCCCAGGACTCCCGGTTCTGCGCCAGCTCCAGCCGCCTGCCGTAGGCGTCCAGGAGGTCCGCGTGGCCGGGGTCGGACTCCGGGACCCGGGCGATCTCCGCGCCGAGCCGGTCCAGCTCCGCGAGGTCCTCGCGGGCCTCGCGCAGCGCGTCGTCCAGTACGGCGGCGACCGTCGCCCCGGGCTCGTGGGGCAGTTCCTGGTGGAGGAAGCCGAGGTCTGCGGGGCGGGAGACGCTTCCCGCGTCGGGTCGGTCCACGCCGGCGAGCACCCGCAGCAGGGTGGACTTGCCGGCGCCGTTCTCCCCGATCAGGCCGATCCGGTGGCCGGGGGCGGCGGTCAGGCCGACGCCGTCGAGGACGCGCCGGCCGCCGAGGTTGCGGACGACGTCGTGGGCGAGCAGGGCGTGCTGGAGCACGGGGGAACCTTCCGACGTGGGGGTGGGGGCCCGCCGGGCACGGGGCTCGACGGGCCCAGGCGCGGGCCGTGTCACACGTCGGCGGCTCACACCGCGGGCGCCCCGGTCTCCTTCAGCGTGCCGCCGGCCAGCCGGAGCCAGCGGTTCACCCCGATCTCGGCGAGGAACCGCTCGTCGTGACTGACCACCAGGAAGGCGCCCTGGTAGGAGTTCAGGGCGCTCTCCAGCTGGCCGGCGCTGACCAGGTCGAGGTTGTTGGTCGGCTCGTCGAGCAGCAGCAGGTGCGGGGCGGGCTCCGCGCACAGCACGCAGGCCAGGGTGGCGCGCAGCCGCTCGCCGCCGGAGAGCACCCCGACCGGCAGGTGCGCCCGGGCGCCGCGGAACAGGAAGCGGGCGAGCAGGTTCATCCGATCCGTCTCGGGCCGCTCGGGGGCGAAGGCGGCGAAGTTCTCCGCCACGGTGCGGTCGAGGTCCAGCAGGTCCAGGCGCTGCGAGAGGTAGGCGATCCGCCCGTCGTTGCGCGTGATCTCCCCGCCGTCCGGGACGAGTTCGCCGGTGACCAGCTTGAGCAGGGTGCTCTTGCCCGCGCCGTTGGGCCCGGTCAGCGCGATCCGCTCGGGGCCGCGGACGCTGAGGTCGACGCCGCCGTCGGCGAACACCGGCCGGCCGGCGTGGCGGACCTGCAGGCCCTCGCCGAGGAAGAGGTTGCGCCCGGCGGGCACCTGGGTGTCGGGCAGGTCCAGGGAGAGGCGCTGCTCCTCGCGCAGGGCGCGCCCGGCCTCGTCGAGCCGGGCCCTGGCCTCGCTGACCCGGGCCGCGTGCATCTGGCCGGCCCGGCCCGCGGACTCCTGGGCGCCGCGCTTCATGTTCCCGGCGAAGATCCGGGGCAGGCCGGCGTTCTTGAGGTTGCGGGCGGCGTTGCTCTGGCGCCGCTCGGCGCGTTCGCGGGCCTGCTGCATCTCCCGCTTCTCCCGCTTCAGCTCCTGCTCGGCGTTTCGGACGTTCTTCTCGGCGACCTCCTGCTCGGCCTGCACGGCCTCCTCGTAGGCGGTGAAGTTCCCTCCGTAGAAGCGCAGTTCGCCGCTGCCGAGTTCGGCGATGTGCTGCATCCGGTCGAGCAGCGCGCGGTCGTGGCTGACCAGCAGCAGGCAGCCGTTGAAGTCCCCGAGCACGTCGTGGAGCTTGTGCCGGGCCTCGGCGTCGAGGTTGTTGGTCGGCTCGTCGAGCAGCAGGACGTCGGGGCGCTTGAGCAGCTGGGCGGCGAGGCCGAGGGAGACGATCTGGCCGCCGCTGAGCGTGCTCAGGCTGCGGTCCAGGGCGAGGTCGGTCAGGCCGAGACGGTCGAGCTGGGCGCGGGTGCGCTCCTCGATGTCCCAGTCGTCGCCGATGGTGGTGAAGTGCCGCTCGTCGACGTCCCCGGACTCGACGGCGTCGATGGCGCGGATGATCCCGGCGATGTCGAGCACCTCGGCGACGGTGAGGTGGGAGGTCAGGGGGAGGCTCTGGCGGAGGTAGCCGAGCCTTCCGGTGACCGTCACCGAGCCGGTGGCGGGCTTGAGTTCACCGGCGATCAGCTTGAGCAGGGTGCTCTTGCCGGCGCCGTTGGGGGCGACCAGGCCGGTCCGGCCGGCGGGCACGGTGAAGGACAGGTCGTGGAAGACCCGGGTGTCGTCGGGCCAGGCGAAGGACAGGTTGGAGCAGACGACGGCAGCGTCGGACATGGAGATGACCTCGAAGGGAATGAGGGCAGGAAGGTAGACCTCTGCCCTGGGCAGACGTGCGGAAAATGGGTACGACGAAACGGACCATCCCGGCGGCGGCGCTCCTGAAGCACCGGCCGATGGCCGTCAGATCCGGATCTCACCCGGAGATGTCGTCGTCACCCGCCACGTCTGCCACTCCTCGATCACGAACTATCAGGTCGCGGCCACTGTAGCAGGCGTTCCGGAGGCGGCAACTTTCTTTTCCCGCGCCCCCGTTCGCCCCGGCCCGAGCCTCCCGTCGCCTCGTTGACAGGCCGGGCGCGGCCGTGTCAGCATCGTCACCAGTTGAACCGGTGACGAAGTCGAGGCGACTCGATCGTGTTCACACGTGTGAACCGCCCGCGACCGGGCCGGCCGTGGGCGGCCGCCCACCGGGACCGTCGCCACCCCGAAGGAGCACAGTGACCATGGCGGGAAAACCGAAGCGGAGGGCCGAGGGCGCACCCGTGGGGAGGCGCGCGGTCCTGGGAATGCTCGGCGCGGGTGCCGCGGGGCTCGCCGCGGCGCCGTACCTCCAGCGCGGCTGGGAGAAGGCGCTGTCCGTCGCCTCCGAGAAGGACGCGACCGGCCTGACCGGGCTGCTGCCCAACCCCGGCGGCTTCCGGTACTTCAGCGTCGTCGGCTCGGTGCCGCACAAGGACGAGACCGACTACGAGCTGCGGGTCGACGGACTGGTCGAACGTCAGAGGACGTACACGCTGGCGGAACTGCGCGCGATGCCGCAGGCCCGAGTGGTCCGCGACGTGCTCTGCACGGACGGCTGGCGGGTGAACAGCACCCCGTTCGAGGGGGTGCTGCTGGCGGACCTCCTCGATGCCGCCGGAGTGCGGTCCCCGGGCGCGGCGATCCGCTTCACCTGCTTCGACGGCGAGTACACCGAGAGCCTCACCCTGGAACAGGCCCGCCGCGCGGACGTCCTGGTGGCGCTGAACATGCAGGACAAGCCCCTCACCCACGCGCACGGCGGACCGGTCCGCCTCTACGTGGCGCCCATGTACTTCTACAAGTCGGCCAAGTGGCTGTCCGGCATCACGGTCACCGACAAGGTCGTCCCCGGCTACTGGGAGGAGCGCGGCTATGCCGTCGACGGCTGGCTCGACGAGGCCGACCAACGCCCCGAAGCGGCCTGAACTCCCGGACCGGGTCCGCAGGTTCGGCGCCGCCGAGCGAATGGTCCACCGGGCCACCGGCATCCTGATGCTGCTCTGCCTGGCCTCCGCGGCCTGCCTGTACCTCGGGCCGCTGGCCCAACTCGTCGGGCGGCGCTTCCTGGTGGCCACCGTCCACAAGTGGACGGGCATCCTGCTGCCGCTGCCCCTCCTGCTCGGGCTGCTCTCCGCCGAGTTCCGCGCGGACCTGCGCCGGCTCAACCGCTTCGCACCGTACGACCGCGAGTGGCTGCGGGCCGTCCGCAGGCGCTGGACGTGGCCGGAGGCCCGCCCGGCCGGCAAGTTCAACGCCGGGCAGAAGCTCTTCGCGGGCTGGATCGCCGGCGCCGTGCTGGTGATGGCCTCCACCGGTCTGCTGATGTGGTTCAGGGGCCTGCTGCCGTTCGTCTCCCGGACCAGCGCGATCTTCGTCCACGACGTCCTGGCCTGGGCGATCGCCCTGGTGCTGTACGGCCATCTGCGCAAGGCGTTCCAGGACCCGGAGGCGCGGCGCGGGATGCGCACCGGGTATGTCAGCCGTGCCTGGGCACAGCGGCACCACGCCCGGTGGCTGTCCCGGGACCGGACCGACTCCTGACTCCCCGGACACCCCCCCGCTCCCGATCAACTTCCTGCTCGACCACCCCTTTTTTCGACCGAATCCTTTTCGACCAGACGTACTTGGACGGGACACCCATGAAGAGATTCCTGATCGTGCTGGCGACCGGCGCCGCGCTGGCCGCCGTGAACCTGCCGATGGCGGCGGCGGACACCCGGAGCGCCGCCGCACCCACGACGTTCAGCTGTACGGCGCCGTCCGTGCAGGCCCCGGCCGGCACGGCGGTGGAGTCCGTGACGGCGCTCCGGCGCGAGGGCGGCACCATCGACGGCACCGGGGTGGTGGGCGGCACGGTCACCGGGGTCCCGGCCTTCTGCGAGGTGACCGTCACCCTGACCCACCCGGGCGACAACGACCATGCCAAGGTGCTGACCTGGCTCCCCGTCAGCGGCTGGAACGGCCGCTTCCAGGCGCTCGGCGGCAGCGCCTTCGCGGTCGGGGACAACGGCGTCGGAATGGGCACCGCGGTCAAGAACGGGTACGCCGCGACCACCACCGACGGCGGGCTCGGCGACGCCGTCGACGTCAGCTGGGCGCTGGACGCCAAGGGCGAGGTGAACCGCGCGCTGCTGAAGAACCTCGCGTCCCGCTCCCAGCACGAGGCGTCGATCCTCGGCAAGCAGGTGGTCGCCGCGCACTTCGGCCGACAGGCCTCCTACTCCTACTTCAACGGATGTTCCACCGGCGGGCGCCAGGGCTACATGGAGGCCCAGCGCTTCCCCGACGACTTCGACGGCATCCTCGCCGCCGCGCCCGGCGTCAACTGGGACGAGTTCGAGGTCGCCACCCTGTGGCCGCAGGTGGTCATGAACAACGAGAAGACCTACCCGTCCGCCTGCGAGTTCAAGGCCTTCACCGACGCCGCCGTCGCCGCCTGCGACCCGCTCGACGGCGCCAGGGACGGCCTGGTGAACGACGCGTCGCGATGCGACTTCGACCCGCGGCGGCTGATCGGCACCACGGTGGTCTGCGACGGGAGGGAGCTGACCGTCACGGCGGCCGACGCGGCCGTGGTGCGCAAGATCTGGGACGGCCCGCGGAGCACGTCGGGCCGGAAGCTGTGGTCCGGCGTCCCGGTCGGCGCGGACCTGACGGGGCTGGCCGGCACCGTGCTCGGCCCGGACGGTCAGTCGAAGGGCGCGCCGTTCCCGGTGCCCCAGCTCTGGGCGACGACCTTCCTGAAGAAGCAGCCGTCGTTCGACGTCTCGACGATCACCTACGACCGGTTCACCCGGCTGTTCGAGCAGTCCCGGGCCGAGTACGGCGAGATCATCGGCACCGACGACCCCGACCTGTCCGCCTTCCGCGACTCCGGCGGCAAGCTCCTGAGCTGGCACGGCCAGGCCGACCAGTTCATCCCCACCCAGGGCACCGTCGACTACCGCCGGCAGGTCGAGCGGACGACGGGCGGCACCCAGCGGGTCGACGACTTCTACCGCCTCTTCCTCGTCCCGGGCGCGGCCCACTGCGGCCTCAACAAGGGCGCCGGCACGGTCGACGACCTCGCCTCCCTGGTGACCTGGGTCGAGCAGGGCAAGGCGCCCCGGACGCTGTCCGCCGGCCTGATCGACGCGGCCGGGCAGACCGTCGGCCGCGACCTGTGCCGCTACCCCGAGGTGTCCCGCTACCGGGGCTACGGCGACACCGGCGCCGCCTCCAGCTTCCGCTGCGTCCTCCCCTCCCGACACTGATCCCCTCCGGCACTGATCCCCTCCGGTGCCCGCCCGGCCCGCGCCCCACGGCGCGGGCCGGGCCTTTTCGTGTCGGCGCCGACGGGTGGGAGGCGTGCGGCACGGGCGATCAAGTCACCCAGCAGTACGGGGACATGGCGAAGGGGCCGACAGCGGGTGCTGTCGGCCCCTCGGAGTGGGGTCACTTGGCCTGCAGGGGCCCCGCGAAGGACTTGCGCAGGGCCGGGGGAGCGGCGACGGGGAGCAGGGCGGCGAGCATCCTGCCCTTGAGGGTGTCCGGCTGTCGCGTCAGCTGGACGTCGACCCGGGTGCCGTCGTCCCCGGGGGTCATCCGGAAGACCCAACCGCCGCCGGGGCCGAAGAGCTTGGAGTCGAGGGTGGTGACGGTGACGGTGTCGCCGCCGGGCTCCCAGTCGTAGCGGGCGCGTTCCCAGGCGGCGGCGGTTCCCTCGGTGACCTCGGCCCAGGTGTCGCCGAGCGCGTGGACCTCGAAGTGTTCGGCGTCGATCGTCGGCCAGGCCTCGGAGCGGGAGGGGCTGAAGTCGGTCAGCACCGCCAGGACGCCCTCGGTGTCGAGCGTGGAGACGAGATGGAACCGTACGACTGCCATGGCGGGTGTCCTCATCGAGAGTAACTGTTCTGACCGGTGACGCTAGATTTCCATGAGGCTCCGTCACCTGTCAAGGTGGTGATGAACGAGTGTGGCGGATCATGCCTCCGGGGGAGCGGCCACCCGGCCGAGGGCGTCGCGCAGGGCGGCGCGGGAGGTGATCCCCAACTTGGGGAGCGCCCGGTAGAGGTGGGAGCCGACGGTGGTCGGTCTACGCCGGCCGAGTTCCCCGTGTGTCGCCCCGTACACGGCTGTGCCCGGTACCGCCGGGTGGCGGTACCGGGCACGCGGGCGAGCGGGAAGGGCCGTCAGCGGGCGGTGGCGCGGGCGGCCCGCTCGATGACGTCCGCGACGAGGCGTGGGTGGGAGACCGCGACCGAGTGCGAGGCGGCGACCTCGGTGGTCGCGGCGTGGGCGCGCTCGGCCATGAAGCGCTGCGCGGCGGCCGGGATGTTGAGGTCCTGGGTGGTGACGACGGCCCAGCTGGGCTTGGTCAGCCAGGCGGCGGAGGTGGCCTTCTCCGTCAGGGCGGCCTGCGCGATGGGCCGCTGGCCGGCGGCCATCTGGGCGGCCTGGCCGGCCGGGACGTCGGAGGCGAACTGGTGGCGGAACGCGTCCTGGCGGATGTACAGGTCGGTGGCGGTGGTGCCGTCGGCCTGCGGGTGGACGACCGGGTCGAGGGCCTCCGGGAGGGTCGAGCCCGGGTACTTGTTCGTCAGCTCCAGGGCGCTCTCCCCGGGGGCGGGCAGGAAGGCGGCCACGTAGACGAGGGCCTTGACCTCGGGGTCGTCGGTGGCGGCCTGGCTGATGACGTTGCCGCCGTAGGAGTGCCCGGCCAGGATCTTGGGGCCCTTGACGTGGTCGAGGACGGTGCGCAGCGCGGCGGCGTCGGAGGCCGGGCCGCGCAGCGGGTTGGCCGCTGCGACCACCGGGTAGCCGTCGGCGCGCAGGGCGGAGATGACACCGTTCCAGCTGGAGCCGTCGGCGAAGGCGCCGTGCTCCAGGACGATGGTCGGCCTGGCGCGGCCGCCGAAGGCGTCGGCCACGGTCGCGCCGTCGGCGGCGCCGCCGAGGGTGAAGGCGCACAGGGCGAGGCCCGCCGTGAGTGCCGAGACCACGCTCGCCGCCAGCCGTCCGCGTCGGCCCTTGATGCTCACCACGACAGATCCCTCCCAGGTGTTCGGCATGGGGCGGCCGGCATCACCGATGCCGTCACCGCCCTGACAGGTGATGAGATTGCCGGACGTCGGCGTCACCTGTCAAGGCAGTGACGATCGGAAGGGGGTGCGACGCCCGGAGGGGCGCCGCACCGGGCGTCGCTAGGCCGGGACCACCCGGTAACTCAGGGCCGCCATCGGGAGGTTGGACTGCGCCAGCGAACCACTGGCCCACGCGGACGGGCCGGTGCAGCCGGCGCCCGGGTACAGCACCACGGACGCGGCGCCGTTGGCGATCTGCATCGAGCGGGCGGGCGTCGACAGCGTGTGGCAGGTTCCGAGGTCGGCGAGGTCGACGGTGGTCACCGCCCCCCGTCCGTCGGTGGCCGAGTAGAGGCGCGCGCCCTGCTCCAGCGGCGGCCAGCCGGCGGCCTCGGCCGAGCCCGCGCCGAGCGCGATCAGGGCGGCGGCCAGGGCGGTGGTCACGGCTGCGCCGCGGAGCTTCGCCTTGGGTGTGAGCTTGGGTGTGGACATGCGACCCACCTTCTCGTGTGTGGCGGAACTGCCTGGAAGTCGGTGCGCGGCCCGGCGGCCGGGCCCGGCTGGGAGCAGATCCTGACATCGTCGACGAGGTGCGGGGAGTGCGGAATCGGCCAAACACGTGTGAACGGGTGGCGGGCAGGTGTGTTGGCCGAATCCGTCATCACCGCCTTGACGGGTGACGAGTCGGGGTGCATCCTGAAGGCCGTCTCCGGCGCCGTGCGGGCGCCGTCCGTGATCGGCGATCTGGAGAGCGACCATGAGCAACCGGCCCGCGGGCGACCCCGCCGCCGAGGCGCGGCACGCGCGCTACGGCACCCTTCCCGAGCGCATCCGCTTCGAGGACATGACCGAGGAGGCCGCGGCCGGCCCGGGCGGTGTGGCGAACTCCGCGTACGACCCGGAGAGCGCCTGGAAGTTCTACAACTGCCTGGCCGTCGACCTGGCCCTGTGAACCCGGCCGGCACGGCTGCGGCGTGAGGATGGCGCCTGAGGGTGGAGCGTGAGGGCGGAGCGGCCCCGGCGCACGGCCTGTCGGGGAGAGGCGCCGGATCGACGGGGGAGCGATCCGGCGCCCGGCTCGGAGGCGAGGGCGAGGCCTCGCGGTGCCACCCGGCAAGGGCCGACCGGAACGCAGCGTCACGGCGCGTCCGAATCTGTCGACCTGTCAGCAGATGCTACCGGGGATTTATTGATCTGTCCATGAGGAAGAGGTGCCGGTGGAAGCCGGCCAGCCGACCTCCTGTGCGAGATCCGCACGGAAGTGCCCTAGCATGGCCCCGTGTTCCTCTCTCGTGACTAGGGCCCCAGGCAGCGACCGCACCCCGGTGGTGCGGCCCTTCGGCGTCCCGGTACACCGGCGCGCGGTGCGCGCCAACCTTCGAGGAACCCCTCCATGTCTTCGTCCTATGCGACGGTCCTGCGCACCCCTGGCGCGGTCCGGCTCTTCGGCGCGGCCCTGATCGGCCGCCTCTCCTACGGCATCGTCCCGCTCTCGCTCCTGCTGGCCGTCACCGGCGCGACCGGCTCGTACGCCCGGGCCGGCTGGCTGACGGCGCTGTTCGCCGGCTCCAACGTGCTGCTCTCGCCCGTCCGGGCCGGGCTGGTCGACCGCCACGGCCCGCGCCGGGCGCTGCCGCCGATGGCGGCCGGGTACGCGCTGGTGCTGCTCGCCCTGGCGGCCGCCACCTGGCGTCCCGGCGTCCCGTACTCCGCCCTGCTCGCCCTCGCGGTGGCGGCCGGTGTGCTCGCGCCACCCCTCGGGCCGGTCACCCGGGCGTGCTGGAGTGCCCTCCTGCCCGATCCCGAACTGCGCCGACGGGCCTACAGTCTGGACACCGTCGCCGAGGAACTCCTGTACGTCACCGGCCCGTTGCTGGCCGGCCTGATCGCGGCCGGGACGGCCCGCCCGGGGCTCGGGCTGGTGCTGGGCGCCGTCCTGGTCCTCTCCGGCACCCTCGCCCTGGCCGCCTCGGTGCGCGGCGGGCCGAGTCGGGCGCCCGTGAACTCCCCTGCGGCCGCTGACCGTTCGCGCCCCTGGCGGCTGCTGTCCCGGACCCGCCAGCCACTCGCCGCCGCGGCCGGCGCCGGGGCCGGACTCGGTGCCTTCGGCCTGCTGGCGGTGGTCTTCGCCCAGCGGCACGGGCAGCCGGCCGACGCCGCCTGGGTGGAGGCGGCGCTGGCGGCCGGGAGTGCGGTCGGCGGTCTCGCCCTGGGCTCCCTCGACTGGCGCGCTCCGGCCAGGGTCCGGCTCGCCGTCCTCTCCGCGGCCTTCGGCGGCGCACTGGCCCTGACCGCCCTCGCCCCGACGCTCCCGCTCCTCGCGGCGACCGCCGCCCTGGCGGGCCTGGCCGTCGCCCCGACCCTCACCACCGCCTACCTGCTCACCGACGAACTCGCCGAGCCCGGCCAGCACACCCGGGCCGGCGCCTGGGTCAACGCCTGCTTCAACGCGGGGAGTTCGGCCGGAACGGCGCTGGCCGGCCTGCTCGCCGAGCGCCTGCCGCTGCCACTGTGCCTCGTCCTCGCCGCGACCCCGGCCCTGGCCTCCCTCGTCTCCGCCCCTGCCCGGTCCGCCACCCCGCCCGACAGCCGCCCGCCGGTCACGCCCCGCGCGTGATCAGCTCCTTCACGCCCTCCGCGAGGGCCTTGCTGGTCCGCCACCTGCGGAGGAACGGGTCCGTCGCCAGCTCCGCGACGACCGAGGACAGCCAGGCGTCGTCGCCGAGCCGGTCGACGCGCCCGAGATCGACGATGTCGCCCAGCAGTTGCTGCAGCACCGTGATCTCGGGCGCCGGGTACCACCGCCGGTGGTGGACGAACCGGGGGCTCCACATGTCGTAGGGGTGCCGGACCATGGCACGCAGGCAGGAGCCGTGGGCGCCGATCGCGGAGCGGTGGCCGCCCGCCAGGAGACCGCCGACCGGTGTGCTGAGGAACCGGCCGCTGGTGACGGCGAGTTGCAGGCTCATCAGGCGCTTCCACGGCACCAGGAGCGGCTCGTGCCCGGCGACGCGGTGCTCGAACCCCTCGGGGAGGACGGCGAGGTAAGCCCTGCTCTCGTGGTCGCCGATGAACCAGGCGCCGTCGATCCGCACCAGCGGGCCGAGGCCGACCGGCGGCGCGTCGGCGTCGAGCGTGCCGGCGTCCGGCGTGTCGGTTTCAGGCACTTCGACGTCGGGCACTTCGGTGTCGGTCACGTCCGAGGCGGTCGACCGGTCAGCGGCGGTGGGGCGGTTGGCGTTCACGGCTCTCCTCAGGACGGGCGGCAGTTGCTCGCCGACCAGGCTTCCCGGTGCACCCCCTGGTCACCATACCCGCCGACCGGGGGTGTCGAGCGGGAGGACGCGAACTTCCCCCCGTCGGCGCCGCCGTGGACGCTACTCCCCGGAGTCCGCGGCGGCGGTGGGCTCGGCCTCGGTCTCGGCCGGGGCCGGAGCGGCCTCCAGCGCCGTCATCCGGGGGAGCAGGAGCAGCACCGCGACCAGCAGGACCAGCAGCAGGGCGCCGCCGACGAAGAGCGGGGTGCGGATGCTGACGGCGGAGGCGATCCAGCCGCTGAGGGCGGCGCCGGTCATGATGCCGAGGCGGCTCAGCAGCATGTAGCAGCTGTTGACCCGGCCGAGCAGTTCCTTCGGTACGGCCTGCTGGCGCAGCGAGATCGCCTGGATGTTCCAGGTGACGATCCCGAAGCCGATCACGCCGTACAGCGCGGCCACTTCGGCCACCGAGGTGCTCAGGCCCATCAGGATCAGCGAGACGCCCATCAGCAGGAAGGCGAGGGCGATCCGGGTGCCCCGGCCGAGCAGTCGGCTGAGCCGGCCGGCCAGGGTGCTGGCGGCGGTGCCGCCGATGGCGCCGGCCGCGAGCACGATGCCGTAGGAGGCGGCCGGTGCGTGGATGACCTTGGTGACCATCAGGACCATCATGGTGGTGCCCATGAAGCAGGCCAGCGCGCCGAGGGTGGAGAGCACGGCGAGCATCCGCACGTCGCGGTGGTGGAACAGCCAGTCGACGCCCTCGCGGATCTCGGTGAGCACCGGTCGGCGGTCGGCCCGGGTGCGCGGGGCGGTGGAGCGGCCGGTGGCGGCGACCAGGACGGCGGCGAGCGCGAAGGACACGCCGTCCACCGTGAACGGGGAGGCGACGGCCACGGCGAACAGTGCCGAGCCGAGCAGCGGGCCGACCAGGTTGCCACCGACCAGCATGTTGGCCTGCATCCGGCCGTTGGCGGCGTCGAGTTGGTCGGGCCGGACCAGCTCGGGCACGGCCGAGGTGGCGGCGTTGGAGAAGACCGTCTCGCCGCAGCCGAGCACGAAGGCCAGCGCGGCGAGCGCGACCAGGGGCGGGTCGGCGAGGAAGACCCAGCCGGCGAAGCCCAGGACGACGACGGCGCGTGCGGCGTCGATCGTCCACATCAGCCGCCGCCGGTCGGCCCGGTCGGCGAGCACCCCGCCGTACAGCGACATCACCAGGAAGGGCAGCGACGCGGCGACGGAGACCACGGAGACCGCGCTGGGGGAGTCGGAGACGGCCACCGCCAGCAGCGGCAGGGCGGAGTCCCGCATGCCGTCGCCGACCGAGGATATCGCCGACGCGGACCACAGCAGATTGAACTTCCGGCCCAGTTGGGGGCGGGTCTTGGACGGTTTTTCGGCCACGTCAGCTGAGGTCACCGACGCAGTATGTCATGTCCGCGGAGGACTGTTCGGGTGGTTTCTGAACTGCCCGGGGTGTCCCGAACTGTCCGTGTCGGCAAGGGTGTCGGGCTCATCCGGGGGTGTCCGGAGTGTCCGGTGGGTTCCGGCTTCCGCCGGGTTCCGGGCGCCGGCGCTCCCGCCGGGCGTTCGGCCGGGCCCCGAGACACCCTTGACCAGCGTCGTCACCCCGCCGGCCGGGGCCAGGCCCGGCACCACCGGCCGGGCGCGGTGTTCGGGCACCCGGTCGTCGAGCAGCCGGCCGACCACCGCGCCGCCCGCGAGTGCCGCGGCCACCGGCCACCGGGCCGGCCCGGACAGCGCGGGCAGTCCTTTTCCGGCCAGCGAGAAGGCGTCCACCACCACCCCGTGGAGCCGGGCGTCGGGCAGGAACTCCCGGGCCGTCCAGCCGGTGTTGACGGCGTACAGGGAGACGGCCGGGCCGCCCACCCCGGCGGCCGCGTTCATGAAGCCGCCGGCGGCTCCCGCGACCGGGGCGCCGCCGGTCCCGCGCAGCGCGGCCGCCCGGCCCTTGCACGGCCGTCCGCCCCCTCGGGCCCGCGCGAGCGCGAGCCCGGACGGGGGCGGGGGTCAGTGCTTCGGGAGGGCGTCCGCGGACTCCGGCAGCGGATAGGCGCCGGCGTCGACCGGGCCCGGAAGGTCGGTCGCCGGGACGCCGGGCGCGCCCGGGTCCGGCAGCGAGGGCTGGGCGGGCGGGGCCGGCACCTGGCTGAACGGGATGCCGGGCGGTGACTGGACCGGGCTGGTGCGGCCGAACGGCGGGGCGGTCCGGCCCTGGACGGCGCAGCCCGCCAGCGTCTCCAGACCGTCCGGGCTCTGGACGCCCGGCTGGTTGTTGGTGAAGCAGTTGCCCGGGTCGGCGGAGGCCAGCACCAGGTCGGTGCCGTTGCCGGCGGCCCGGTTGCCCTCGATCCGGTTGCCGCTCGCCGGGTGCCCGGGCGGGTCGGTGACGACGATGCCGGCCGCCCGGTTGCCCTGGACCAGGTTGCGCCGCACCTGGTTCTCTGTACCGCCGCCGATCCCGATCCCGATGCCGTACGCGCCGTCGGCCTGCTGGGGGGTGTCGGTGGCGTTGTTGTCGGTGACGACGTTGCCCACGATCACCGCGCCGTGCTGCGGGGCGAGGGCCTCCAGGTCGTTGGAGTTGACGGTGACGCCGACCCGGTTGCCGGTGACCCGGTTGCCGACCACGGTGAGCCCGTCGGAGGCGTTGGTGATCTCGATGCCGACGGCGTTGCGCTCGACGGTGTTGCCCCGCACCAGGGTGTCGCAGGGCTTGCACTGGCCGACGTAGATGCCGGAGTCCGCGCCCCCGGAGGCGTACGAGTTCTCGATGACGCCGCCGCGCGCGTCGAAGGCGTAGATGCCGTACAGGCCGTTGTTGTACGCGGTGACGTTGCTGGCCCGGAAGCCCTGGACGACCGGGAAGCGGACGGTGTCCAGCGGGTTGTAGGCGGAGCCGCCGGCGCCGTGCTGCTGGAGCTTCTCGTCGGTGACACCGGTGAACAGCACGCCGTTGGCGAGGTAGCCGTGGACGGTGAGGTTCTCCACCACCGAGCCGGGGCCGGAGGCCGTGATGCCGTTGACCAGCCGCAGGCCGCCGTCCAGGACGACGGTGTTGCGGTCGGTGCCGCGCAGCACGATCTTGGGCTTGGTGAGGCGGACGCTCTCCCGGTAGGTGCCCGGGTCGACCAGCACGGTGTCCCCTTCGCGGGCGACGTCCACGGCCTGCTGGATGGTCGGGAAGTGCTGCGGGACGCGGATGACCGGGCCGTCCGGGTGCTTGGCGTCGGAGGAGGACGAGCCGCCCGAGGAACAGCCGGAGAGAACGGGGACGAGGGCGAGCACGGCGGCGGTGAACAGGGCGGGCAGCCGCCTGGCGGTACGGGCCCCGCGTGGGGGAGTTGCGGTCGGGCCCGGATGACGTGTGGTCAAAAGTTGCATACGGCGTGTTCTATCGTCTCCAATGTCGCCCATGCATGCCGAAGCCGGAAAGGCGCAGGACCAGCCACCGACCGTCGGGACCGGTGTGGGGCGAAGGGCTCTGATCACGGGCGGGGCGCTGGCGGCCGCCGGGATCGGCGCCGGCGTCACGGCGCTGGCCCTGGACGGCGTCGGCCTCCACGACGGCAGGCCCGGACGGGAGGCGCCGCCGGAGCAGCCCCCCGTGCCCTTCCACGGCGAACGGCAGGCCGGGGTGACGGTCGCGCAGCAGCCGGCCACCCAGCTGCTGGCCCTCGACCTCGCGCCCGCCGCGACCTCGGACGGACGGGCCGCCCTGCGCGGCCTGCTCGGCGAGTTGACCCGGGTGCTGGCCGAGGCGTCGGGCGACAGCCCGGCGGACGAGCGGCTGCGGGCAGCCCCGCCGGCCCGGCTGAGCAGCCTGGTCGCGGTCGGGCCCGGGCTCGCCGCCCGGCTGGGGCTGAACGTTCCGCCGGTGCTGCTGACCGAGCTGCCCGCCTTCCCCGGCGACCGGCTCGACCCGGCGCGCGGCGGCGGCGACCTGGTGCTCCAGCTCTGCGCGGCGGACCGCTGGCCGCTGTCCGTGGTCGCCGAGCAGGTGGACGCCGTGGCCCGGGCGGCGGGCGCGACGGTGCGGTGGACCCAGTCCGGCTTCCTGGCCCGGACAACCGGCGGCGCCACGCCGCGCAACCTGTTCGGCTTCAAGGACGGCACGGCGAACCCGGACGGCGAGCAGAGCGGGCAGTGGGTCTGGGGCCCGCCGGGGCCGCACGAGCACGGGACGGTGCTGGTCTACCGCCGGATCCGGATGGACACCGCCGCCTTCGCGGCCCTCCCCGGAGACCGCCGGGAACAGGTGATGGGCCGCCGGGCCGGCGACGGCGCCCCGCTCACCGGCACGGCGGAACACGACGAGCCGGACATCTACGCCAAGAACCCGGACGGCTCGTACGTCATCCCGGCCACCGCGCACGTCCGCCTCTCCAGCCCCCGGCTGGACGGCGGCGCCCGGATGCTGCGGCGGGGCTACAACTACGACGACGGCCCGGGCGACCGCGGCCTGCTGTTCTGCGCCTTCATGCGCGACCCGGCCCAGTTCACCCGCGTCCAGAACCGGCTGGCCGCGCGCGACGCCCTGAACGCCTTCGTCGAGCACACGGCCTCGGCGGTGGCCTACGTGCTGCCGGGCGTGCCGGAGGGCGGGACGCTGGGGGAGGTGCTGTTCGGATGAGCCGGGAGGGGGAGCGGCCGCTGCCCTCGTCGGCCCAGGAACCGCCCGTGCCCGGTGAGGAACCGCCCGTGCCCGGTGAGGAGTTGTTCGCGCCCGCTGAGGAAGAACCGCTGTCCGGCGGGAACACGAGCGCCGGCGTGGTCCGGGTCGGGGACACCGTGCGGCGCCCGGCCGGGCCGTGGACGCCCGCGGTGCACGCGCTGCTGGAGCACCTGCACGCCGTGGGGTACCGGGCGGCGCCGCGCCCGCTCGGCCTCGACGCGCAGGGGCGCGAGGTGCTGACGTACCAGCCGGGCCGGGTGCTCTGGCCGGACCGCTTCCACCTGCTGGGCCCGGCCGAGCGCCTGGCCGGGGTGGCCCGCCTGATCCGGGAGTTCCACGACGCCGTCCGGGACTTCACGCCCCCGCCGGACGCCCGCTGGCAGGTGCTGATGCCGCCCGACGGCGCCGACATCATCGCCCACAACGACCTCGCCCCGTGGAACCTCGTGGTCGGCGCCGAGCACCAGTGGTCCTTCATCGACTGGGACACGGCCGCCCCCGGCACCCGCCTGTGGGACCTCGCGTACGCGCTGCACGGGTTCCTGCCGCTGTCGGCGCAGCCGGACCTGCGGCTCGCCGACGCCGACGCGGCGGCCCGGCTGCGGGTGTTCGTCGACGCCTACGGACTGGACGAGGCCGAACGGCGGGCGCTGGTCCCCCTGTTGGGCCCACGGACCCGGGCCATGCACGACTTCCTGCGGGACCGGGCGGGCCGTGGTGTCCAGCCCTGGGCGAGGCTCTGGGAGCAGGGGCACGGGGAGGTCTGGCGCGGCGACGCCGAGTACATCGAGCGGCGCCGGGAGCTCTGGCTGGGCGCCCTGCTCGACGGCTGACGCCGAGCGGGGCGCCGAGGGTGCTCCTGGCCGCGGGTCGGGCGGGGACTGGTCGCGGTCGGTCGCGGGTTACCAGTCCACCGGCAGGCGGGCCGGGCTGCGGGTGGTGCTGCCGAGCTGCCAGGCGAGTTCCGCGACCGGGGTGGTGAGGCGCAGGCCGGGCAGCGCGGTGGCGAGGCGGTGCAGCGACTCGCGCATCTCCAGCCGGACCCGCCAGGCGCCGATGCAGTAGTGCGGGCCGGAGCTGAAGGCCAGGGTGGGGGCGGGCAGCGGGAGGCCGAGGTCGGTGTCGAGGCCCTCGGGGTAGACGGCCGGGTCGCGGTTGGCGCTGCCGAGGCTGACGGCGACGACCGAGTCGGCCGGGATGGTGACGTCACCGACCTCGATCGGCGCGATGGTGCGGCGGACGGTGGCCTCGTCGTCGCCGAGCGGGATGTAGTGCAGCAGGCGTTCGGCGGTGTGCTCGGCGACGACCGGGTCGGCGAGGAGTGGCCAGTGCTCGGGGCGTTCGCCGAGCACGTACACCAGGGCGTTCGCGAGCGCCCCGGCGACGCTCTCGTTGCCGCTGGCGGTGAGTCCGGCGACCAGGAAGACGAGGGAGTCCTCGGGGACGCCGCCGTCCTGGTCGGCGGCCCGGACCAGCCGGCTGACCAGGTCGTCGCCGGGCTCGCGGCGCCGGCGGGCGACCAACTCGGCCATGAAGGCACCGAATTCGGCGAGGGTGTCGCCGTGGTCGGCGCCCGCCTGCTGCCCCGGCCCGTCGCCCGGGTCCTTGCCCGGCCCGTCGCCCGGGTCCTCGCCCTGGGCGAGCAGGGCGAGGGTCCAGCGGTGCAGCCGTTCCTCGTCCAGGTGGTCCGGCCCGTCCCCGTCGAGCCCCATCAGTCGGGTGGTGACGGCGAACGGCACCGGCCGGGCGAACGCGGGGACCAGGTCGGCCGGCGGCCCGGCGGCGACCAGCCGGTCCACGGACTGCTGGACGGCGGCGGCGACCCACGGCTGCCAGCCGGCGATGGCGCGCGGGGTGAAGGCCCGTTGGACGGTGCCGCGCAGCCGGCGGTGGGCGGGCCCGTCCTGGTTGAACAGGGACGCCGGGTTGGCGGCCACGTCGGCGGTGGCGCCGGCGGTGCCGACGTCATGCAGGTCGGCCCGGGTGACCCGGGGGTCGCCGAGGACCTGCCGGACGTCGTGGTAGCGGGTGATCAGCCACGCGGGGGTGCCGTCCGGGAGGGTGGTGGGGTGGGGCGGCTGGGCGGGGGTGGTGGGGAGCCGGTGGAGTGGAGGGAGGGTGGTCCGGGGGTCGGCGGTGACGGAGTCCATGGGTCCCTTCGCGGGTTCGGAGGTCCGGCTGGTCGAGGGGAGTCGGAGCATTCAATTGTCGTATATTCATAGATAATTGGATGCTTGTGGCGCTTCTCCCCGTTACGCCCCGATGGTATGCCCTGGGTGCCCCCAGTCGGGTGCCGGATCGGCGGGCAGCAGCGGCCGGAGCGCGCCCAGCACGGCGCCGACGCAGACGTCCCGCAGCTCGGTGCGGGTGCAGCTCTCCTCGGTCAGCCAGTCGATGACCAGCACCCGGACGAACACCAGCCAGCTGCGCAGGACCTGTGACACCGCCCGCCGCGCCCGCTCGTCCGCGAGCGGGAGGACGCCGAGCAGCCGGCCGCGCAGGGCGTCGAGCTCCTCGTCGATGATGGTCTGGATCACCTGGTCCCCGGCCAGTACGCGGTTGGCCGCGAGCACGGCGTGCCGGTTGGCGATGAAGTAGTCCAGGTGGGCGTCCATGCCCTCCACCAGCTGCTCGACCAGGGTGTCGGCCGGGTCGAAGCGGGTCCTGGCGAGCAGGCCGTCGGCGGCCTCCCGGTAGACCGCGGCGAAGAGGTCGTGCTTGCTCGCGAAGTGCCGGTAGAGCAGCGCGCGGGAGACCCCGGCCTTCTCGGCGACCTCCTCCATCAGCACGTCCTCGTACGGCCGTTCGGCGAAGAGCCGGGCGCCGGTGGAGAGCAGCTGGGCGCGTCGCTCGGCGGGGGAGAGGCGCCGGCGTCGTTCGTGGACTGGCATGCGCGCCAGGTTACTTGACACGCGTCTACTTGTCGGCGCAGCTTAGTGGACACGTGTCAACCAGACCTCTGGAACGGGTGGGTGGGTCATGGCCAAGGCGTTACGGGTGCTCGCGTGGACGATGGGGGTCGCCTGCGTGGCGATCGGCTTCGTCCACATCCTGCTGGGGAACGCCGCGATGCCCGGCATCGCGGACGCCGGACCGACGGCCGCCGGCTTCGGCCGCTTCATGGGGGCGGTCTTCGCCGGGTACGGGGCGGCCTGGATCCAGGCCGCCCGGCAGGCGCCGGTGCCCGCCCGGACGGTGCGGTGGCTGGCGGCGGTGTTCCTGCTGGGCGGCCTCGCACGGGTGCTGTCCATCGTGGTCGACGGCCGGCCGCACTGGTTCCAGCTGGTGCTGATGGCGCTCGAACTCGGGCTCGCGCCGGTGTACTTGTGGCTCGCCGACGCGGACGAGCGGGCGGCGCGCGGCGGGAACGGGGCCGGGGCCCGGCCCAGCGGGGCTCAGTCGACCGGGGCGTAGCCCGCGAGCTGCGCGGCGACGGCGGCCCGGTCGGCGGTGGCGCCGGTGAGCGCGACGTAGCCGTCCGGGCGGACCAGCACGACGGCGTCGCCGCGCAGCCCGTACGCCCGGGCGACGTGGCCCTCGGGGTCCAGCACGGCGGCCCGGCGCAGGCCGGGGGCGGCGGGGTCCGCCTTCTCGCGGACGTCGGCCAGCGCCGGGTGCTCGCCGACGGTCAGCAGGGTGAAGTGCGGGCCGCGGAACAGGTCGAAGAGCCGGGTCGGGGTGCCGTCGGCGGTGGTGCAGGGCGCGTCGGGAGCACGGTCGCCGGCCCGGATGCCGGTGGTGTCGTCGAGGTCGCGGCCGAGCGGCCCGCCCCGGTAGCCGACCGAGAGCCCGGTGAAGTCGGCCCCGCCCGCGGTGGACATGGAGACGAACTGGTCGGTCAGCGCCCGGGCGCCGTCGGCACTGAACAGCCTCCGGTGCTGGGCTGAGGTGGCGGCCAGCACGGCGGCGGCGACCGGCAGCCGCTCAGCCTGGTAGCTGTCCAGCAGTGCCTCGGGCCCGCCGCGCAGCACGGCGGCCAGCTTCCAGCTCAGGTTGTGGGCGTCCTGGACGCCGGTGTTCATACCCTGACCGCCCGCCGCCGAGTGGCAGTGCGCGGGGTCCCCGGCGAGGAACACCCGGCCGTCGCGGTAACGCTCGACCATGCGGACCGTCGGGCGCCAGACGGTGGACCAGGTCGGCTCGTGCAGCCGGATCCCGGGCAGGCCGGCCCGTTCGGCGAACAGTCGGCGGAAGGTCTCCAGGGTCGGGGCCGGCAGCTCGCCGTGCCCGTCCGGCTCGACGGAGGCGTGCGCCGCCCAGGTGCCGTCCTCGCGCATCGGGACCAGCACCAGGGCGCCGATCCCCAGCCGGGGATGGTTCCACAGGTGCATGCGGTCGGTGTCCAGGCCGTCCACGTCCATGGTGGCCATCAGGAACCGTTCCTCGTCCCAGGTCTCGCCGAGGAACGGGATGCCGGCCAGCTTGCGGACGGTGCTGCGGCCGCCGTCGCAGCCGACCAGGTAGCGGGCGGTCAGCTGCTCGGTGCGGCTGTCCTGGCTGTCGCGCCCGTCGCGCCCGTCGCGCCCGTCGTGTCCGTCGTGTCCGTCGCGGCGGAGGGTGGCGAGCACGCCGTCCGCGTCCTGGGTGTGGCCGACCAGCTCGGTGCCGGTCTCGACGGTGACGCCGTACCCGGCGAGCCGCTCGCGCAGCACGGCCTCGGTGTGGTGCTGGGCGAGCAGCAGCGCGCCGCTGTACGGGCGGTCGGGGGTCGGGCGGTTGGCGGGCGCCGGGTCGACCTCCCCGACGACCCGGTCGCCCTCGTACGTACGGACCTTGAGGTTGAGCGTGCCCCGGTCGAGGATCGCGTCCACGACGCCGAGGTCGTCGAAGACCTCCAGGGTGCGCGGGGTGATCCCCTTGCCCCGGACACCGCGGTCGCGGAAGCCCGGCTCCCGTTCGACGACGCGGCAGGCGATCCCGGCGCGGGCCAGGCCGAGGGCGAGCGCGAGGCCCACCGGGCCGGCGCCCACCACGAGGACCTCGGTCGTACCGGCGGTCCGGGTGCTGTGAGTGCTGTGGGTGCTCTGAGTGCTCTGAGCGGTGCTGTGACCAGTGCGCATGACGGATCCCCCTGGCCGTCCGGCCATAAGATACGGCGCGTTTCCTGTGTTCGACTGTAGGCTCGCCCCCGCAAGAAACGCAACGTATCTACGAGGGGCGGGTGCGGAACCCGGTGGAGCACGGCAGACCGGTGCGCCGACGCGGCGACGAACTGGAACGCGCGATCCTGGACGCCGTCTGGGGCGAACTCGTCGAGCACGGCTACGACCGGCTCACCATGGACGGCGTCGCCGCCCGCGCCCGGACCAGCAAACCGGTGCTCTACCGCCGCTGGCCGAACCGCCCCGCCCTGGTCATCGCCGCCCTCGGCCGCAACGCCCCGAACTTCCAGGAGCCGCCGGACACCGGCGAGTTGCGCGCCGACCTGCTGCTCTTCATGGGCAGCCTGTTGCACCGCTTCGACGACCTGCCGGGCGAGGCCGTGCACGCCTTCCTGGTCGACCTGCTGCGCGACCCGGAACTCCGGGCCCGCTTCACCGGCGCGCTGACCTCCGAGGGCCCGGTGAACACCCTGGAGGCGATGCTGCGCCGGGCCGCCGCCCGGGGCGAGATCAACCCCGACCGGATCACCCCACGGGTCGTCTCGCTCCCGCTCGACCTGCTGCGGGACGCCTTCCTGACGGGCGGGACGGTGGCGCCGGACGGGGTGGTGGAGGAGATCCTGGACGAGGTCGTGCTGCCGCTGCTGCGGGCGCCCTCGGAGGGCTGACCGTACGGCCGCGGCGGAGTAGGCTCCTGGCCGGTCGAACGTGCGTCTGCGAGGAGGGCCCGAACATGAGCGGCACCGTGGTGGCGGTCAGCAGCAACGCCGAGTACTCGTTCACCAAGTCGAACCGCGACGGCATCATGCTGCTCGCCGGGCTGGGCGTCGAGGGGGACGTGCACGCCGGGGCGACGGTCAAGCACCGGTCCTGGATGGCGCAGGACCCGACGCGGCCCAATCTGCGCCAGGTCCACCTGATCCACCGTGAACTGCTCACCGAACTCGGCGAGTCGGGCTTCGACGTGCGGCCGGGCGCGCTCGGGGAGAACATCACCACCGAGGGCGTCGACCTGCTCGGCCTGCCGGTCGGCGCGGTGCTGCGGATCGGCCCGCAGGCCGAGGTGGAGATCACCGGCCTGCGCAACCCGTGCGCCCAGATCGACAACTACCGCCCCGGGCTGCTCAAGCAGGTCGTCGGTCGCGGCGCGGACGGCACGATCGTGCACCGCGCCGGAATCATGGGCATCGTCCGCGCCGGCGGCCCGGTCCGCCCCGGCGACCCCGTCACCGTCACGCTCCCGGACGGCCCGCACCGCCCGCTCGACCGGGTCTGACCGGGTCTGGCCGGGTCCGAGCCTGGCGGTCGGCCGTGGCGGCGGCGTCAGCGGGGTGGCTCTCCGTCGACCCGGCGCAGGTCGTAGAGGTACGACCTGCCCGCCTTCCAGCTGCGCCACGGGCCGGTGGGCGGGTGCTCCCGGTGTCGGCTCCGGGCCGGCAGGGGGCCGGAGTCGGGCACTCCGTCGGCATCGACCACGCACCAGCCCCGGTCCGGCAGCCACCGGCACCACAGGTCCAGGTCCCGCCGCCGGTAGGACGGGCGGCCGTTGACGGTGCCGTCCGGGTCGAAGCGGTAGACCAGGCCGTCCAGTCGGCGGGCGAACTCGATCGACTCCACGGTTGATCACCCCTGATCGCCCCGATTCGACTGCCCGGTAAGACGGTTGACCGCCGAGCATACCCCCGCCCCGTAATGGCTCCGGCTCCCGGCACGGGAGCTGCCGGGAGTCGGGGGTTGCGCTTCGGGTGCCTTGGGTGCCTCGGGTGCCGGATCGGGGTCGGGTCAGGACCTGACGAGGCGGGCGATGGCCTGGTTGGCCTCGCGGATCTTGGTGCCCGCCTCCTGGCCGCCCTCGGCGATGGCGTCGCGGACGCAGCATTCGATGTGCTCGTCCAGGAGTTGGAGGGCGAAGGACTGGAGGGCGCGGCTGGCGGCGGAGACCTGGGTGAGGACGTCGATGCAGTAGGTGTCCTGCTCGACCATGCGCTGGAGGCCACGGATCTGGCCCTCGATGCGGCGGAGCCGCTTGAGGAAGTCGTCCTTGTGGGAGCTGTAGCTGACCATGGCCGTCTCCGGTTCCTGTGCGGTGAGGCGTGCCCTCACTCTACCGGCGGCGCGGTGGTGGGGAGTCGGCCCGAACGGGTGTGGTGGTGCCCCGCCCGGGCCGGCGCGGGCGGGTCAGCCCTCGACGCGGCCGACCAGGTCGTAACCGGCCTCGTCGATGGCGGCGGCCACGTCGGAGTCGGCGAGCGGCAGGGTGCTGCCGACGGTGACCCGGCCGGTCGCGAGGTCCACGGCGACGTCCCCGACGCCGTCGATCTTCTTCAGCTCGGCGGTCACCGAGGAGACGCAGTGGCCGCAGGTCATGCCCTTCACCTGGAACACCGAGGCCCGGGTGGGCTCGGCGGCCGGCGCCGCACCGGCGCTGGTGCCGCACGAACCGCAGCAGGAGGAGGTCTCGGCGGCGGCGGACTCGACGATGACGGTGGTCTCGCTCATGGGTGTGCTCCTGTCGTGGGTGCCCGGCGCCGACCGGACGGCCCGGGCGGCTGCTTCACTTCGAACATACCATACCCCCCTAGGGTAATTGCCAGTCTCCGTGAAGCCCCTCCCCGCCCAGCCGCTCACCGGCCCGCAGATCGTCAACACCGAACTGAAACAGCCCTGTTGATGCACCGGCGGAGGGTGAAGCCGGAAGCGGAACCGAGGGAGCGAGTGGACGGAGACCCGGGAACGGCGTTGGAAGAGAAGACGGCGCCGGCCTCCTCGATCGAGGAGGCCGGCGCCGTCTCAGGCGTTCGCCGTCGTCACCGGGTGCGGTAGGCGTCGGCGATGGTCTGCTCAAGGGTGTTGCCGTCGGTGTCGGTCAGTTCGGCGCGCAGGGAGACGGCGCTGCCGGCCGGCGGGTTCTGCACGGTGACGGCACCGGCCTCCAGCGGGAGGCGGGTCCAGGAGGCGCCACCGTCGGTGGAGGCCGAGACGGTCAGCGAACGGGTACGGCCGTCGGCGGCCGCGCCCTGGACGGTGACGGGGATCCGGAGCGGGCTGCCGGCCGTCGCGGTGCCGGTCAGGCCCAGATCGGGGGAGAACCGCACGACGCTCACCGGGAGCGCCGTCGGCCCGGCCGTGGTGGCCGAGGCGAAGGTCCAGGACGCGTTCACGCGGGTGGTCGCGCCGGCCGCGGCCCTGCGGGTCACCGTGGTGGCCAGACGGTACGAGCCCTGGCCCGGGGTCACGGTGAACTCGCCGCGCCCGGGCGCGGCGGACGCGGTGCCGACCAGCACGCCGTCGCGGTACAGCGCGGTGTACGCGGTGTCGAACGACGGGCTCCACGACGCGTGGCCGTCGCCGTCGGCGAGCAGCGGGACGTCGGCGGTGATCCGGTCGCCGTCGCGCGAGACGGCGGGACGCTCGGTGAGCGCCGGGCCGAACACCGGGCCGTCGAAGGTGTGGGTCGTCGTCGTCCCGGCCCGTACGGCGACGCGGTCGGCGACGTAGTAGTTCCGCGTCGCGTCGTCGGCGCCCGGGACGGTGACACCGATGTCCCAGGTGCCGCGCTCGGGCGCGACGAGGAAGGTGGCGGTGCCCGGCGTCTTCATGACCCGGGGAGCGCCGGCGACCGTCCCGGTGCTCGGCAGGACGCTCAGCAGGGCGGTTCCGTTGCTGCCCGGCCCGGCGGCGCCACGGACGTTCAGGGTCGCCAGCTCCTGCGCGGCGTACTGCCGGGCGAGCCCGGTCAGGGCGCGGGTGCCGGAGAAGGTCTGGCCGAGCAGGTAGCCGCCGGTGTCGGTCGCCCAGTGCGCGTCGTACCACTGATTGACCGTCCCGGCCTCGGCCTCGGGCCCCAGGTGGGCCACCCGCAGGTTCGTCGACCTGTTGCCGATGTTCGCGCTCCTGGTGACACCCTCGTGCGTGACCTCGACGAACATCGAACTCTGCAGGAACCGCGCGGTGCCGTCCGGGGGCCGGACGTCGACGGGGGCGGTGGTCCGCGCGTCGACGGTGACGGTGGTGTCCCGGTCGAGGTCGAGGCGCGGCTGGACGACCCAGTCCGTCCAGGCCGGGCCGCCCGCCCCCGGGCCGTCGGGCAGGGTGCTGTCCAGCAGGTACCGGCCCCTGGGCAGCCGCACCGTCGTGACCCCGGAGGCGTCCTGCTGCTCCAGGAACTCCTCGACCCCGGCCTCGAAGACCCCGCTGACGTGGGTGCGGTACTTCCCGGCCGGTTGGCCGGCGCGGTCCAGGTGCTTGATCGTGAGGGTGTACGTCTCCGGCTCGGCGGCGAAGGCCGCACTGCCGAAGGCGGGAGTCGAGGTGCCGACCAGTGCGACGGCGACGGCCAGGGCGCGGAGGGCGTTGCGGCGGGGAAGGGAGGTCGTGGTCATGCCCTGTACTGCTCGGCCGGGCACCGGAGTTCCCGTGATCAGGGCCACACCCCGGGCGGGCCGGCGGCTGTGACGCGCATCACCGGAACCCGGGCGGCGGACCGGGCAGAGCAGTGTGTGGAAGCACTCATGAGAACGCGTCTTCGCCGCGGCGACCCCGATGCCCTGGGCGAGCTGTACGACGAGCACGCCCAGGTGCTGTACCGCTACGCCCTGCGCGTGACGGGCGACTGGGCGGAGGCCGAGGACGTCGTCTCGACGACCTTCCTGGAGGCGTGGCGGGGCCGGGAGCGACTGCACCCCGCCGGCGACGGACCCCACCTCGACGGCGACGGGCTGCGCCCGTGGCTGCTGGGGATCGCGACCAACATCATGCGCCGCAACGCCCGCGCCCGCCGGCGCCGTGACATCGCGCTGGCCCGGACCCCGGAACGCGGCTCGGTCCCGGACTTCGCCGACGACCTGGTCGCGAACCTCGCCGACGTCGAACACCTGCGGGCCGCGCGTCGCGCGCTCGCCCGCCTCCGGCGCCGCGACCGGGAGGTCTTCACCCTCGTGGTGTGGGCCGGACTGGACTACGCGAGCGCGGCCGAGGCGCTCGGCACGCCGATCGGGACCGTCCGCTCGCGGCTGTCCCGGGCCCGTGCCCGGCTGCGCGACCTCACCGAAGCCGAAGTCGCGGCGGAGGCCAGGGCTTCGGCCAGGGCCTCCGCACGCGTGCGGCACCGGCCGGACGGCACCGGAGAGCCCACCGCGGCGGAGGGCAGGACCCCCTCCGCCGTCACCACCCTGCCCGTATCCGGCCGTGTCCCCGTGCTCCGGCCGTCGACCCAGGAGAGCCACGGATGAATGCCACCCCACGGCGCGGTACCCAGTGCCCGTCGTCCGAGGAGTCCGAGCGCCGCGAACTCGCCGAGCTGCTGCCGCCGCCGGCGGTGCCCGGCCTGGACGAGGAGCGTCGACTGCTGCTGAGACGGGAGGTGTTGCGCAGGGCCGCCGCCGATGGTGCCGAGGCTGCTCCGCCTGCCGTGTCCGTTGGGTCCGCCGCGTCTGCCGCGTCCGCCGGGTTCGTCGGGCGGGCGCCGTCCGGGCGTCCGACCCGGCGTTCGCTCCGGTTCCGGATCGCCGTGCCGGCGCTCGCCTGCGGCCTCGCGGCCGTCGGCGTCGTGGCGCTGGACCTCGGGGGTGCGGCCGAGCCCGACCGCGCGGTCGTCGAGAGCAGCGCCGCCGGGACCTCCGAAGCGGGACGGCTCCTCGGCCGCATCGCGCTCGCCGCCGCCGAGGCGGAGCAACCGGCTGTCCGCGCCGACCAGTTCGTCTACATCGAGAGCAGGGTCGCCTTCGCCGGGCAGAGCGCCGCGGGCGGTCCCGCGACGACGGCGCCGGCGCACACCCGGCAGGTCTGGCTGTCCGCCGACGGCAGTCGCCCCGGTCTGCTGCGCGAGGACGGCGGGCCGGACAGCCCGCTGGGCGAGGACGGACCGGTCTTCGAGCTCGACCGGCCGGGCGCGACGCCCCGGCCCCACACCGCACGCCCGGTCGGCCCGTCCATCGCCGAGCCGACCCACGCGTACGTCGCCTCCCTGCCCACCGACCCGGACGCCCTGCTGAAGCTGATCCGGGAACAGACCCGCACCGAGGGCCAGACCGGCGCGGGCCAGGACCCCGACCAGCGGGCCTTCGCCGCGATCGGCGACCTGCTGGCCGAGACCTGGGCGCCGCCGCAGGTCGGCGCCGCGCTCTACCGGGCCGCCGAGCGGATCCCCGGAGTCACCGTGGTCCCCTCGGCCGGCGACGCCGCCGGGCGCGAAGGCGTCGCCGTGGCCCGCACGGCGCACGGACAGCAGACGCAGTGGATCTTCGACCGGACCACGTACGCGTTCCTCGGCGAGCGCACGGTCCTCAGCGAGGCCGGCGACGCGGGGCCGGCCGGGACGGTGCTCGGAACCTCCGCCGTCCTCACCAAGGGCGCGGTCGACCGCGTCGGCGAACTCCCGCTGGAGGCACGGTGACCAGGCGCTCGCGCGACGACCGCTGGGGGTGACAGCCGCCCCCGGCCTTCGGCACCGACCCCGCCGCCCCGGGATTTCAGCGAACAGATTTCAGCGAACGTTCGCTGAAATCTGTTCGCTGACATTCGTCCGCCGGGGCCACGGGCCGCCGGGACCGAGCTTGTTGCGCTTGAGCGGGGAGCGGAGTAGTAAGGCGGCATGAGCGACACCCGTACGAACCAGGAAGCGGTCGTCTGCGAACTCGCACCCGAGGACGGAGCGGAGGCCGCGCTGCGGCACGACCCGGACGCGACCGGGCCACGCGCCGACTGCGTCCTGTGCGGCGAGCCGACCGAACTGCCCGCCGACCACCCCGGCGGCACCCTCTGCCCGGTGTGCGCCTGGCAGCAGGCGCAGCGAATCGCCTGCTCGGGCTGACCTCGGGCCGCGTCGAGATCCACGGTGGAGTACTAGGCAGGAACCGGTCCCGCGTTGATGCCCGAGATACGGCCGGCGGAGTCGAAGGAGACCACCGCGGCGCCCCCGCTGGGCAGAGGCGCGGTGATCCGGTCGGCGGTTTCCTGCACCGGGATGCCGTGCAGGGCGAACCAGCCGTTGACCACAAGTCGCGGCGAGCGCGCGAAAAGCTGTGCGCCAGTGAGCAGATGGCGCGGCATGGCGACCGGGTCCAGCCGCGCGGGCCGAAGTCGCGGATCTTGCGGTACGAAGTAGACCCGGGTCTCCGGACCGGCCTCCTGGCCGATGTAGCCGGGCGCGCCGAGCGCTGCCATGCCGAGGAAGGCCAGTGCCTCCGCCGCCCGGCGCGGGTCGGCGAAACGGGCCAGCTCCACGCCCTCCTGCTGCAGCTCCACGATGCCGTGACGGCGGCCGAACTCGGGGATTCGCGCGCCGGCGGCAGCCACTTCACTGCCGCGCAGCCCCGGGTTGGCCCAGCCCCACAGCCAGGTCTGCTCGGCCAGGTCGTAGCTGCCCAGCAGTCCCACCCGAAGGCTTCGGCCGCCGGACTCGTAGTGGCACTGGTCCAGATCTGCCGTCCACGGCCCAGCCGGGAAGGCCTGGGTGATCATTTCCAGCTGTTGTACGCCCCAGGCCGCGTGGTACTCGGCGGCGTGCAGGAAGGCGTCGGAGAAGGCTACGGTCATCGGGGCACCTTAGCCCCTGTCAGGTCGACGGCCCTCGGAGGTCTCAGCCCGGGATCAGCAGGGCGAGGCACTCATGAAGGTCACGATGTACGGCTGGAGTACCACTGGAGTACTAAGCGTCCTCCCGTCCGGCCAGTGCCAGGGTCGAGCCGTGCCGCCCCTTGCGGACCAGCAGCTGGGCGGGGATGCGGCTGCGCAGGTCGGCGACGTGGCTGACGATGCCGACCGCGCGGTCGCGCTCGCGCAGGCCGTCCAGGACGTCCATGACCTCCTCGAGGGCGTGCTCGTCGAGGGTGCCGAAGCCCTCGTCGATGAAGAGGGTGTCCAGCGGCATGCCGCCCGCCTCGTCGGTGACCACGTCGGCCAGGCCCAGGGCGAGGGAGAGCGAGGCGAAGAAGCTCTCGCCGCCGGAGAGGGTCGCGGTGTCCCGCTCGGTGCCCGTCCAGGCGTCGACCACCCGCAGGGCCAGGCCCGAGCGCTTGGTGCCGGTGCCCCGGTCGTCGCTGTGCACCAGGGTGTAGCGCCCGCCGGACATCCGGACCAGCCGGTCGCTGGCCGCCGCCGCGACCTGCTCCAGCCGGGCCGCCAGGACGTACGACTCCAGGCGCATCCGCAGCCGGTTCTCGGCCGAGGTGCCGGCCGCGAGCGCGGCGAGCCGGTTGATCCGCCCGTAGCGGTCCAGCGCCGGGGCCAGCTCGGCGGCGAGCCCGTCCAGTTGCCGACCGATCGCGGCCAGCGCCGCGCAGCGCTCGCGGGCCGCCGCGTGGGCGGCGTGCGCCCGGCCGAGCCGGTCGGTGGCCGCGCCGAGCGCGGTTGCGACGGCGGTCAGGTCCACCGGCGGACGGCCCGCGGCCTCGGCCAGTTCCGGCAGCGCCAGCTCTCGGCGGACGGCGGCGGTCTCCGCGCGGTGCCGCTCCAGCCGCTCCTCCAGCCGCTCGCGCTCCTCGCGCGGCAGCAGCACCGCCAGCGCGTCCGCGGCGTCCGGGAAGCCCGCCGCGGCGGCGGCCTTGCCCAGCTCGTCCTCGGCCTCGCCGAGCCTGGCCTCCGCCTCCGCGTGCGCCCTGGCGGCGGTGGCCGTGGCGGCGACCGCCTCGGTGAGCCGGGACAGGGCCGCGGCCCTGTCCGCGACCGAGGCCGCCTCGCCGCGGGCGGCCGCCACCCGGGCCGTCAGCGCCCGCTGCTCGGTGCCGAGCGCCAGCAGACGGTCGGAGAGGACGGCGGCGCGCTCCTTGGCCTCGTGCAGTTCGTCGACCCGGCGGGCGCGGTCCTGCGACAGTCGGGCGATGTCCTGCTCGACCCGGCCGAGCGCCTCCGCCGCCTGCCGTGCCTCGCGGTGCTCGCGCTCCAGCCCGGCGAGGGCCTGCGCGAGCGCCTCCGCGCCGTCCGGCCCGGCCGCGCCGGCGGCGGTGGCCTCGCGCACCCGCAGCGCGGTGAGCGCCTGGTCGGCCTCCGTCCAGGCCCGCTCGGCGGCGGCCTGTGCCCGGCGCGCCCGCTCCTCGTCCTCGGCGCCGACCCGGCCGCCGGGCGTGGCCTCGGCGGGTGCCGGGTGCTCGGGCGAGCCGCAGACCCGGCAGGCCTCGCCCGTGCGCAGTTGCTCGGCCAGCTCGGTGGCCATGCCGCTCAGCCGGCGGTCCCGCAGGTCCAGGCTGTGCTCGCGGGCGTCCAACGCGGCGGTGCGCAGCGCGACCACCCGGGGCTCGGCGGCGGCGATCTCGGCGCGCAGGCCGTCGCGCTCCCTGGCCGCTCCCAGACGAACCGTCAACTCGGTGCGCTGCCCGTCCAGTTGCTCGACCCTTGAGCTCGCGGACCGGGCCTCGGCGTGCTGCTGTTCCAAGCGGCCCAGCTCGTCCTCGAACTCGGACAGCCAGTCCTCGGCCTCCTCGGCCCGTTCCTCGGCGGCGCGCCGGTCTTCCGTCAGGGAGCGCTGCTCGTGGGCGAGTTCGGCGCAGCGTCGCTCCTCCGCCCGGGCCGCCTCCAGCCGGACCACCTCGGCCCGCAGCCGCAGTTCGGCCTCGGCGAGCCCGGCGGCGTCCGCCCCGGCGAGCTCCCGGCCCTCGCCACCGGAGCCGGCCAGCGCCTCGCGGTGCCGGCGCTCCGCCAGTCGGGCGCGCCCGAGCACCTCGGCCGCGTTCTCCCGCAGCCGCAGCGCCGACTCCACCCCGACGGCCTCCTGGGCGGCGGCCAGCCGCCGCCGGTCCGCGGCCGCGGCGGCCTCGAAACCGGCCAGCCGCTCGGCCCGGTCCAGCGCCTCCCCGTGCCGGCGCTGGCGACCGGCCAGCTCCTCCGCGGCGCCGCGGTGCTCCTGGGCGGCGCGCTGAGCGGCGCCGGCGCCCGCGAGGGCGGCCTCGGCGACGGCGACCTGCTCGGCCGCGCCGCTGCGCAGGACCGCCGCCCAGCCGAGCACCCCGGCGGCCAGACCGGCGTCGTCCTCCTCGGCCGGCACCCAGCCGGCGGCGGGTTCGGCGCCCGGACCGGCCGCCTGCTCGGCCTTGCTGGCGAGGTCCCGCAGCCGCCGCCGGCCGGCCTGGACGGCGGCCTCCTGGCCGCGACGCTGCTCGGCCAGCCAGGCCTCCACGTGCTGGAACCGCTCGGTGTCGAACAGCCGCCGCAGCAGCTTGCCGCGCTCCTCCGAGTCGGCCTTGAGGAAACGGGCGAAGTCGCCCTGCGGCAGCAGCACCACCTGGCAGAACTGCTCCCGGTTCATGCCGATCAGCCGGTGGATCTCCTCCCCGGCCTCCTGGTGCGACTTGCTGAGCCCCCGCCAGCCGGGCGCGCCGTCGCCCGTGTCGGCGACCCACTCGCGCAGCAGCGTCTGCGCCCGCTCGACGGTGGTGCCGGTGCCGACCTTCTTCGGCCGGCGCTGTTCCGGCAGCCGGGTGATCTGCAGCCGCCGACCGCCGAGGGTCAGCTCCAGCTCCACCGAGGTCAGCCGCTTCGGATCGGCGTGGTCGCTGCGCAGCCGGTTGGCCCGGCGTGCGCCCGGCGTCTCGCCGTACAGGGCGAAGCAGACCGCGTCCAGCACGCTGGTCTTGCCGGCGCCCGTCGCGCCGCGCAGCAGGAACAGCCCGCCGGTGGCGAGCGCGTCGAAGTCCACCGTCTCGCTGCCCGCGAACGGGCCGAAGGCGGTGACGGTGAGCCGGTGCAGCCTCATCGGGGCAGGTCCGCCTTCCGGTCGGTGGTCTCCCGGACGCGCTCGAAGCCCTCGCGCAGCCAGCCGAGCTCGTCCGGCGCCGGCTCGGCACCGGGGCGGACGTGCCGCAGGAAGCCCTCCGCGACCTCGAGGTCCCCGCGGCCGCTGACCCGCGCCGCGTACGACAGGGAGGGCTCGGCGTCGCCGCGCTCGGGGTCGAACAGCAGCTGGAGGGTGTGCGGGAAGCGGCGGCGCAACTTCTCCATCGGCTCGCTCGGCCGGGCCGCGTCGGTGAGCGTGGCCTGCACCCAGGACTGCTCGTGCTCGGCGTACCGCTCGTCGGTGAGCAGCTCGTCGAGGGTGCCGCGCAAGGTCGCCAGGCGGCGCGGCTCGGGGCAGGGGACGCGCTCGGCCGTCACCGAGCCGTCGGCGGCGAGGTCGACCAGCCACATGGTCTTGCGCTGGTTGGCCTCGGAGAAGGAGTAGGCGAGCGGGGAGCCGCTGTAGCGCAGGTGCGGGGCGAGCGTCTGGCAGCCGTGCAGGTGGCCGAGCGCGGCGTAGTGCACCCCGTCGAAGACCGAGGCGGGCACGGAGGCGACGCCGCCGACCGCGATGTCCCGCTCGCTGTCGCTCGGCGCGCCGCCGGTGACGAAGGCGTGCGCCAGCACCACCGCCCGGGTGCCGGCCGGGCGTGCCGCGAGGTCCGCCCGGACCCGCTCCATCGCCGCCCCGAGCACCGCCGCGTGCCCGCCCTTCGCGAGCCCGAACCGCTCGCGCACCAGCGTCGGCTCCAGGTACGGCAGCCCGTACACCGCGACCGGGCCGTGCCCGTCCGCCAGCAGGACGGGCTCGGCGCACCCGTCCGGGTCGGTCCGCAGGTGGATGCCGGCCCGCCCGATCAGCCCCGCCCCGACCCCGAGGCGGCGGGCCGAGTCGTGGTTGCCGCTGATGAAGACCGTCGGCACCCCGAGATCCGCGAGCCGGTGCAGCACGTCGTCGAACATCGCGACCGCTTCCAGCCCGGGCAGTGCCCGGTCGTACACGTCCCCCGCGACCAGCACGGCGTCCACGCCCTCGGACCGGACCACTGCCACCAGGTGGTCCAGGAAGGCGCGCTGGGCGTCGTGCAGGCTCTCCCGGTGGAACGAGCGCCCGAGATGCCAGTCGGAGGTATGCAGCAGTCGCATGGTCCCCGACCCTAACCCGCACCACTGACAATCCCGCCCGACCCTGTGGAACCACGGGCCCCGGTGGCCCCTGGGGGAACGGGGGGCGAGGGGCGGGCGGCAGTCGGTGGGCGGCGGCTGACAGATGACAGATAACGGCTGACAGATGACAGCTGACAGATTTCGAAATCTGTCAGCCGCGTGCTGTTCGGATGCCCCGGCGGTGCGGCCCCCGGCGTTCCGCGGCGGCGGCCAGGGGCCCGCGCCGAGCTTGTTCGATTACCTGGGGTGCATTGTCAGTGGCTCTGTGTATGTTCCTCGGCGTCGGCCACTCCCGGCCGGGGTGGTCGGCACCGTCCGGTGTCGGGCGAGCGAACGAGAAGGAGGAGCCATGGCTGCTGTGCGGGAGTCTGTGTGCGAGGTGCTGGGCGGTGCCGCGGCGGGGCGGCCGTCGCTGCGGCGCCGGCAGGTGCTGGTGCTGTCCGGGCGGAGGTCCGGTGGCGGTGCCGGCGGGGCCTCGGCCGGTGGGCCCGGCGGGGCGGTGCCACCCGGAGGCGGCCGGCCGTCGGGGGCGCGGGCCGGCGGGCGCGGTGCGCGGGCGGCCGGGCGCGGTGGGCGGGTCCGGGGCGCGCCGCCGCCCCAGCCGGTGGCGGTGGCCCTGGCCGTCGACGCGGGGGACTTCGCCGGGCTGGCGCGGTACGGGCTGTTCGGCGGGCTCGGGCACGCGGCCTACCTGCGACAGGCGGAGGAGCAGCTGACGGCCCTGCACCGGCAGGGGCTGGAGGTGCACCTTCGGGTCCTGGAGGCGGGCGACTTCGAGGACTACTGCGAGGCGCTCGGCCTCGATCCCCGGATGCCCGCCGCCCGGGTCGCCTACGCGGGCGATCCGGAGCTGGCCGGTGAGCCGTTCGTCTACGCGGGGGAGCGGCTGGCCGAGCTGCTCCCGGTGCTGCTGGACGACCACCGGGCGCGGGTGCGGATGTCCGTGGCCTGCGCGGTCCTGCTGGACGCCGTCGGCGGCGACCCGTCCGGGCAGCTCCGGATGGCGGCCGTGATGCGGTATGTGACCTCGGTCTACCTGGCGCTGGCCGAGGGCGCGGGGGAGGGCTGCCACCTGCTGACGCTGCGCTGCCACGGCCCCGAGGACGGCGAGGAGCTCACCTCCGCGGTGGACGTCTGTGTGGAGGAGGGCCGGCTGTACCCCGCCGGGCGGGACGCCGAGGCGTTCTGCGTCACGCTCGCGGCGGGTGTCGCCCTGGGTGGGGAGGGGGCGCTGCTGCTGCACGGCGATCCGTCGGCGGGCGTCCGGGTGGACGGCGAGGAGGCGGGCGCCCGGCTCCGGCCGCCGGTCCGCGGCTGGGCGCTGACCGGCGGCCGGCTGCGGACGATGACGGCGCACGAGGTGTTCGACGAGCTGGCCGACGACGCCGCGCGCGGGCTGCCCTTCCCGCCCGGGGTGGATCCGCTGCCCGGGTTCCCGCTGCCCGTCTTCCGGGGCGCCGGGGAAGGGGGTGGGTCGCTGGGCTGACGAGGGCGGTCACCGCCTCCGCGTTCACCGCGTTCACCGCCTCCGCATCCACCATGCGGCGCTGGGGACTGTTCATCGACCGCGTGTTCGGGGAAGATTCGGAGAAGATCAACAGCAGGAGCGCGCGGTGCCCCACGCCGCCGCTCCGGCCGCTCCGCTCCGTACCGTGCCCTGCAGGTCCTCCCCGCGCACCGCCGGTCCGGCGAAGCCCGACAGCGAGAGGGGGACGGATGAGCGAGCGGAGCGCGCTCGGTGCCAGGGGGTGGGCGCGGGCCGGTGCCCCCGCCGAGCGCCGCGGGGCGAGAGCATGAGCCCGATCGAGTACAGCGCGGAGATCGCCGAGCTGCTCGGGAAGGTGCGGCGGCGCCCCACGGCGGGCTGGCCGTGGCGGCCGGGCGAGCAGGTGCCGGAGGGGCTGCCGGTCAAGCAGTCCTGGGGGTGGCTGTTCGCCCCCGACGGGCGGGTGCTGACACTGGTGAACCCCAGGGACGGGATCTGCTCGCTGCCCGGCGGCTCGCTGGAGCCGGAGGACGGTGGGGATCCGGCGGCCGCCCTGGCTCGGGAGGCGGCCGAGGAGGCACAGGCCCTGATCAGCCGGCCGTACTACCTCGGCTACCTCTACGACCGGGTCGGTTCGGCGAACGGCGGGCACGAGTGCGCGCGGGTCCGGATGGCGGCGGTGCTGCGGGCGGTCGGCCCGAGCGCGGCCGACCCGGCCTCGGGCCGGCACTACCGGCGGCTGCTGGTCGCACCGGGCCTCGCCGTCGAACTGCTGGGCTGGGGCGGGCCCGGGCTGCGCCAGGCCCGGACGGCGGTCGCCACCGCCGCCCGCTGGCTCGACGTGCCCGCGGCGGCGAACGAGGCGATCGAGGAGCTGCCGGTCGAGGGCTGCACCCTCGCCCCGGGCACCGTGTACCCCGGGGCCGTGCACCACGGTGGTGGCCACCCCGGCGTGCAGGGCTGACCGCGCGCGGCGCCGTACTCCCGGACGACGTCCCGGTAGTGCTGTCGCGACACCACTGTCCCGACACCACTGTCCCGACAGCGCTGTCCCGACAGCGCTGTTCCGGCAGCGGTGTCCCGGCGGCAGCGTCTCGGCACCACTGTTCCGGCAGCAGAATCTCGGCATGCCGCCGCCGCGCGCCGCCCTGAGGCGTTGTTCGCTGCCCTGACGCCCCGCCATGACCGATGTCAACATCCGTCGCACGGCTCGGATCGGCCGCAACGGTGAATTCCGGCCGTGCCGTTGATGTCCCTTTTCGCCCACCTCTCGGTGCGCCTCGGGAGTTCGATCAGCCCCCCCTGGGCCCGCTGACACCTGCTCCGAATCTGACTCGGCGATGTCCGGGCGGCGGCCCGCGGCTTATCGTGCAAGAAATTTCCGCAAGTTGCCGGTCTACGCGCGCAGCGCTACGCGCGTCATCGCGCACCCCCGTTGACCTGCGCGAAGTCACGGATTGTCAGCGGCAGTTCATCTCCGAGCTGTCAGACGTCCCGTCAATATCCTTGGCATGACCGCTTCCGGGTTCGGCTACCGCCTGGTATCACTTCTGTGACCCTCACCACGCCACCCCACTGGAGCTGTGATGATCCGCCGTGCCCGTGCTCTGTCCATCGCCGCCATAGCCGCAGGCCTCACCATGACGACGCTGTTCGCCGCGTCCTCCGCGAACGCCGCCGGCGCCAACTACGTGGCCCTCGGCGACTCGTACTCCTCCGGTGTCGGCGCCGGCAGCTACACGGCCGAGAGTGGCAGCTGCAAGCGCAGCACCAATGCGTACGCGTACCTCTGGAAGAACGCGCACGCGCCGTCCTCCTTCAAGTTCGTGGCCTGTTCGGGCGCCAAGACCGGCGACATCCTGAACAACCAGATCTCCGCCCTGGACGCCAACACCACGCTGGTCAGCATCTCGGTCGGCGGCAACGACGCCGGCTTCGCCGACACCATGCAGACCTGTGTCCTCGGCTCGGACAGCGACTGCATCAGCGCCATCAACACGGCCAAGAGCTACGCCACCAACACCCTGCCCGCCCAGCTGGACAAGGTGTACTCGGCGATCAAGGCCAAGTCCCCGAAGGCCCACGTCGTGGTGATGGGCTACCCGCACATCTACAAGATCGGCGGCAGCTGCATCTTCGGCATCAGCGACACCAAGCGCGCCGCGATCAACGGTGCCGCCGACACCCTCGACGGTGTCCTCGCCAAGCGGGCCGCCAACGCCGGTTTCGCCTTCGGCGACGTCCGCAGCATCTTCACCGAGCACGAGATCTGCGGCTCGCAGACCACCTGGCTGAACAGCACCACCCTGCCGGTCGACGAGAGCTACCACCCGAAGGCGTCCGGCCACTCCGGCGGCTACCTGCCGGTCTTCTCGGCGCTGTAAGGACCGCCGCGACGGACCGCCCCGGCGCGGGCCCGTACCGGAGCCGCCGTCCCCTCCCACGACTCGGGAGGGGACGGCGGCAACGCCGTTTCAGCTGCCGGAAGGCGCCGGGCCGGGCGCCGGGCCGGACACTGGGCCGGGCGCCGGTCCGCGTGTCGCGGACCCGGGCGGCGGGAAGGGGATGCCGGAGAGGACCGGCAGCAGTTCCGCCTCCTCGAAGTCGAGGTGGTCCTCCAACTCGGCGGACATCCGGTCCAGTTCCGTCCGGAGCCGCTCCGGCTCGGTGACCGCGATCCCGGCCAGCAGGGCCACCAGCTCCTCCTTGATCCGGCCGATGGCCCGGTGCTGTTCGCCGAGCCGCGCCAGGACGTCGGCCAGCTCCGGATGGCTGCGCGCGAGCGCGGGGAAGACGGCTGTGTCCTCGCCGGTGTGGTGGTGCGTCAGCCCGTCGCAGAAGGCCAGGCAGTGCTGGCGCAGCTGCAGCCCGAGCGTGGCCGGTCGGCCCGGGACGTGGGCGTGCGCCTCCTCCCGTACGTGGCGCAGCTGCGCGCGCAGCCAGGTGTGCGTCTCCACCAGCTTGTCGGCGAGGCTGCGCACGGCCGGGGCGGCGGCCGGGGCCGGCCCGTCGGCGGGCGGTTCGGGGCGCTCCAGGACGACGACCGGCAACTCCCGCTCGGTGTGCGCCTGGTAGTCCCCGTAGCCCGGGGCCTTCCGGACGACGGCGGCGAACAGCCGCTCCCGGCAGTCGCCTTCGGCGGGTACGGCGACGGTGTCGAAGGCCTCGGTGCCGACTTCGACCCGGACCACCGGGTGGGCGAGGAGGTTGCGGTACCACTGGGGGTGTTCCGGAGCACCGCCGGCCGAGGCGACGACCAGGAGCCGCCCCTCCGCCCGGACGTATCCGAGCGGCACGGTGTGCGGCCGCCCGGAGCGGGCTCCGGTGGTAGTCAGCAACAACAGGTCGCCGCCCTCGAACGGGCCGCCGACCCTCCCGCCGTTGGCGCGGAACTCCTCGATGACGTTCAGATTGAAGGACATGGGCATGCGTGTGTGATGGATCTCCAGAGAGGAAAGGGGGGTTGCGGCCACACGCGGTGTCGGTGCGGTGCCCGAACCGGTGACACGGCCGGTCCCGCACCCGGCGACCTCCGTCACGGGACATCGGACACAGGACGCGGGACACAGGGCGCGGGACACGGGGATCGGAACACAGGGCTCGGAACACGGAACACGCGTCGCGGAACGCCGGATGCGGTTCGCGTTCGCGGCTACAGCGGTACCGCGGTGACCGCCTGGCGTCAGATCAGGGAAGCGGAGAGAGTGCTCATCACGCATCGACCCTTCGGGAAAGGTGCCCGCTCGGCTGTCGGCCGGCCCACTGCTCTTTGGCCGACGCCGCGCTGCACGCCCCCATTAGAGTCAGGCCGCGGACGCGCTGTCAACGTGCGCGGTCGCCCCGAGGGAAGTCGAACCCGCCGTGGCGCCCCCCCCCCCGGGGGGGGGGGCCGGGGGGGCCGGGCGGGGGGGGGGGGGGCCCCGGGCGGGCCGCGTGAGGCCCGGGGGGGGGGGGGGGGGGCGGGGGGGGGGGGGGTCGGCCGC